>JADGOV010000006.1 GCA_017882785.1 Frankiaceae bacterium
CTGCTGTTGCCCGTCCTCCTTCTCTGTGTCTTTCTCGGCACAGCACTCAGCGCCGCGATCGGCACCCGTGCGCTGTCCGCGGCGGCGTCGACCTCCGCCGACGGGCAGCGGCTGCGGTTCCTGGCGGCCGCTCAGGCCGGCATCGACGCGACGGTTGCCCGGATCCGGACGGCCGACGCAGGCCCCTCTGTCAGCCTGCGCGACCTGCCGTGTGCCGCAAGCGGGACGATCGGCACGGCGTCCGGTCTGGGCTATGACGTCCGCATCGCCTACTACTCCGGCGCACCTCTCGCACCGGCGACCCTCATCACCTGCTCCCCGCAGGGGCTGGTCGACCGGCCCGCCTACGCACAGCTGACCTCGGTGTCCCGGGGCGGGACGCCACCGGGCGCGCCGGGCACCACCGCGAGGGCGACGTACGCTTTCCGCTCATCGGGCCGGCCGCCGGGGGGGCTGCTCCGACTTGCCGCACCCGATGCGGCCCTGTGCCTCGGCACGGACTCCGGGGCGCAGTCCGCCCCGAGCGACCACCTCGTGCTCGCCGACTGCCAGCCTGCGTCGGCGGGCCAGCGGTGGCAGTACACCCCCCAGTTCCAGCTGCGCGGCGCGGCCACGAGGCTCTGCCTGCGGGGCGGGTCGGCACCGGACGCCGCGGTGGTCCTGGCCGCGTGCACCTCGGCCGCCCTCGAGCGTTGGCAGCTCACCGGTGCTTCCAACCTGCGCCTGGCGGCCGCGACAAGCCCGACGAGCGGGTGTCTGACCACCGCGGGCGCGCCCGCCGTGGCGGGGGTCGAGGTCGTCCTGGGCACCTGCTCGAGCGGAGGAGACGTCGGGGCCGGCGTCGGGGCCGGCATTGTCGCGCTCCGGTTCCGGCCGGAACCGGGCGTGGGTTCCGGCGCCGCCGGCAGCGCTCGGCAGAACCTCGTCAATGCCGGCACCGGGGATTGCCTGTCCGTGGCGGGCGGGGACGTCTCGGCCGGGGTCGTTGTCGAGTCGCCGTGCGTGTCAGCGGCCGAGGACGCCGTACCTCCGTGGAGCCAGCGGTTCGGCTTTCTGGCCGGTCTCCGTCCCGAGGTCGGGCAATACCGGACGACCGCTCCGGCGGGCACCTACTGCCTGCAGGCCGGCACGAACGACCGGCCGCCCGTCGACGGCACAGCGGTCGTCGCCGCGCCGTGCAACGACGGCGAGAGGTTCCAGCAGTGGACAGCCAGCGCGCAGTCCTCTTCGCCGGGAACCCGCTACACGATCGCCGGTCCGAGCGGGCTGTGCCTGGCGCTGCGGCCCGCGCCACCGCCGGGCGACGTCCACCGAGCCGCCGTCGCCGGCTG
The DNA here is from genome assembly GCA_017882785.1 of Frankiaceae bacterium. Taxonomy (GTDB): domain Bacteria; phylum Actinomycetota; class Actinomycetes; order JADGOV01; family JADGOV01; genus JADGOV01. Next base: position 1,332 of record JADGOV010000006.1, read on the forward strand.
TGACGGCTCGCTGGAGCAGAAGTGGAACGCGCCGCCCCTGAGCGCAGCCACGGCCGACCTGGCCGGGACGGGCGTCGGCGGATGATCTGGCTGCTGGCGGCGGTCGGGGTGCTCGGCATGGCTGTCGGCGACGTGCTCGCCGGCGTGGTGTGGCGGCTGAGCGCCGGCCAGCCCGGCCAGTGGCTGATCCTGCTCTGCCCGAGCTGTTCGGCGACCCGCCGGCCGCGAGAGTTCGCTGGCACGCTGGCCAGGTACCTGCTCCGTACCCGATGCCGGCACTGCAGAGCGCGGGTCGGCGGGGGCGAAATGCTCCTACCGCTGGCGACAGTGGTGGTGTTCGTCCTGCTCGCCTCCCGCATCGGTGCCCGCCCCGACCTGCCCGCTTTCCTCTATCTGGGGGCGATCGGGGTGGCGTTGACCGCGATCGACCTGGCATGCCAGCGGCTGCCGGACGTGCTGACGCTGCCGTCTTACCCGGTCGGAATCGGGCTGCTCGCTCTCGGCCTGCTCGGCCGGGACAGTAGTGCGGACCTGCTGCGGGCCGTGCTGGGTATGGCGGCGTTCTTCGGGTTGTATTTCCTCATCGCCCTGATCTCGCCGGGAGGCCTGGGCTTCGGCGACGTCAAGCTCGCCGGCGTGGTCGGGCTCTACCTGGCCTGGCTCTCCTGGGGCACGTGGGCGGTGGGGCTCTTCGCCGGCTTCGTGCTCGGCGGTCTGACGGCGGTCGGCCTGCTGCTGATCGGGCGCGCCGGACGGAGCACCGCGCTGCCCTTCGGTCCGTTCATGCTCCTCGGGGCGCTGGTCGCGATCCTGGGCGGCGAGCCGATCGCCCGCTCGTATCTGGACCTGGCGATCCGTTAGCCCGAATGGCTTAAGGGTCACCCGTTTGCCGCCGAACCCCGAGGGGTCAGCGCGACTTTCCGACACCTGGGGGTCCGACCGTGCGCTCAAGCGGATCGCTGGGTCTTGACCTCGGCACCTCCGCGGTGCGCGCCGTGGAGATCTCAGTGGGCGCTGACGGTCCACGGCTCGAGCGGTTTGCCCAGATCGGCCTGCCGCCGGGAGCCATCAGCGCTGGTGCCATCCGGGAACCGAAGGCGGTGACCGCCGCGCTGAAGCGGCTCCGGGCGGTGGGCCGGTTTCGCAGCACCCGTGTCGCGGTCGGCGTGGCCAACCAACGAGTGGTGGTCCGGCAGGTCGAGCTGCCGTGGATGCCGGCGGCGGAGCTTCGAGCAGCCCTGGTGTTCCAGATGCAGGACGTGCTCCCATTTCCCGTGGAGGAGGCGGTGCTCGACTACCACCCGGTCGAGGAGTTCGTCGGTGTGGGCGGTTCCCGGATGCTGCGAACGTTGGTCGTCGCTGCGGAGACCGCGATGGTGACCGCCCTGCTGGCCGCCGTGCGGGCGGCCGGGATGCGCCCGGAGGTGGTCGATCTGACCACCTTCGCCATGCTGCGGGTCGCTACCCTCACCGAGCCGTCGCGGACTGCCGGCCCGGATGCCGTGACCGAGGCGGTCGTCGACGTCGGCGCCGCCTGCACGAACGTGCTGGTCCACTCCAGTGGCGTTCCCCGCTTCGTCCGGATCCTGCCTCGCGGTGGGGAGGATGTCACCGAGTACCTCGCCGAACGCCTCGGCATCGCCCGTAACGACGCCGAGGCCCGCAAGCGGGGGGTGGCCCAGGACTCGGCCGGAACGCCGGAATCCGAGCATTTCGAACGCCAGATCCAGCAGGCGGCCATCGCCCGGCTGGTCGCTGAGATCTGCGGTTCGCTGGACTTCTACCGCGGCGAACCCGGTGCCCGGCCGTTGAGCCGGATGGTAATCAGCGGCGGTGGCACTCTGCTGGGCGGCCTGCCGGAGCAGCTGCGGGTGGCCAGTGGGCTGCCGGTGGTGGCCAGCCGGCCGATGACCGCGATCCCCAACGGGTCGGGCGTCTCGGCGCGCGCGGTCGAGCGCGGCGACCCGTTCCTCGCGGTGCCCCTTGGCTTGGCACTGCGGATGGCCGCATGATTCGACCGAGCCTTCGACGGCGGGGGGCCGCGTCTGTTGGCACTGCTGGCACTGCCGAGCCGGCCTGGCCGGCGACCGCGACGCCACCAACCGCCCTGCCACGGATCAACCTGCTGCCCACCTCCCTCGTGCGAGCCCGTCGGCGGCGACGGCGGCAGGCCGGCTTGGCCGCGATCGTGCTGATCGCGGTGGCCCTCGTCCTGGTCGGTTACGTCGCGGCCGGGGACCGGCTGGATGCCGCGCAGCGCCGCCGGGAGCTGGCAGTCCAGCGCCAATGGCAGGTGCAGCAGGAGGTCGATCAGTACGCCGGGGTGCAGGCCACCTACCAGGCCGTCGACGCCTCCCGCGCGACGCTCCAAGCCGCCCTGGGCACGGAGGTCCGGTACAGCCGGATGCTCACCGCGCTGAGCAGCACCGTCCCGGCCTCGGTGCAGATCACGTCGGCCCGCTGGGAGCAGGGCACGGAGGACGGGGCCTTTGGTCTCTCACCCGGTGGCCTCTCACCCGGAACGGTGGCCCCGCCGGCCAGCGCGACGCCGGCACCGGACTCTTCAGGAGAGGACGACCAATTGGGCACGGTGACCATGTCGGGGCTCACCTCCTCCTATGACGATGTCGCCACCTGGTTGGACGCGCTCGAGCACATCACCGGCCTTGCCCATGCCACGCTGCTCACCGCCACCACGGTCAGCGGCGACGTGGGCGTCGTTCGCTTCACCTCCACGGCGGTCATCACCACAGCCGCGCTGTCGGGGCGCTACTCCGGGGCTGATGGGGGACTGCGATGAGGGCCCGAACCCAATACCTGATGGCCGCCGGGCTCGTCCTCGGGGTGCTGGTGGCCGGCTGGTTCATCTTCATCGGGCCCAAGGTGTCCGCGACCAACGAGGCGCGGGGCCAGACCCGGACCGCCGTGGAGAGCGCCATGGCGCTGCAGGTGCAACTCGCGATGCTGCGTCAGGAGGTCCCCGGACTGCCAGCGCAGCAACAGCGGCTGCGGGCCTTCGAGACGCGGATCCCACCCACCGTGGCCCTGCCCGAGCTGATCAGGCAGCTTTCCGCCGTCGCGCAGAGCAGCCAGGTCGAGATCGTCAACCTCACCCCGGCGACGCCGAGCACCCCCACCCCCTCCTTCGCACCGGCGCCGAGTCCATCCGGCTCAGCCGGCGCCCCGTCGCCGAGCAGCAGACCCTCGCCGAACGTCCCGCCGGCGGCGGTGACCCCGGGCCTCGCATATCCGGCGGTGCCGGCCACAACGCCAGGCACAACGCCGGGCCCCTCGGGAACAGTCGCCCGATATCGCATCGTACCGATCACGATGGTCGTGACCGGCACCTACTTCCTCCTGGAGAACTTCCTCACCGCGGTCGAAACGATGCAGCGGGCGGTGGTCTTCACCTCGGTTGCGCTGGCTCCGGCGGACACGACACCGAGTCCGACGACGGGGGTGACGGGCCCGACGACCAGCCCGACGACCAGGCCGACGACCACTCCGACGACGAACCCCACGACCGGAGCCAGCCCGTCGGGCTCCGATCCCGTGCTGCGGGCGGTGCTCAAGGGCTCGGCCTTCACCTCCACGGTGAGTCTCCCGGCGGACTCCGCCTCCCCGCCACCATCGGTGCCGAACCCCCCGCCCAGCGCTGTGCCGACAGTGCCGACAACGCCCGGGGCACCGCCATCGGGCGCCGCTGCCCTCGGTCCCCCCGGCGACACGAGCCCGCCGGCGCCGACCCCTTCTGCCGGCGGGTCGTCGGCACAGCGGGCGAGGCGAGGACGGTGACACCGATGGCATCGGGGCCCCACCGGGAAGACGCGCGGGATGGGCACGCATCCCAGGGCATCCCGCCATCAGCGTCGCGGCGGCCGATGTGGCCGCCGCGCACCGTTCTGCTGGGCGCCACCCTCGTCACCGCGGCCGCGCTCGCCGGTCTGGCCTACGGCGTGGTCACCGGCCCAGTTGCCGCCGCGCGCTACGGCCGCGTGATCGCCTTACACCCGGCACAGCGGTGGAGCGCGATACCGACAACCGCACCGACAACATTCCCCACAACAACCCCCACACCGGTACCGACCGCGCAGGTACCCGCCGGGCCGGCAACGCCGTCGCCCACGGATCGGCCCACGGTCGGCAGCGCAGATGCCCGCGACCCGTTCCAGATTCTCTATCCCGCCGCGGTCAGTCCCAGCCCGCCCGCGAATGGCGCCCCGACGCCGTCGCCGCTCCCCGGCGCCACGCGTCCCGCCATGCCCGGAAACCCCAGCACCACCACAACGCCGTCGCCGACGTCGACCCCGTCGACCCCGTCGAGTCGGCCGCAGCGCTCCGGGAGCCGACTGCTGCCGAGGACGACCTCGAGCAGGCACTCCTCCTGAGCTTCCCCCGATGGCGGCCGTCTCGGGTGCCTCCGAGGTGACTGTGGCGGTTTCACCCGCCGCGTCCGGAGCCCGCTTCTGCGGATGGGACGGGGCCGAGGAAAGGATGAAAGACTCGGCAACGTGCTGCGGTGGTTGACGGCGGGGGAGTCGCACGGCCCAGCGCTGCTCGCGATTCTGGAGGGACTTCCGGCCGGGGTCGAGGTGTCCACCGCTTACATCGGTGCCGCGTTGGAGCGCCGGCGGGCGGGCTACGGTCGGGGCGCCCGGATGAGCTTCGAGCGCGACGAGGTGGAACTGCTCGCCGGGGTACGCCACGGGCTGACCCTGGGCTCCCCGATCGCCGTCCGGATCGGCAACACCGAGTGGCCCAAGTGGTCGGTCGTCATGGCTGCCGACCCCGTGGAACCGCAGGTACTGGCGGGCCTGGCTCGTAACGCTCCGCTGACCCGGCCCCGCCCCGGGCACGCCGACCTCGCCGGGATGCAGAAATACGGTTTCGACGACGCCCGGCCGGTCCTGGAGCGCGCCTCGGCCCGGGAAACCGCCGCCCGCGTGGCGCTCGGGGCGGTCGCCCAGGCGTTCCTACGCCAGGTAGGCGGCATCGAGGTGCTCAGCCACGTGGTCGCCATCGGCTCCGCGGCGACCCCGAGCGACAGCGTCCCGGTGCCCGCCGATCGGGTGCGGATCGATGAGGACCCGGTGCGCTGCCTGTCGGCGGCCGGAAGCGCGGCGATGGTGGTCGAGATCGACGCGGCCAAGGCCGACGCGGACACGCTTGGCGGGGTCGTGGAGGTTGTCGTGCACGGCCTGCCACCGGGACTGGGCAGCCACGTGCATTGGGATCGGCGGCTGGACGCACGACTGTCGGCCGCGCTGATGGGCATTCAGGCCATCAAGGGGGTCGAGGTCGGTGACGGGTTCGACGTCGCCCGTCGTCGCGGCTCGATCGCACACGACGAGATCGAGGCCGGTCCCGACGGAATCCGCCGGGTCACCGGCCGGTCCGGCGGCGTCGAGGGCGGCATGTCGACCGGTGAAGTGCTCCGGGTTCGCGCGGCGATGAAGCCGATCTCGACCCTGTCCCGCCCCCTGGCGACGGTGGACGTTGCCACCGGCAACCCGGCCACGGCAATCGCCCAACGCAGCGATGTCTGCGCGGTGCCGGCCGCGGGGGTCGTCGCCGAGGCGATGGTGGCGCTGGTCCTGGCCGAGGCGGTAGCGGAGAAGTTCGGCGGGGACAGCGTCCCGGAGACCCGTCGCAACCTGGCCGGGTACCTCGACGCGCTGTCGGTGCGCTGATGGGCCGACGCCCCGTCACCGGGCACGCCGCCGCGGTGGGTCCGCAGACGCGACCCGAGCTCGCGGCCGCCCGGTGACCGGCCCGGTACTCGTCCTGGTCGGTCCGCCGGGAGCGGGCAAGACCACGGTCGGGCGGCTGCTCGCCCGGCGGCTGGGCGTGTCCTTCCGGGACACCGACGCCGACGTCGAGGCCGCGGCTGGTCAGTCGGTGTCCGACATCTTCATCGGCTCCGGCGAGCCCCGCTTCCGCGCGCTGGAGCGCGCCGCCGTCAAGGACGCCCTCGCCGAGCACCCCGGTGTGCTGGCGGTCGGCGGTGGGGCGGTCCTCGACGACGGCACTCGAGCCGAGCTGCGGCCGTACCCGGTGGTGTTCCTCGACGTCGGCCTCGCCGATGCGGTACGCCGAGTCGGGCTGGCTCGCGACCGGCCGCTGCTGTTGGGCAATCCCCGGGCCGAGCTGAACCGGCTGCTGCTGGAACGACGACCGCACTACCTCGACGTCGCGGCCGCGACGGTAATGACCGACGGACGCGCGCCGGAGGAGGTCGCCGCCGACGTCCTGCAGGCACTCGCTGCATGACCATCACGCGGATTCCGGTACGCGGGGAGTCACCCTACGAGGTGGTGGTGGGCGCCGACGTCCTGACCGAGGTCGCGGCCGCCGTAGGCTGTCCCGCCCGGGCGCTCGTGGTCTGTGCCGACCGCGTCTCCGCCGCGGCCACCGGCCTCCTCAGGCACCTGCTCGCCGCAGGGATAGCGACCGAGCAGTACATCCTGCCCGGCACGGAAGCGGACAAGGCAGTGGAGACTCTTGCTCGGCTGTGGGACGTCCTCGCCTCCTTCGAGGTCTCGCGTACGGACTGCGTGGTGGCCGTCGGCGGCGGGTCCACCACCGATCTCGTCGGCTTCGCGGCCGCGACGTGGCTGCGCGGGGTTCGGGTGGTGCACGTGCCCACGACGCTGTTGGGCATGGTCGACGCCGCGGTGGGTGGCAAGACGGGCATCAACACCGCGGCCGGCAAGAACCTCGTCGGCGCCTTCCACCCACCGGTCGGCGTGGTCTGCGACCTGACCTTCCTGGCGAGCCTGCCCGACCCGGACTACACCGCCGGACTCGCCGAGGTGGCGAAAGCCGGCTTCATCGCCGACCCGGAGATCCTCGACCTGCTCGAAGCCGACCCGAGAGCGCACGTGCGGGAACTGATCGAGCGCGCGGTGCGGGTCAAGGCGGAGGTCGTCGGAGCTGATCTGCGGGAGGGTGGCCGGCGGGAGATCCTCAACTACGGGCACACCCTGGGGCACGCTATCGAGCGACTCCAGCATTACCGCTGGCGCCACGGTGACGCGGTCGCCGTCGGAATGGTCTTCGCCGCGGCCCTGGGGCGGCTCGGCGGACACCTGGATCGGCCAACCGCGGACCGCCACCGGACGCTGCTGCGCAGGCTGGGCCTACCCACCAGCTACGACGCTCGGGCCTGGCCGGCGCTGCATGCGGCGATGCGCCTGGACAAGAAGTCCCGCGGCGGTCGGCTGCGCTTCATCGTGCTGGACGGCCTGGGCACGCCCGGCGTCCTGGACGATCCGCCGACCGAACTGCTCGAATCGGCGTACGCGGAGGTGTCTGCGGGATGATCGCGGTGCTGAACGGACCCAACCTGGGCCGGCTGGGGACCCGGGAGGTGGCGATCTACGGCACGGCCTCCTATGCCGATCTCGTCGCCGCCTGCCGGCAGAGCGCGATCGAGCTCGGCGTCGAGGTCGACGTCCGGCAGACCGACGCCGAGGGGCAGATGCTTGGCTGGTTGCACGAGGCTGCGGACACCGCCGAGGGCGTCGTACTCAACGCCGGTGCCTGGACGCACTACTCCTACGCGATCCGCGACGCGGTGGCGCTGGTGACCGGCGCCGGCGTGCCGGTGATCGAGGTGCACCTGTCCCAACCGGCGGCCCGGGAGGACTTCCGCCAGCTCAGCGTCATCGCTGCGGTAGTGGCCGGATCGATCAGCGGCCTGGGCCTGGACTCCTACCGGCTGGCGCTGCGCGCGCTTGTCGAGCGCTAGCCTGCTCGGTTTCGAAGCGCTGGGCCCTGCTGTCCCGGCGGGTAGAGTTGGTCCACGTGGCGACCACGAACGACCTCAAGAACGGCATCACGCTCAATCTCGACGGCCAGCTGTGGTCAGTGGTGGAGTTCCAGCACGTCAAGCCGGGCAAGGGTGGCGCCTTTGTTCGCACCACGTTGAAGAACGTGCTCACCGGCAAGGTCGTCGACAAGACGTTCAACGCCGGGGTGAAGGTCGATGTCGCCAACGTCGACCGGCGCGAGATGCAGTACCTCTACCAGGACGCCACCGACTACGTGTTCATGGACACCTCCTCCTTCGAGCAGGTGCACCTGCCCGCGGAGACGGTCGCCGGTGCACGGGACTACCTGCTGGAGAACATGACCGCGACCGTGGCCATGCACGAGCTGACCCCGCTCTACGTGGAGTTGCCGGCATCGGTGGAGCTGACGATCCGGCACACCGACCCCGGTGTGCAGGGTGATCGCTCCACTGGCGGGACCAAGCCGGCGGAACTGGAGACCGGCGCCACGGTCGCGGTGCCACTGTTCCTCACCCCCGGTGAGAAGGTCAAAGTGGACACCCGCGACGGCCGGTACCTCGGCCGCGTCACCTCCTGATGGGCGCCCGCAGCAAGGCCCGGAAACGGGCGCTGGACATCCTGTTCGAATCCGAGGTCCGCGGGGTCGATCCGGTGAGCACCCTCGCCGAGAGGCTGGTGCAGGCCGACCCGGAGGTCCCGGAGTACGCGGTGACCCTCGTCGAGGGGGTGGCGGGGCACCGCGAACGCATCGATGAGCTGCTCAGGACCTACACCGCGGACTGGCCACTGGAACGGATGCCGGCCGTCGACCGCAACCTGCTGCGACTGGCGACCTATGAACTGCTCTGGTGCCCGGACGTGCCGGACGCGGTCGTGCTCGACGAGGCGGTCCGGCTGGCCACCGCGCTGTCCACCGACCAGTCCCCGGCGTTCGTCAACGGCCTGCTGGCCAGGTTGCTGCAGCTCAAGCCGTCGCTCCGGGTCTGAGCGCGAAGTCTTCCACGACCGGTGGAGCGGGGGTTCAGCCCGCGTCGGCGACTGGGCTGCGGGCGTCCGCGTTGAGCACTCCCCAGTCGATGAGTTGCTCGGCGAGCTGACTGGGAGACTCGTCATACATCACGGCCAGGGTCCGCAGGTCGTCCTGCCGGATGGACAGCACCCGGCCGTTGTAGTCCCCGCGCTGACTCTGGATGGTCGCCGCGTAGCGGGCGAGCAAGCGCCGGTCGTCGGACTCCACGGTGTGCAACCGCTCCAGGTCGATCACCAGCCGCGGCGGGGGCTCGGTGGCCGCGTTGGGCGTGCCCTCCGGCAGCAGTTCGGCGATGGGTACGCCGTAGAACTCCGCCAGCTCGGCCAGTCGCTGCACGGTCACGGCCCGGTCGCCGCGCTCGTACGAGCCGACGACCACGGCCTTCCACCTGCCCTTGGACTTCTCCTCCACGCCGTGCAGGGACAACCCCTGCTGGGTTCGGATGGCGCGGAGTCGAGAGCCGAGAGCCTTCGCGTATTCACTCGTCATGGCAAATCCTTTGGTGGGGTCCGGTCCGAACTGCAACCTGGAACAGGTCCGCAGCGCCGGTCTCACCACTGGCTCGGCCGGGTATCGACGCCGTCCCACCATGTCCTGGTGGGCCGGCGGCGCGGTGACCGTCAAGCACCCGGCGTCCATGCCTCGCTCCGGTGTTACTTTCCGTGACGCTATGAGGGGGTTGATCCAGCGGTCAAGGTCGATCGCCGAAATTCATCCTAATGCGCGGCACGCCGGCCACCGACGTTACGCCAGATGGCGCTGCTACCGTGACATCAGTCGGTTCTCGCTGTGGAACGGAGGCGGCGCAGCCGACGCCAGACATCCTTTAACGACCCGTCCCGAGAGGCGGGGAAGGAGGTCCACGATGCCGCGTGGCACGCCACGGCCGGTGACCGGCGACGTGAGCGCCGCCCGTCCCGTGCTGGACGGCGACGAACTCGGGCGGGCGATCTCCCGGATCGCCCACGAGATCCTGGAACGCACCCACGGCGGCACCGACACCGTGCTGCTCGGGATCCCGACCCGTGGTGTGGCGCTGGCCACCCGGCTCGCTGACCGGATGTCGACCTTCGAGGGGGTCCGTCCGCCGACCGGCTCCCTCGATGTCACCCTGCACCGCGACGACCTCCATCTGCGCGGGCTGCGCGCGCTGCAGGTGACCGACCTGCCGGTGGACGGCGTCGACGGCAAGGTGGTGGTCCTCGTCGACGACGTGCTGTTCTCCGGCCGGACGATCCGGGCGGCCCTGGACGCCCTGCTCGACACCGGGCGGCCGCGCGCCGTGCAACTCGCCGTGCTCGTCGACAGGGGGCACCGCGAGGTGCCGATTCGGGCGGACTACGTCGGGAAGAACATCCCCACCTCGCTGCGGGAGACGGTGCACGTGCTGCTGCGCGAGTACGACGACCGCGACGGTGTCCTGCTCGGCCCGGCCAGCGGTGTGGACGCCCCGGCGTGAACCGGCATCTGCTCTCCGCCGGGGACCTCAGCCGGGACGACGCGCTGCTCATCGTGCACACCGCGGAAGAGCTCGCCAGGATTTCTGATCGACCGATCAAGAAGCTGCCCACACTGCGCGGGCGCACCGTGGTCAACCTCTTCTTCGAGGACTCCACCCGTACCCGGCTCTCCTTCGAAGTGGCCGCCAAACGGCTGTCCGCCGATGTGATCAACTTCTCCACGAAGGGCTCCTCGGTCTCCAAGGGGGAGTCGCTCAAGGACACCGCTCTGACCTTGGAGGCGATGGGCGCGGACGCGGTGGTGGTCCGACATAGCGCCAGCGGCGCCCCGCACCGCCTCGCCGGCTGGATCTCCGGCGCGATCGTCAACGCCGGCGACGGGACCCACGAGCACCCCACCCAGGCTCTGCTCGACGCCTTCACGATGCGCCGGCGGCTGGGCCGGCTGGAGGGGCTGCGGGTCGCCATCGTCGGGGACATCCTGCACTCCCGGGTGGCCCGGTCCAACGTGCTGCTGTTGGACACCCTCGGCGCCGAGGTCAGCGTCGTCGCGCCGCCGACACTGATGCCGGTGGGGGTGGGATCGTGGCCGTGCACGGTGTCCTTCGACCTGGACGCGGTGCTGCCCAAGTGCGACGTGGTGATGATGTTGCGGGTGCAGCGGGAACGGATGGCCGGGGCGTACTTCCCCTCGGCCCGGGAGTACTCCCGACGCTACGGCCTGGACGCGCCCCGGATGGCCACCCTGCCGGATACCGCGATCGTCATGCACCCCGGCCCGATGAACCGGGGCATGGAGATCGCCGCGGAGGTCGCAGACTCGGTCCGCTCGACGATCGTGGAACAGGTCGCCAACGGGGTCGCGGTGCGGATGGCCGTGCTCTACCTGCTGCTCGGCGGAGACTCCTCGTGAGCGCCTGGGTGTTCCGCGGTGCGCGGGTCTGTGGCGGCCCGCCAACCGACCTGGCATTCGCCGACGGCCGGGTCGTGGCCGAGGCGCCCGTCGGAGCGCAGGTGTACGACGCCGACGGGCTGATCGCCCTGCCCGGTCTGGTGGATCTGCACACCCACCTGCGGGAACCCGGCCGGGAGGACGCCGAGACGGTCGAGACGGGCACCCGGGCGGCCGCGTTGGGCGGCTTCACAGCTGTGCACGCCATGGCTAACACCGACCCGGTGGCCGACACCGCCGGCGTGGTGGAGCAGGTGTGGCGGCTGGGCCAGGTGGCCGGTCACTGCGACGTCCACCCGGTCGGCGCGGTCACCGTCGGCCTGGGCGGGCAGCAGCTCGCCGAACTCGGCGCGATGGCGGATTCCGCCGCCCGGGTCAGGGTGTTCTCCGACGACGGGCACTGCGTTGACGACGCCGTGCTCATGCGGCGCGCGTTGGAATACGTCCGGGCCTTCGACGGTGTCATCGCCCAACATGCCCAGGAACCGCGACTGACCGAAGACGCCCAGATGAACGAGGGCGTGATCTCAGCCCAGCTCGGCCTGGTCGGGTGGCCGGCGGCCGCGGAGGAGGCGGTGATCGCCCGGGACTGCCTGCTGGCCGGGCACGTCGGTTCGCGCTTGCACATCTGCCACGTCTCCACCGTCGGCTCGGTGGACATCCTGCGATGGGCCAAGGCGCGCGGCATCCGGGTCACCGCCGAGGTGACCCCACACCACCTGCTGCTCACCGACGAGCTGGCCACCAGCTACGACCCGGTCTTCAAGGTGAACCCGCCATTGCGCACCGCGGCGGACGTGACGGCACTGCGGGACGCATTGGCTGACGGCACGATCGACGCGGTCGCCACCGACCACGCACCGCACGCGCTGGAGGACAAGGAGACGGAGTGGGCGGCGGCGGCCTTCGGCATGGTCGGCCTGGAGACCGCGCTGTCCGTGGTGGTGGCCGCGATGGTGGACACCGGTCGACTGGACTGGGCCGGCGTGGCTGATCGGATGTCGCTGCGGCCGGCCCGGATCGGCCGGCTCAGCGGCCAGGGCCGCCCGTTGGAGCCCGGCGCGCCGGCGCATGTCGTGCTCGTCGACCCGGCCGCTCGTCGGGTTGTCGACCCCGCCGCGATGGCGTCCCGATCACGCAACACCCCCTACGCGGGGCGGCAGCTGCCTGCCGCTGTGGTCGCCACTTTCCTCAGCGGCCGGCCCACGGTGCTCGACGGGAAGCTGACATGACCGCCGTGAGCGGTGGGGGCGCCAGCACCTACCTGGTCCTCGAAGACGGCCGGGACTTCCGCGGCGCACCCTACGGCGCCCTCGGCCAGACGGTCGGGGAGGCGGTCTTCAACACCGGCATGACCGGCTACCAGGAGACGCTCACCGACCCCTCCTACCACCGCCAGGTGGTGGTGATGACCGCGCCGCACATCGGCAATACCGGGGTCAACGACGAGGACCCGGAGTCACGCCGGATCTGGGTGGCCGGCTACGTCGTCCGGGACCCGGCGCGCCGGGCATCGTCCTGGCGGGCCCAGCGGGGTCTGGATGAGGAGCTCGCCGGCTCCGGCGTGGTCGGCATCCGCGGGGTGGACACCAGGGCGCTGACCCGCCACCTCCGCGAGCGTGGCGCGATGCGCTGCGGCATCGGGCCCGATCCGGACGCCGTGCTGGCCGCCGTGCTGGCCTCGCCGCCGATGGCCGGCGCGGACCTGGCGCGGGAGGTCAGCACCCCGGCCACCTACGTCGTGCCAGCGGTCGGGGAGACCCGCTACCGGGTGGCCGCGCTTGACCTGGGCATCAAGACCTCTACCCCACGCCACCTGGCCGCGGTCGGCTGCGAGGTGCATGTGCTCCCGGCGACCGCCACCGCCGATGACCTGCTGGCCACCGACCCGGACGGGGTGTTCTTCTCCAACGGGCCCGGTGATCCGGCGGCCACGCCATACGCCGTGCGTGCGCTGCGTGGGGTCCTCGGCGCGCGGCCGGTGTTCGGCATCTGTCTCGGCCATCAGATGCTCGGTCGCGCGCTCGGCTTCGACACCTACAAACTCGGCTACGGCCACCGCGGCGTCAACCAGCCGGTGCAGGAGAGGGCCACCGGCCGCGTGCACATCACCTCCCACAACCACGGGTTCGCCGTGGACGCGCCGGTCGACACGGTCCTCGACTCCCCGTACGGACGGGTCGAGGTCTCCCACGTCGGTCTCAACGACGGCGTCGTGGAGGGGCTGCGGTGCCTGGACCTGCCCGCGTTCTCCGTGCAGTACCACCCGGAGGCCGCTCCCGGGCCGCACGATGCGACCGGACTGTTCGGCGCCTTCACCGACCTGATGGCCGGCGGGCCGGCGTGATCCCAGCAACCCCGCCGGACGCTCGCGCCCTCCTTCTCTCCGCCGCGGTGGCCGTGCTGACGTTGCTCACGCTCCTCCTCATCGCCCTGAAGGTGTCCTGATGCCGCGCCGCCCCGACCTGAATTCGGTGCTCGTCATCGGCTCGGGTCCCATCGTCATCGGACAGGCCTGCGAGTTCGACTACTCCGGTACCCAGGCGTGCCGGGTGCTCAAGGCGGAGGGCATCCGGGTCAGCCTGGTCAACAGCAATCCGGCGACGATCATGACGGATCCGGAGTTCGCGGACGCCACCTACGTCGAACCGATCACGCCGGAATTCGTCCGTAAGGTGATCGAACGTGAGCGTCCCGACGCGCTGCTGCCGACCCTGGGTGGCCAGACGGCGCTGAACACCGCGGTCGCCCTGGCCGAGGCCGGCGTGCTCGAGGAGTACGGCGTCGAGCTGATCGGCGCCAGCCTGGACGCCATCCGGGCCGGTGAGGATCGCCAGCGGTTCAAGGACATCTGCCGCTCCATCGGCGCCGAGGTACCGGCCAGCACGATGGTGCGCAGCGTCGAGGCGGCGGTAGCCTTCGGCGTCGACCTCGGCTATCCACTCGTGGTCCGGCCGAGCTTCACGATGGGCGGCGGCGGGTCGGGGCTGGCCCGGGACGAGGCCGGTCTGCGTACCCAGGTGGCTGCCGGGCTCGCCGCGAGCCCCGTGTCCGAGGTGCTCGTCGAGCAGAGCGTGCTTGGCTGGAAGGAGTACGAGCTCGAGGTCATGCGGGACCGGGCGGACAACGTCGTCATCGTCTGCTCGATCGAGAACGTCGACCCGATGGGTGTGCACACCGGCGACTCCATCACCGTCGCCCCCGCGATGACGCTCACCGACCGGGAGTACCAGCACCTGCGCGACCTGGCGATGGCGATCATCCGCGCGGTAGGCGTGGACACGGGTGGGTCGAACATCCAGTTCGCGGTGGACCCGGCGACCGGACGGGTCGTGGTGATCGAGATGAACCCGCGGGTGTCCCGGTCCTCCGCTTTGGCGTCCAAGGCGACCGGTTTCCCGATCGCCAAAATCGCCGCGAAGTTGGCCATCGGCTACACCCTGGACGAGATACCCAACGACATCACCCGGGAGACGCCGGCGAGCTTCGAGCCCAGCCTGGACTACGTAGTGGTCAAGGTGCCCCGGTTTGCCTTCGAGAAGTTCCCCGGTGCGGATCGCGAGCTGACCACCACGATGAAGAGCGTCGGCGAGGCGATGGCCATCGGCCGCTCCTTCCCGGAAGCGCTGCAGAAGGCGCTGCGTTCGCTGGAGCAGCCCGGCTCGTCGCTGTCCTGGGTTTCCCCGCCCCGGCCGGACGCGTTGACCCGCGCCGCCCTACCGACCGACCGACGGCTGCACGACGTGCTCGACGCGCTGCGGGCCGGCGCGGGCGTGCCGGCGGTGAGCGCGGCCAGCGGCATCGACCCGTGGTTCCTCGACCAGCTGCTGCTCATCGACGAAGTCGCGGCCGAGGTCACCGCGCAGGCGGCCGCGCACGGGCAGCTCGGTCGTGAGCTGCTGCTGCGCGCCAAGCGGCACGGCTTCTCCGACCGGCAGATCGCCGAGCTCGTCGGTGGCTCCGAGCGGGACGTCCGGACGACCCGGCGGGCTCTGGACGTCCGGCCGGTCTACAAGACGGTCGACACCTGCGCCGCGGAGTTCGCCGCGCGTACGCCGTACCACTATTCCAGCTACGAGGAGGAGACCGAGGTCGCACCGCGGAGCAAGCCCGCCGTGATCATCCTGGGCAGCGGGCCGAACCGGATCGGGCAGGGCATCGAGTTCGACTACGCCTGCGTGCACGCGGCCTTCGCGCTGCGCGACGCCGGCTTCGAGACCGTGATGGTGAACTGCAATCCGGAGACAGTCTCGACCGACTACGACACCAGCGACCGGCTCTACTTCGAGCCGCTCACGCTCGAGGACGTCCTGGAGGTGGTCGACGCCGAGCGGGCTGCGGGACCCCTGGCCGGGGTGGTCGTGCAACTCGGCGGGCAGACTCCGCTCGGCCTCGCGCGGGGATTGCAGGCCGCCGGCGTGCCGATCGTCGGCACCTCACCGGCGGCAATCCACCTGGCCGAGGACCGCGGCAGCTTCGGCCGGGTCCTCGCCGCAGCCGGTCTGCCGGCACCCAAGCACGGTACCGCCACCTCCTACGAGCAGGCCAAGCGCATCGCCGACGACATCGGCTACCCGGTGCTCGTCCGGCCCTCCTACGTGCTCGGCGGCCGCGGCATGGAGATCGTGTACGACGATGACCAGCTGCGCGGATACCTGCAGCGCTCGACCGAGGTCACCGCGGACCGCCCGGTCCTCGTCGACCGCTTCCTCGACGACGCCATCGAGATCGACGTCGATGCCCTCTACGACGGCCAGGAGTTGTTCCTGGCCGGCGTGATGGAGCACATCGAGGAGGCCGGTATCCACTCGGGTGACTCCGCGTGCGCGCTCCCGCCGATCTCCCTCGGTCGTCGCGACCTGGCCCGGATCCGGACCTCCACCGCCGCGATCGCCGCCGGGGTCGGCGTCTGCGGACTGCTCAACGTCCAGTACGCACTCGCCGGCGACGTGCTCTACGTGCTGGAAGCCAACCCGCGCGCCTCCCGAACGGTGCCCTTCGTCTCCAAGGCGACAGCGGTGCCGCTGGCCAAGGCGGCCGCCCGGGTCATGCTCGGCGCCACCATCGCCGAGTTGCGCACCGAGGGACTGCTGCCGGCCGGTGACGGCGCGGACCTGCCGCTGGACGCGCCGATCGCGGTGAAGGAAGCCGTGATGCCCTGGCACCGGTTCGCCGGGGTGGACATCGTGCTGGGGCCGGAGATGCGCTCGACCGGTGAGGTCATGGGCATCGACGCGCACTTCGGCACCGCGTACGCCAAGAGCCAGGAGGCCGCCTTCGGCGGCCTGCCCACCAAGGGCCGGGTGTTCGTCTCGGTGGCCGACCGGGACAAGCGGGCGATGGTCTTCCCGGTCAAACGACTGGCCGATCTCGGGTTCGACGTGCTGGCCACCGACGGCACCGCCGAAGTGCTCTACCGGCACGGGGTCCCGGCGACCGTCGTCCGCAAGCACTCCCAGGGCCCGGGCCCGGCCGGTGAGCCCACGGTCATCGACCGGGTTCTGGCCGGCGAGATCGACCTCATCGTCAACACCCCGTTCGGCGTTGGGCCGCGGTTGGACGGCTACGAGATCCGCACGGCCGCCGTCGCCCGGTCCGTACCGTGCGTGACCACCGTGCAGGGCCTCGACGCCTGCGTCCAGGGCATCGAGGCGATGCTGCGCGGCGAGGTCGGTGTGCGGTCCCTGCAGGAGTACGCCGCCGCGCTGCAGGCGACGCGGGCGTGACGGCGGCCCAGGTGGCCGCCACGGTCATGGACGTGCGACGTAAGGGCGACTACGTCGCCCTTCGGCTGGCGGCGCCGCGGATCGCCGCCGGAGCCCGACCCGGGCAGTTCGCCGCGCTCGCGGTCGGCGGTTCGGACAGCCCGATGCTGCTGCGCCGCTGCTTCTCCCTCGCCGGCTGGGACGCGGGGGGCATCGAGGTGGTGCTCGCGGTCACCGGCCGTGGCACGGCATGGCTGGCACGGCGTCGGCCCGGTGACGTCCTCGACGTCGTCGGTCCGCTCGGGCAGCCTTTCCGTCTCCCGGAGCGCCCGCAGACCTGCGTGCTGGTGGGTGGCGGCTACGGCGCGGCGCCGCTCGTCCCGCTGGCCGCGGCCCTGCGAGCCGCCGGCTGCCCGGTGCGGATGGCGCTCGGCGCGGCCGGCGCAAGCCGACTGATGGCGGTCGCGGCTGCCGAGCAGATCGCCGACACAGTGACGGTGACCACCGACGACGGCTCGGCCGGGAGGCGTGGCCGGGTCTCCGACGTGCTGCCGGACATGCTCACCGGCGTCGGAACGGTCTACGCCTGCGGCCCGATGGCGATGCTCGCAGCGGTCGCCCGGCTGGCCGCCGGGGCCGGGATGCCCAGCCAGGTCGCGGTCGAGGAGTCCATGGCCTGCGGGGTCGGGGTGTGCATGACATGCGTGCTGCCGGTGATCGGGGACGACGGCCGCACCCGGATGACCCGGTCCTGTCTGGATGGCCCGGTCTTTCCCGGCGACAGGGTGCGCTTCGAGGCCGTGGGGACGGTGCCGGCGGATGCGGTCGGCGCGCCATGACCGATCCCGCCGTGAGACTGGACCCCGCCGTGAGCCTGGCCGGGGTAACGTTCCGGGGACCGGTGTTCACCGCGTCGGGTTGCGCCGCGGCCGGCCGGGAACTGGCACCTTACCTGGACCTGGGCACGCTCGGCGGGGTGGTCACCAAGTCCGTCATGCGCGCACCACGCGCGGGGCGGCCGACTCCCCGGATGGCCGAGACCGCCAGCGGCATGCTCAACTCGATCGGCCTGCAGGGGCCTGGTATCGAGGCGTTCCTGGCCGGTGACCTGCCCTGGCTGGCCGAGCGCGGGATCGCCGCGGTGGTCTCCATCGCCGGACACAGCGCCCAGGAGTACGGCGAGCTCGCCCGTCGGCTCCGGGGCGCGCCGGGGCTGGCGATGCTCGAGGTGAACATCTCCTGTCCCAACGTCGAGTCGCGCGGGCAGGTCTTCGCCTGCTCTGCGGCCGGCGCGGCGGACGTCATGGCAGCCGTCCGACGCGAGATCGACGTGCCGGTCTTCGCCAAGCTCTCACCCGACGTCACCGATATCGTGGACATCGCCCGGTCCTGCGTGGCCGCGGGAGCCGACGGGCTCTCCGTCATCAACACGTTGCTCGGGGTCGCGATCGACACCCGGACCCTGCGTCCGGTGTTGTCCGCCGTCACCGGCGGGCTGTCCGGCCCGGCCATCAAGCCGGTCGCGCTGCGGTGCGTCTGGCAGGTGCATGCCGCGCTGCCCACCGTCCCGATCCTCGGCATGGGCGGGATCCGCAGCGGCCTGGACGCCCTGGAGTTCCTGCTCGCCGGAGCGTCCGCGGTCTCGGTGGGCACGGCGATCTTCGCCGATCCCGGCGCACCAGCCCGGGTGCAGTGTGAGCTGCTGACCGCGTTGGCCGCGAGGGGATTCGGCGCGGTGGCGGAGGCGGTGGGTGTCGCGCACGGGCTGACGGCCCCCCGGGAGGTGGTTGCGTATGGTGACGAACTGTGAACGACGACCTGTGAACAGGGAACGATGAGCACCCGTGACTGTTGATTCCCGTGGTTAAGGCGCCGATCGCGGTGGCCCTGGACGCCCCGGACATCGAAACCGCTGCCCAGTGGGCGTCGCTGGTCACGCCGTACGTGTCGGTGGTCAAGGTGGGCCTGCAGCTGTTCTGCCGGTACGGGCCCGAAGTCGTTGCCGTCGTCCGTGGCGGCAGTCGGGTCGGACTGTTCCTCGACCTCAAACTGCACGACATCCCGGCCACCGTCGCCGGCGCGGCCAAGTCGGTAGCCCGACTCAGGCCCCGCTACCTGACGGTGCACGCCACCGGCGGGCCGACGATGATCAAGGCGGCCGTGGAGGCGCTGCCAGAGGTGCAGATCGCAGCGGTCACGGTGTTGACCTCGATGACCGGTAGTGATCTCGACGCCGTCGGCTTGGCCGGCCCGCCACGGGACGCCGTACGCCGGCTGGCGACGTTGTCCGTCGCCGCCGGCGCGCGAGCGGTCGTCTGCTCCCCGCAGGAAGTGGCCGCTGTCCGGGCCGAGGTCGGCAGCGGCATCACGCTCATCACCGCCGGCGTGCGCCCGGCCGGCTCGGCCCCCCAGGACCAGGCCCGGGTGGCCACTCCGCAGCAGGCGCTGGCCGCCGGCGCGGATCTTCTCGTCATCGGCCGGCCCATCACCGGGGCGGCCGATCCGGCATCCGCTGCGGCCCGGCTGGCCGCCGATCTCAGTGTGCGACGCTGACCGGACTTCGCGCCTCAAGCGGGGCACAACGTTGCTCCGCCGCCCGATTGTCGCTAGGTTCCGGCGCCGTAGCTGAGAAACTGCGACCTTCCCATCGCGCGCATCCCACGACCAAAGGTGATTCCGTGTCGCTGCCCCCCCTCACGCCAGAGCAGAGATCGGCCGCACTCGTCAAAGCCGCCGATGCGCGACGAGCCCGAGCGGATCTGAAGGAGCGCCTGAAGCACTCGGGCACGTCCCTCGCCGAGGTTCTGGACCTCGGCGAGACGGACGACGTCATCGGCAAGATGCGGGTCACTGCGGTCCTGGAGGCCATGCCGGGAGTGGGCAAGGTTCGGGCGGCTCGAATCATGGAACGCGTCGGAATCGCCGCCTCCCGTCGGGTACGCGGCCTGGGCAGCAAGCAGCGCGCCGCCCTCGAGCAGGAGTTCCGAAGCGGCGAATGACCGCCCGGCTCACTGTGCTGTCCGGCCCGTCCGGCGTGGGCAAAGGCACGGTTGTGGGCTACCTGCGTCGCCATCATCCCCAGATCTGGGTCTCCACGTCGGTGACGACGCGTCCGCCCCGGGCGGAGGAGACCGACGGCATTGAGTACCACTTCCTCTCCGAGCGGCAGTTCACCCGGTTGGTGGCCGAGGAGGCGCTGCTCGAACACGCCAGCTACGCCGGACACCGCTACGGCACGCCGCGTTCTCCCGTGCAGCACCGCGTGGCCGGCGGGCTCCCGGCGTTGTTGGAGATCGACCTGCAGGGTGCCCGCCAAGTGCGGGAACAGATGCCGTCGGCCCGGCTGGTCTTCCTCGCCCCCCCGTCGCTGGCCGAGCTGGAGCGCCGCCTGGTCGCCCGCGGGACCGAGTCCCCCGAGGTGGTGCGCCAACGGCTGCAGACCGCCAAGGAGGAGTTGGCGGCAGTGGGCGAGTTCGACGATGTCGTGGTCAATTCCAGCGTGCCGGAGGCGGTCGAGCGGCTGGTAGCCTTACTGGCAGTCTGACCCCTGTGCACAACTGACCTGCTGCACATCTGACCTGCTGCTTTCAGGAGACTCCTTGCCCGGCACCGTCGCGAACCCCATGGGTATCACCAACCCGCCGATCGACGAGCTGTTGGAGCGGACGGACTCCAAGTACGCACTGGTCATCTACGGTGCGAAGCGCGCTCGGCAGATCAACGCCTACTACGCCGAACTCGGTGAGGGGCTGCTCACCTACGTGGGGCCGCTGGTGCAGACCCATCCGCACGAGAAGCCGCTGTCGATCGCACTCCGGGAGATCAACGAGGGCCTCCTCACCGCCGAGCAGATCGAGCCGTAACCTTCCACCGTGTGCCCCGAGCCCGCCGGCCCCCAGCACGTCGTCCTCGGCGTGGCCGGCGGGATCGCTGCGTACAAGGTCGGTGAGCTGCTACGGCTGTTCACCGAGTCCGGCTACCGCGTGCGGGTCGTGCCCACCGAGGCCGCGCTGCGTTTCGTGGGGGAGACCACCTGGGCCGCCCTCTCCGGTCAGCCGGTCGCGACCGACGTGTGGGCGCGGGCAGAGTCCGTGCCGCACGTGCGCATCGGCCAGAGCGCCGATCTGGTGATCGTCGCGCCGGCCACCGCCGATCTACTCGCCCGCGCGGCGCACGGCCTGGCCGATGACCTGCTGACCGCGACCCTGCTCACCGCCCGCTGCCCGGTGGTCTTCGCGCCCGCCATGCACACCGAGATGTGGCAGCACCCGGCCACGCTGGCCAACGTCGATCTCCTCCGCCGGCGCGGAGCGGTGGTTCTCGACCCGGACGTCGGCCGACTGACCAGTGCGGACACCGGCCCGGGCCGCCTCCCCGAAGCGAGTGAGATCTTCCACGCCTGCCGACGCGTACTGGCCCGCGGCACCCTGCCCCGCGACCTGCTCGGGCGCCGCGTGGTGATCTCAGCAGGCGGTACCCGGGAGTTCCTCGACCCCGTCCGATTCCTCGGCAACCGGTCCTCGGGTCGGCAGGGGTACGCACTGGCGAGCACCGCCGTCGCCCGCGGCGCCGACGTCACGGTGGTCGCGGCGAACGTCGGCCTGGCCGACCCGGCCGGGGTCAAGGTGATCCGGGTGGTCTCCGCGGCGGACCTTCGCTCGGCGATGCTCCCCGCCGCTGCGGATGCCCACGCGGTCGTGATGGCCGCCGCGGTGGCCGACTTCCGCCCTCTGCAGCGCGCCGCCAGCAAGATCAAGAAGCGTGACGGCGACCCGGCTCCGATTTCCCTGCTGCGCAACTCCGACGTGCTCGCCGAGTTGGGGGCGCAGCGCATCTCCGGCCGGGTGCTCGTCGGCTTCGCCGCGGAGACCCACGACGCCCTGGCCAACGGCCGGGAGAAGCTGGCCCGCAAGGGCTGCGACCTGCTGGTCGTCAACCAGGTCGGGGACGGACTGGCCTTCGAGGTGGCGGAGAACAGCGCGACCATCCTCGGCGCGGACGGTTCGCAGACGGTCGTCCCGCGCGGACCCAAGGCGGTGCTCGCCGATCGAATCTGGGACCTCGTCGCTACCCGACTCTCCAACTGAGCGGCCTTTGCTGAGCCGGCCAACTGAGAGATGGCCGCCGCCCTCGTCGATGTTCCAGCCCTGGGCCGCCCCCGCCGATAGGATGCCGACATCCCTGCACTCAGCCCGAAGGACAGCGTGTGTCTCGTCGTGTGTCTCGACGCCTCTTTACCTCCGAATCCGTCACCGAGGGTCACCCGGACAAGATTGCGGATCAGATCAGCGACTCGATCCTCGACGCGCTGCTCAAGGAGGATGCGAAGAGCCGGGTCGCCGTGGAGACGATGATCACCACGGGTCAGGTGCACGTCGCCGGGGAGGTCACGACCGAGGCGTACGCCGACATCCCCATGATCGTGCGTGAACGGATCCTCGACATCGGCTACGACTCGTCGAAGAAGGGCTTCGACGGCGGGTCCTGCGGGGTCTCGGTGTCCATCGGGGCGCAGTCCCCGGACATCGCCCAGGGCGTCGACGACGCTTTCGAGGAGCGCGCGGAGCACTCGGTGGACCCGTTGGACCGCCAGGGCGCCGGCGACCAGGGCCTGATGTTCGGCTACGCGGTGGAGGAGACCCCGGAGCTCATGCCGCTGCCGATCGCGCTGGCGCACCGCCTCGCCCGCCGGCTCACCGCGGTGCGCAAGGAGGGCCGAGTGCCTTACCTGCGGCCCGACGGGAAGACGCAGGTGACGATCGAGTACGTCGATGACAAGCCGGTCCGGCTGGACACCGTCGTCGTCTCCAGCCAGCATGCCGGCGACATCGACATCGACACGCTGCTCAAGCCCGACATCGCCGAGCACGTCATCGAACCCGAAGTGGCCGACCTCGGCATCGACACCGAGGGCTACCGGCTCCTGGTCAACCCCACCGGACGGTTCGAGGTCGGCGGTCCGATGGGCGACGCCGGGCTCACCGGCCGCAAGATCATCGTCGACACCTACGGCGGCATGGCGCGCCACGGCGGCGGTGCCTTCTCCGGCAAGGACCCGTCGAAGGTGGACCGCTCGGCCGCGTACGCCATGCGCTGGGTGGCGAAGAACATCGTCGCCGCGGGGCTCGCCACCCGCTGCGAGGCGCAGATCGCCTACGCGATCGGCAAGGCGCATCCGGTGGGCATGTTCATCGACACGTTCGGCACGGGTGTCGTCGCTGACGAGGAGATCCAGGGCGCTGTGCTCGCGGTCTTCGACCTCCGACCGGCGGCGATCATCCGGGATCTCGACCTGCTGCGGCCGATCTATGCACAGACCGCGGCGTACGGGCACTTCGGCCGGCCGGAACTGGACTTCACCTGGGAGGCCACGAACCGGGTCGATGGCCTGCGGGCGGCCTGCGGCCGCTGACCACGGACTGGCCCGCTGCTGTCCCACCCGGTCGGTAGAAACGGTGGCATGCAACGGCCGGTAGCCCAGGTGGCGGTCGACGTGCCGCTCCCGCACCTGGACCGACCCTTCGACTATGCGGTCCCTGACGAGCTGGACGACGCCTGCCAACGCGGCTGCCGGGTCCGGGTCCGGTTCGCCGGCCGGCGAGTCGGGGGTTACGTCCTCGCCCGTGAGCCGGCGAGTACCCATCCCGGCCCGCTCGCCCCGCTAGCCCTGGTGTCTGCCGAATCGGTGGTCTCCGCCGAGGTCGCCGTGCTTGCCCGCGCGCTCGCCGACCGCAACGCCGGCACGATGGCCGACGTCCTGCGCCTCGCTGTGCCACCGCGGCACGCTCGCGTCGAGGCGGCGCCCGCACCCGAGCCTGCCACCCGCCCGGAGCCGCCGGACCCGGGCACGTGGTCGGACTACCCGGCCGGAGTCCCGTTCCTGCACGCGCTGGCCACCGGCGGCGCGCCGCGGGCAGTCTGGTCGGCTTCGCCCGGCGACCGGTGGCCGGCCGAGATCGCCACAGCGGTGGCCGCCACCCTGGCCGGCGGCCGCGGGGTGGTCGTCGTGGTGCCGGACGCGCGGGACCTGGCGCGACTGGAGGAGGCGCTGCTGGCCATCCTCGATGGGCCGGGACGCCACGTTGTGCTCAGCGAGCGCGCTGGTCCGGCGGAACGGTACCGGCGCTTCCTCGCTGTCCGCCGCGGCGCTGTCGCTGCCGCGATCGGCCCACGCGCCGCCGCCTTCGCGCCTGTGCGCAGGGTCGGTCTGGTCGTCGTCTGGGACGACGGCGACGACGCGCTCGATGAGCGCCGGGCACCCTACGGCACCACCCGGGACACGCTGGTCCTCCGGGCGCACCTCGCCGGCGCCGCCGCCCTCATCGGTAGTTACGCGCCCAGCGTCGCGGCCCACGCGCTGCTCGACAACGGCTGGGCGCGCCCGCTCCTCCCGGGCCGGGCGGCGCTGCGCGCGGCCGCGCCCCGGATCAGCGCGGCCGGTGGGGACACCGACCTGGCTCGGGACCCGGCTGCCCGGGCCGCCCGGCTGCCCACCCGGGCCTGGCAGGCCGCCGCCCGCGGGCTGGCGGAGGGTCCCGTCCTGGTGCAGGTGCCCAGGCGCGGATACCAGCCCGCCCTGAGCTGTCAGGAATGCCGCGCTGCTGCCCGGTGTGGACACTGCGCCGGGCCGATCGGCCGGCCGGCCATGGCGGCCCCGCCGACCTGCCGATGGTGCGCTCGGCTCGCCGCCGACTGGCGCTGTCGGGAATGCGGGTCCCCTCGGCTGCGTGCGGCGGTCGTCGGCGGCGAGCGGACGGCGGAGGAGTTGGGCCGCTCCTTCCCCGGTTTCCCCCTGCGGACGAGCTTCGGCCAGGCGATGCTCGACGCCGTGGGCCCGGAGCCGGCGCTGGTCGTCGCCACCCCCGGTGCCGAGCCGGTGGCCATCGGCGGCTACGCGGCCGTCCTGCTGCTGGACGGCTGGGCGCTGCTCGGCCGCCCCGGGCTGCGCGCCGGTGAGGAGGCGCTGCGCCGGTGGGCGAACGCGGCCGCCTTGGCGCGTCCAGCACCATGCGGACACGTGGTGGTGATGGCCGACGGCGGGCTGCCCGTCGTCTCGGCGCTGCTGCACTGGGAGCCGGCCGCCTACGCCCGGCAGGAGGCGGCCGAGCGACGGGCTCTCGGGTTTCCGCCGGCGACCCGGCTCGCCGCCGTCGACGGCGCACCGACGCCGCTCACCGAGATGCTGGCGGCAGTCCGAGCCGACCCGCAGCTGCCTGCGGCGGCCGAGGTGCTCGGGCCGGTAGGGCTGTCGGCAGAACAGGAACGCGCACTGGTCCGGGTGCCGCGTGCCGACGGGGCGGCTCTAGCCCACGCGCTGAAGTCCGCGCTGGCCCAGCGCAGCGCCCGCAAGGCGGCCGACTCGATCCGCGTCGAGCTCGATCCACGTGAGCCGCTGTGATCCGCCCCACGGGCGACTGCCGACTGTCAGGTCAGGCCACGCCGGCACCTCCGCCCGTAGACTCTCGGCGTGGCCATCCGACCGATCCGACTCTTCGGCGATCCGGTGCTGCGGACCTCAGCCGACCCGGTGACCAGCTTCGACAAGGAGCTTCGGCACCTGGTCCGGGACCTGACCGACACCATGCTGGCCGAGGACGGCGCCGGCCTCGCCGCCCCGCAGATCGGCGTCGGCCTTCGGGTCTTCAGCTACTCGGTCGATGGTCGTGTCGGTCACCTGGTCAATCCCACGATCGCCGAACTCTCCGAGGATTCCCAGGAGGAGGACGAGGGCTGCCTGTCCTTTCCCGGTCTCTGGTTTCCCTGCGTCCGCGCCTCGCGGGCGGTGGTGCACGGTTTCACCGCGGCCGGGGAACCGGTTGTGCTCGACGCGAGTGACATGATGGCGCGCTGTGCCCAGCATGAGATCGACCATCTCGACGGGGTGCTGTTCCTCGACCGGCTGGACCGGGCCACCCGCAAACGTGCCCTGCGCGCGATCAACGACGCGGCGTGGATGACGGGGACGGCACCAAGGATCAAGGTGTCGCCGCACCCGACCTACGGCACCGGCCGCTGAGGCGTGCGCCTGATCTTCGCGGGGACGCCGGCCGCGGCGCTGCCGTCGTTGGAGGCACTGCTCGCCTCCAGGCACCCGGTGGTCGCGGTCGTGACCCGTCCGGACGCGCCGGCCGGCCGGGGCCGCCGGCGTACCGCCAACCCGGTGGCCACGCGGGCACACGAGGCCGGGCTGGAGGTGCTGACTCCCGACCGGCCCAGCGAGCCGGCCTTCCTTGCCCGGCTGGCCGCCCTCGCGCCGGACTGTTGCCCGGTCGTCGGCTACGGCGCGTTGCTGCCGCCGGCGGCGCTGGCCGTACCGCCCGCCGGGTGGGTGAATCTGCACTTCTCCCTGCTGCCCGCCTGGCGCGGCGCGGCGCCCGTCCAGCACGCCATCCTGGCCGGTGATGAGGTGACCGGAGCGTCGACCTTCCACCTCGAGGCAGGTCTGGACACCGGACCGGTCTTCGGGGTGGTGACCGAGGAGATTCGGCGCACCGACACGGCGGGGAGTTTGCTCGCCCGGCTGGCCGAGGCCGGGGCCGGCCTGCTCGTGGCGACGCTGGACGGCATCGCGGCGGGGTCGCTGCACCCGGTGCCGCAGGCCGCGGCCGGCGTGTCGGTCGCGCCCAAGCTGACCCCCTTCGACGTCCGAGTGGAGTGGTCCGCCCCCGGGCTGCGGGTCGAGCGGCTGACCCGGGCAGCGACCCCCGACCCGGGGCCGTGGACCGCGTTCCGCGGCGGTCGCCTCGGGCTCGGCCCCGTCCGGCTCGCGGACGCTGGGGACACGGAGGACGCCGGCGACACGGGGGCTGGGGACGAGCCGCTCCCACCCGGCCAGGTGCGCCTCGTGCGCCGGGGGGTCCTCGTCGGCACCGGAAGCACCCCGGTGCGCCTCGGTGAGGTGCGACCGGAGGGCCGACGCTCGATGCCGGCCGACGCCTGGGCGCGCGGAGCCCGGCCGGGTCGGGCCGAACGGTTCACGTGAGCAGGCGCGACCCCGGCCCGGCAGTGCGGCCGGGGGTGGATCCGGCCCGTCGGGCCGCGTACGACGTCCTCCGGGCAGTGGCCACCCAGGACGCCTACGCCAACCTGCTGCTGCCGGGCCTGCTGCGCGAACGGGGCCTCGGCGGGCGGGACGCGGCGTTCGCCACCGAACTCGCCTACGGCACGCTGCGCTGGCAGGGGAGTCTGGACGCGGTGCTCGGGGTTGGCAGCAGCCGGCCGCTGGCCGGTCTCGAGCCGGCGGTCCTCGCACTGCTCCGCCTCGGCGCATACCAGCTGCTCCACCTCAGGACACCGGCACACGCCGCTGTCGCGACCACCGTCGACCTCGCCCCGGACCGGGCGCGCGGATACGTCAACGCCGTCTTGCGCCGGGCGTCGGAGCGGTCCTGGCAGCAGTGGCTGCAGCGGCTGGCGCCGCCGGAGGAGGTAGGCCGCCTCGCCCTGACCTACGCACATCCGGAGTGGGTGGTGCGCTCCTTCGCCGACGCGCTGGGCTCACTGCACGAAGCCGAGCAGGCCCTGGCCGCAGACAACGAGCGCCCAGTCGTGCACCTGGTCGCCAAGCCCGGCCGGATCTCACGGGAGGACCTGCTCGCCGCTGCCGGCCCGGACGCGTTGCCCGGCCCGTGGTCGCCCTACGCCGTCCGCCTCGCCGGCGGCGATCCGGCGCAGCTGGCCGCGGTACGGGACGGACGGGCCGCGGCTCAGGACGAGGGAAGCCAACTCGTCGCCCTGGCCGCAGCGGCCGCTGCCGGCTCGCTGCCCGGGAGGGCCGGCGGACGCTGGCTGGACGTGGCGGCCGGCCCCGGCGGAAAGGCCGCGTTGCTCGCCGGTCTGGGCGAGCGCAACGGCGTCCGGCTGGTGGCGAACGAGGTCGCGCCGCACCGCGCCGCACTGGTGGCCCGGGCGCTGCGCGGCAGCACTGCGTTGACCGTCTGCGCCGACGGCCGGGTGCCGCCCTGGCGGGCAGGCAGCTTCGACCTCGTGCTGGTCGACGTCCCGTGCACCGGACTGGGAGCTCTCCGCAGGCGGCCGGAGGCCCGCTGGCGGCGCCAGCCCGCCGACGTACCCCGCTTGGCCACCCTGCAACGCGAGTTGCTCTCCCATGCGGTGGACGCGGCGCTGGCCGGCTCGCCGGTGCTCTATGCCACCTGCTCTCCACACCTGGCGGAGACGGTGGACGTGGTGCGGGCCGTGCTGAGCGCCCGTTCCGACGTCGGGCAGGAGGATGCCAAGCCGCTGTTTCCCGGCGTACCGATGCTGGGAGACGACCTCCACGTGCAGCTGTGGCCGCACCGTCACGGCACCGACGCCATGTACGTCGCTCTGCTGCGTAAGGTGAACTGACGTGAGCGTTCGGATATCGCCCAGCATCCTGTCGGCCGACTTCGGCCGATTGGCCGAGGCCGAGCGAGCAGTCGCGGCCGAGGCGGACTGGTTGCACGTGGACGTGATGGACAACCACTTCGTGCCGAACCTCACGCTCGGGCTACCTGTCGTGGCCGCCCTCCAGGAGCACGCCACCCTCCCGCTGGACTGTCATCTCATGATCGAGGACCCCGACCGGTGGGCCACCGCGTACGCGGAGGTCGGCGCCCGGAACGTCACCTTCCACGCTGAGGCGGCGGCCGCGCCGGTGCGGCTGGCGCGCAGCATCCGGGCGGCCGGGGCGCGGGTGGGCCTGGCCGTAAAGCCGGCGACCCCGATCGAGGGCTACGCGGACCTGCTCGGCGAACTCGACATGATCCTCGTGATGACCGTCGAGCCCGGCTTCGGTGGCCAGCAGTTCCTCGATCTCGCGCTGCCCAACGTACGTCGCGCTAGAGCCTTGATCGGGGATCTGGACATCTGGCTTCAGGTCGACGGTGGCGTCGACGCCGAGACGATCGTGCGTTGCGCGGAGGCAGGCGCGGACACCTTCGTCGCCGGATCCGCCGTCTACGCCTGCCCGGACCCGGCCGCAGCCGTCCGCCGGCTCCGGGCCGCCGCCCAGGCCGCTGGGGACTGATCCCGACCGTGCTGCACGACGCCGTGCCGGCCCAGGGAATGGCGCAGGCGCGAACCGTGTCACACTAGATGTTGAGCACGTGCGCTCCGGGGTCGGTGAGAATCCGAACCGGCGGTGATAGTCCGCGACCCGACCGCAGCCAGCGGTCGGTTGAGCCGGTGAAATTCCGGCACCGACGGTGAGAGTCCGGATGGGAGGCGCGCACGGGCGGGTCGGCCGGTTCGGGCCACCCGGGCGCGCGCTGCGCCGGGGAACCCGGAAACCGACGTCCCGTCACACCCCGGAGCTACGCGCCCGGAGGAGGTGACGGGTCATGGCCACCGAGGCCAGCAGCATGGCCGATCATGCCGACCCCGCCCGCCCGCAACCTGCTGGCCCGGACCACACTGCCGTCGGACGCCCCCGCGCTGAACACGCGGCGATGCTGCGGGCGCTGGAACTGGCCCGGTTGGGACTCGGCACGACGAGCCCCAACCCGATCGTCGGTGCGGTCGTTCTGGACAGCACCGGCGCGCCGGTCGGCGAAGGGTGGCACGTTCGCGCTGGCGGCCCGCACGCCGAGGTTGTCGCCCTCACCGCGGCCGGCCCGCGGGCGGCCGGTGGCACCGTGGTCCTCACCCTGGAACCTTGCGACCACACCGGCCGCACCGGCCCGTGCACCCAGGCGCTGATCCAGGCCGGCATCCACCGGGTCTGCTACGCCGTCGCCGATCCGCTGCACGGCGGGGGTCACGCGACCCTGCGGGCGGCCGGTCTCGAGGTCGCCGTCGGCCTGTTCGCTGAGGAGGCGGCGCGGGACAACGAGGCCTGGCTGCACGCGGTACGCACCGGGCGCCCGTTCCTCACCTGGAAGTACGCGGCAACGCTCGACGGGCGCTCGGCCGCCGCGGACGGCTCCAGCCGCTGGATCACCGGCGAGGCCGCGCGCGCTGATGTGCACCGGGTGCGGGCCGAGTCCGATGCGGTCCTCGTCGGCATCGGCACGGTGCTGGCTGACGACCCGCAGCTCACCGTCCGGGAGCCGACGGGGAGCCGCCAGCCGCTGCGTGTCGTACTCGACCCCGCCGGTCGGACGCCACGCGCCGCAAAGGTCCGCGACGAGGCCGCGGAGACCCTGTTCCTTACTGCGGCGGATGTGCGGCGGGACACTCTCGGTCGACTGGACCTGGGGGAGGTGCTCGCCCTGCTCCACGAGCGCGGGACCCGGAGCCTGCTGCTCGAGGGTGGCCCCACGCTGGCCGGCGCCTTCCTGCGGGCCGGCCTCGTCGACAAGGTCCTCGGCTACCTGGCGCCGGCGCTGCTCGGCGCCGGCTCGGCCGCGCTCGGGGACGCCGGTGCGGGCACGATCCGTGACGCCTTTCGCCTCCGCATCACCGAAGTCCAGCCTTTCCCCCCCGACCTGCGGATCACCGCTTATCCCTGGGGGGCGGCGTAGGTGTTCACCGGAATCGTGGAGGAACTCGGCGGCGTGGTCGAGCTGGAGGTCCTCGAACGGGCTGCCCGACTCACCGTGCGGGGGCCGACAGTGGCCGCCGACGCCCGGGTTGGTGACTCTGTCGCAGTCAACGGTGTGTGCCTCACGGTCACCGAGGCCGGGGACGGCGCGTTCTCCGCCGATGTGATGGCCGAAACCCTGCGTCGCTCCAGCCTCGGCCCGCTGCGCGAGGGCGACCCGGTGAACCTGGAACGGGCGGTCACCCCGACGACCCGGTTGGGCGGCCACCTCGTGCAGGGCCACGTCGACGGTATTGGCACCGTGCTGGAGCGGGTGCCGGCCGAGCACTGGGAGATGATCCGGATCTCCCTGCCACCGCAGCTCGGCAGATACGTGGTGCCCCAGGGTTCGATCGCTGTCGACGGGGTCAGCCTCACCGTCGTCGAAGTGGCCGGTGAGATGTTCGCGGTGAGCGTGATTCCGACCACGCTCGCCCGTACGACGCTGGGCGCCGCCAGGCCCGGGGCAGTCGTCAACCTCGAAGTCGACGTCCTGGCGAAATACGTCGAGAAGCTACTGGGGAGCAGAGTATGACCACGCCCGTGCAGGACGGCGATCTCCGGTTCAGCACCATCGGCCGCGCGGTGGCCGACATCGCCGCCGGCAGGCCGGTCATCGTCACCGACGACGCCAACCGCGAGAACGAGGGCGACCTCGTCTTCGCCGCGGACAAGGTGAGTGCCGACCTGGTGGCCTTCATGATGACCTACTGCCGCGGGCTGCTCTGCGTGCCGATGGAGGCCGCCGACCTCGACCGGTTGCAGCTGCGGCAGATGACGCTGGACAACTCCGAGCGAATGGGGACCGCGTTCACCGTCTCTGTCGACGCCCGCCACGACGTGACCACCGGGATCTCCGCCCCGGACCGGGCACGGACCATCGAGGTGCTGGCCGACCCCGCCTCTGCGCCGTATGACCTCGTCCGGCCGGGACACGTGTTCCCGCTGCGCGCACAGGCGGGGGGTGTCCTGCGCCGGCCCGGGCATACCGAGGCAGCCGTCGACCTGGCCCGCCTCGCCGGACTCCGAGCTGCCGGGGTGATCTGCGAGATCGTCAACCCCGACGGCACGATGGCCCGGCTGCCCGAGCTCAGCGCCTTCGCCGATCGGCATGAGCTGACGATGATCTCCATTGCCGACCTCATCGCGTACCGTCGACGGCACGAGAGTCAGGTGCGCGCGGTGGCCGAGGCGCGGATCCCGACCGTCCACGGTGACTTCCTCGCTGTCGGTTACCAGGGCCTGCTCGATGGCCGGGAGCACTTGGCCCTGGTCTACGGCGAGTTGGGTGACGGCCGCGACGTGCTCGTCCGGGTGCACTCCGAATGCCTCACCGGGGACGTACTCGGTTCGTTGCGCTGCGACTGCGGTCCGCAGCTCGACGCCGCGATGGATGCGGTCGCCCGCGAGGGGCGCGGCGTGGTGCTCTACCTGCGGGGGCACGAGGGACGCGGGATCGGGCTGCTGCACAAGCTGCAGGCCTACGAACTGCAGGAGTCCGGGGCGGACACCGTGGACGCCAACCTCGAACTCGGCCTGCCCGCCGACGCCCGCGACTACGGCACCGGCGCTCAGATCCTCGTCGACCTCGGCCTCCGCACGATGCGCCTGCTGACCAACAACCCGGCGAAGCGGGCCGGCCTGGAGGGGTACGGGCTGCAGATCGTCGGCCGCGTCCCGCTGCCGGTGGCACCGACGCCACAGAACCTGCACTACCTGCAGACCAAGCGCGACCGGATGGGTCACGACCTGCCCGGTCTGCCGGCCACGGCCGGCCGGGCCGCGGGCGGCTCTACAGCGAACGGCGTCCCACCGGAGCGGCCGTACCTGGCCGGGGCAGTATTCGATACCGGGTTCGATACCGGGCTCGATACCGGGTTCAATCCTGCCCTCGATACCGCGCCGCACCTGCCGGCGGCCGTGGCGCACGCCCGGTGAGCGGACGAGGAGCGCCCGACCTCCCCGTCGTCGACGCGACCGGACTGGAACTGGGCATCGTGGCCGCCACCTGGCACGCCGACATCGTCGACGCTTTGCTGGACTCTGCGGTGCAGGCTGCGCATGCCTGCGGCATCCCGCGGCCCACCGTGGTGCGGGTGCCCGGCTCACTGGAGATTCCCGTGGTGGCCACGGACCTGTCCGACGTCTGCGACGCCCTGGTGGCCCTCGGCCTCGTGTTGCGTGGGGGCACAGTGCACTTCGACCACGTCTGCCGCGTCGTCGCCGACGGCTGTGCCCGGGTCGCGGTGGACAGCGGCACCCCCGTCGGCTCAGGTGTGTTGATGTGCGAGACGATGGAACAAGCCCGCGACCGGGCAGGTCTGCCCGGCGCGGCTGAGGACAAGGGCCGGGAGGCCACCCTCGCGGCGCTGCAGACCGCCGTCGTGTTGCGGGAACTCCGCCGAGTGATCAAATGATGACGACTGAATGACCGAATGACCTGAATGACTGAGTGAGAGGCACCGCCGACCGTGCTGTCCCTGGTACTGCCGAAAGGGTCGCTCGAGCGCGCCACGCTTGAGTTGTTCGAGGCGGCCGACCTGCCGATCCGGCGCGGATCCGACCGCGACTACCACGCGGCGGTGGACGACCCGCGGATCGACACGGTCCGCTTCCTGCGCCCGCAGGAGATTCCCAGCTATCTCGAGCAGGGGCTGTTCGACCTCGGCATCACCGGTCGGGACTGGATCTCCGAAACCGGGGCCGACGTCCACTCCCTCACCGAGTTGGAGTACTCCAAGGCCACGTCGAACCCGGTCCGGATCGTGCTGGCCGTGCCACGCGAGGCCGTCGCCAACCGAGGCCGTGAATTGCCCGACGGCGTCCGGGTCTCCACCGAGTACCCGGAGCTGACCCGGCGGTACTTCGCCGAAATCGGTGTCAAGGCGGTCATCGTCCCCTCCTACGGCGCCACCGAGGCCAAGGTGCCGGACATCGTCGACGCGATCGTCGACGTCACCGAGACGGGATCGAGCCTGCGCAAGCATGGCCTCAAGGTGATCGAGACGCTCGTCACGAGTCGGACCGAACTGGTCGCCAACCACGAGGCCTACGCCGACCCGGAGAAGCGGGCGGCGATGGCCGACGTGGAGATGCTGCTACGGGGCGCGATTCGGGCCCGCGGCAACGTCTACCTCATGCTCAACGTCTCCGCTGCGGCGTTGCCCAGGGTGCTCGACGCGCTGCCGTCCATGGGGTCACCGACGGTAACGTCGTTGGCGAACGGCGGGCACGCGGTCGCCAGTGTCGTGCCCAAGCTCGGGGTCAACCGCCTCATCCCCGCGCTGAAGGCGGCCGGCGCCCACGACATCCTCGAACTCCCGATCAGCAAGATCGTCGAGTAACCCCGGCGGTTCGTCCCAGCCCGGAACTACCGGACCGGCAAGCCATCAGTACTGGCGGCATTGATCGCGGCGCGGCAGACGCCTCCTACCCCCCGGTGGCCGCCCGAGCGCTGATCCCTACGCTGCGAACCATGGTCGGCCCCCTCTCCGGCGTTGTCGTCCCGGTTCTCAAGCGCCCGCTCGCCGGCCCCCATCCGGCGACGATGGTCGTCGGCCCCGACGGCGCCCAGGAGCAGAGATGACCTCCCGGATCGGCGCCCGCGACCTGCTCGACGTCGTGGTCGACCCAGGCAGCTGGCGGTCCTGGGACAGCGAACCGCTGCCGCCGCCGGTGCTCAGTGCGGCCTACGCCGCCGACCTGGCAGCGGCTCGGGCGAAGACCGGTCTGGACGAGTCGGTGCTCAGCGGCGAGGCCACCATCGGCGGACGGCGGGTCGCGATCGTCGCCTGTGAGTTCGCCTTCCTCGCCGGCTCGATCGGTGTGGCCGCGGCCGAGCGGCTCGTGGTGGCCGTCGAGCGGGCCACCGCGGAGAGGCTGCCGTTGGTGGCGTCCCCGACCTCGGGCGGCACCCGGATGCAGGAGGGGACCATTGCCTTCCTGCAGATGGTGACGATCAGCGCGGCTGTGGCGCGGCACAAGCAGGCCGGGCTGCCGTACCTGGTGTACCTGCGGGATCCCACTACTGGCGGAGTCTTCGCGTCCTGGGGGTCGCTGGGACACGTCACCGCTGCCCAGCCCGGAGCACTCGTCGGCTTCCTCGGGCCGCGGGTCTTCTCTGCGATCTACGGGCAGGACTTCCCCGCAGGGGTGCAGGTCGCCGAGAACCTCTACCGGCACGGGCTGCTCGACGCGGTCGTCCCTCCCGAACAATTGGCGGAGGTGGCAGCCCGGGCGCTCGACGTCCTGCTGGCACCGGGGGAGACCTACCGCCCAGCCCGCCATCCAGCCTGCCAGCCAGCACGGCCTGCGGCGTCCGCCACAGCGGCTGAACAGACGGAGGAGGTGCCCGACATACCGGCATGGGACTCCATCACCCGTACCCGACGGCCGGACCGCCCTGGCGTACGGGAGTTGCTGCGGCGCGGGGCCAACGACGTGACCCCTCTGCACGGCACCGGCGAAGGCGAAAACGAGCCGGGCCTGATCCTGGCACTTGCCCGATTCGGCAGCGCGCCCTGCATCCTGCTCGGGCAGGACCGCCGGTTCGCCAGTCGGCGGCACCCGTTGGGTCCCGCCGGGCTGCGTGCAGCCCGCCGCGGACTCAGGTTGGCCGGGGAACTGAACCTGCCGATGGTCACCGTGGTCGACACCGCCGGCGCGGCCCTGTCCCGGGAGGCCGAGGAGGGGGGGCTGGCCGGGGAGATCGCGCGCTGCCTGGCCGAGTTCGTGCTCGTCGGCGCCCCCACGGTCTGCCTGCTGCTCGGGCAGGGGGCCGGCGGCGGGGCATTAGCCCTGCTGCCCGCCGACCGGGTGCTCTGCGCCCAGCATGCCTGGCTGTCCCCGCTGCCCCCGGAGGGGGCTTCGGCGATCCTCTACCGGACCGTCGACCGCGCGGCTGAGATCGCGGCAGCTCAGGGCGTCCGCTCCCGAGACCTCCGCAACGCCGGCATCGTCGACCGGATCATTCCGGAACGACCGGACGCCGCCGACGAGCCGCTGGAGTTCCTCCAGCGGCTGTCGGGCGTGCTGGAATCGGAGATCAATGCCCTGCTCGCGGCCGACGCCACACAACGGCGCGCCGACCGACTCCGACGCTACCGCCGTCTCGGGCGACCGAGCTGACCGGCGGCCGCAGCGGGAACGGCACCATGAGGCTCGGGTTCGTGCCTTTAAAGTGACCCCCACACGGTAGGGGAGGGAGCGCGCCATGAACCGACCGACCGATGGCGCCACCAACGCGGTGGGGCCCGACGAGGGTGGCCCGGATCCCCGCCTGTCGGCCGCCCTGCTCGCCTGGGAGTCAGACCGGACGCCCGAAGCCGAGGCCGCCGTCCAGGCCGCGCTGGTCGGCGCCCGGCTGCTCGTCCCCGTCGTGCCGATTCCGGCCGATGAGGACAGCCCCGGCCCTCAGGAGATGGCCCGACCCGTCCTCATCGGTGCGGACGGACGTCCCGCCGAGCCGGCGTTCACCTCGGTGGCCAGCATGGCGGCCTGGCAGGACGACGCCCGACCGCTTCCGGCGCCCGGGCGCGACGTGCTGTCGGCGGCGAGCGAGGCGGGTCGTGCCGTGGTTCTCGACGTTGCCGGCCCCGTTCCCTACGTCGTACAGGGGGACGTGCTGAACCTGCTGGCGACCGGGGTCATCCGGCTCGACGGCGACGCGATCCAAGCCCAGATCGCCGGGCGACCGGTCGAAGGCGGCCTGTCCCACGTGACTCAACCGGCGGCCGCGCCGGAGGCCCTGCGCCAGGTACTGGCCGCCGCGCTCACCGCGGAGCCGTTGGTTGCCGAGGCCTACCTGCTGGCCCCCGAGACCGGGCCCGACGCCAGCGACCTCGCCGTCGGCCTGGTGCTCTCCGCCGACGTCACGCCGGCCATCCTGGTGAGGCTCGTCCGCCGACTGGCCGATGCCCTGGGGACCGCGCCGGGAGTGCACCACGGCCTCGACATCGCGGTGCTCACCGAGTCGCAGCGCGCCACTGCGCGGGCCTTCGGACCGCCGGTCCATGTGGCCCGCGCCTGAGGTGACAAGCACAGCGACATCGTCCCTTCTGGGCATGAGTGCTAGGCTTTCCGCGACGACCAGTGCAAGCGGAGTTCTTTCCCACCTGGCCGGCTCCTGGCCGGCGGGTTTCCGGTCGGCAGCAGCGTCGCTCTGCGGCGCTCGTTGTCATTGGATGATGGAGCCCCGCTCGCGGCGGGGCTGTGCCAGGTGCGGGCCCCGTGCATCGTCGCCCACGTCGTATCGCGCAGCGCCCCGAGGAGGCCCCATCAGCGTCGAGCCCCGTATCAACGATCGGATCCGCGTCCCAGAGGTGCGGCTGGTCGGTCCAGGAGGCGAGCAGGTCGGCATCGTCGCCATCGGCGACGCCCTGCGGTTGGCCCAAGAATCCGATCTCGATCTCGTCGAGGTGGCGCCCACCGCTCGGCCGCCGGTGTGCAAGCTCATGGACTACGGCAAGTGGAAGTATGAAAACGCGCAGAAGGCGCGCGAGGCGCGCCGAAACCAGGCGCACACGATCATCAAGGAAATGAAGCTCCGACCGAAGATCGATCCGCACGACTACGCCACCAAGCGGGGGCACGTGGTGCGATTCCTCAAGGCCGGCGACAAGGTAAAGATAACTATCATGTTTCGCGGCCGTGAGCAGTCGCGACCGGAGCTGGGCTTCCGGCTCCTGCAGCGGCTCGCGGAGGATGTGCAGGAACTGGGCTTCGTCGAGTCGGCCCCCAAGCAGGACGGGCGAAACATGATCATGGTGATGGCACCGCACCGCAACGTCAAGGCCGAAGCCAAGTCCCGACAGCAGCGACCGGCACCGGAGGAGTCCCAGCAGCCCGTGTGAGGCCGGGACGGGGACCTCCCCGCCCGTGTCCCCGACCGACCCACCACCGCGGATCACCCGAGGAATCAGCGAGGAAGTAGTCACACCTGATGAAGCAGAAGACCCACAGCGGCGCGAAGAAGCGATTCAAGGTCACCGGCGGCGGCAAGCTCATGCACCGGCAGGCCAACCGCAATCACTACCTCGAGCACAAGTCGTCCTCTCGGATGCGCAGCCTCTGGCGGGACACCGATGTCTCGGCAGCCGATACCAAGCGGGTCCGCAAGCTGCTCGGCAGATAGCCTCCTCCGCCGGCTACCGCCGCCCATTCCACTCGCCGAAGGCTCCGCACGAGGGGCCGTCGGCGGCGTATCAGAGCAAGGAGACCTCCTCGTGGCACGCGTGAAGCGGGCAGTCAACGCCCACAAGAAGAGACGGGCCACCCTCGAGCGGGCCAGCGGCTACCGCGGCCAGCGGTCGAGGCTGTACCGCAAGGCGAAGGAGCAGGTCACCCATTCGATGACCTACGCCTTCCGGGACCGGCGGGCGCGGAAGGGTGATTTTCGGCGGCTCTGGATCACGCGGATCAATGCGGCCTGTCGGGCCGAGGGGATGACCTACAACCGGTTCATCCAGGGGCTCAAGCTTGCGGAGGTCGAGGTCGACCGCAAGGCACTTGCCGACCTGGCCGTGACCGACCCAGGCGCCTTCACCGCACTGGTCGAGATCGCCCGGCAGGCGCTGCCGGCCGAGCGCGGCGCGGCCTGAGCGCCCGTGGTCCGACCGCCGGTGCTCAGGGTGCGCCGCGGCTTCTCTCAGACATCCGGGCCGGACCGGTCACGTCGGCACGGCGGCTGGCCAAACGCGGCTTTCGCCGCACCGACGGCCGCTTCCTCGTCGAAGGACCGCAGGCGGTCCGGGAGGCGCTGCGACCTGGTCCGGCCGACCTCCCCGAGACTGCGCCGCCGCGCCTGATCCAGGTCTTCGCCACCGACGAGGCCAGCCGACGACATCCGGACCTGCTCGAAGCTGCCCGGGCAACCGGTGTGGATGTCCAGTTGGTCAGCGGCGAGGTGTTGGCCGCCATCGCGCAGACCGTCACACCCCAAGGCGTGATCGGCGTCGCCACGATGCTGGACGTCCCGCTGTCCCGGTGGTTGGAGGCCGGGCCGGAGCTCGTCGTCGTCCTGGCCGCCGTCCGCGACCCCGGCAATGCGGGCACCGTGCTGCGGGCAGCGGACGCCGCCGGGGCGGACGCGGTGGTCTTCTCCGCTGATTCCGTCGACTGCTACAACGGCAAGTGCGTCCGAGCGTCCGCGGGGAGTCTGTTCCACCTGCCGGTCACGGTGGGGCTGTCCGTGCCTGCCACGCTCGCTGCGCTGCGCGGCGCCGGTCTGCGGGTGCTCGCCGCTGACGGCACCGCCGATCTGGACCTCGACAGGCTCACCGAGGACGGCCGCCTCCGGCGACCCACGGCGTGGCTGTTCGGCAACGAGGCGTGGGGACTGCCGGCCGAGCTACGCGACCTCGCCGACGAGGCGGTCCGGGTGCCGATCTACGGTCGGGCCGAGAGCCTGAACCTGGCGACTGCCGCCGCCGTGTGCCTCTACGCCTCCGCGCGCGCCCAGCGCAGACCCGGAGAACAGGTGCCGATACGTTGAGTGACGGTCCGGTATGCTTCCGTCGCCACTAGGCCATTAGGCTGACACCGGCTCGCCCGCCCGTCTACGCCTGGAGGTGGCATGAGCGCAAGCGACTCGATTGCCGCTTCCGACGTGGTGCCCACCGGCTACCGCGACCTGCCGGACGCCGTCCTCGTTGCCGACGGCACCGGGCAGGTGATCGTGCTGAACCCGGCCGGGGAGCGCATCCTCGGGCGTGCGGCGGCAGAGGTGCTCGGTAGGGACTTCCGGGACGTGCTGGCGTTGACCGACCACGCGGGGCGGAACTGGTGGGACTGCACCACGCCCTACTCCGGGCTGGCTACCCGCACCGGCCAGCCGGAGAACCGCCTCCTGCTGACCCCGTTCGGCGGTGGCGAGTCGCGGGAGGTGCTGGTCACCGCCCGCTACGTCCGCGACCGGCCCGTCGGTCCGGTGATCCGGCTGGTGGTCTGCCTGCGCCGCGCCACCGCGCGCCAGATCGCTGAGCGGGGCAACGCCGAGCTGGTGTCCATCGTGGCGCACGAGCTGCGCTCGCCGCTGACCAGCGTCAAGGGGTTCACCGCGACCCTGCTCACCAAGTGGGAGCGCTTCACCGACGAGCAGAAGCGCCTGATGCTGGAAACCATCAACTCCGACGCGGACCGCGTCACCCGACTGATCACCGAGCTGCTCGACATCTCCCGGATGGAGTCCGGCCGGTTGGAGCTCCGCCGCCAGCCGGTCGACATCCCCCAGCGGGCGCGCTCCGCCTTCGCCCGCCAGATCGGCGCCGGATACTCGCCGGATCGATTCGTGCTGGACGTGCTCGGTGAATTGCCCGAGGTCTGGGCCGATCCGGACAAGGTCGACCAGATCCTCAGCAACCTCGTGGAGAACGCGATCCGTCACGGCGCCGGTCGGGTGGACGTCGTCGTGCAGCCGGCCGACGGCGGGGGGGCTGGTGTCGAGGTGGTGGTCAGCGACCAGGGCAGCGGTATCGCACCGGAGGTGGCCCCTCGGCTCTTCACCAAGTTCTGGCGCGACGGCCGGCGCGGCGGCACCGGCCTGGGCCTCTACATCACCCGTGGGCTGGTCGAGGCCCATGGCGGCTCCATCGACGTGGAGACCGCACCCGGCGGTGGCGCGAGCTTCCGGGTGCGCTTGCCATCGGCCACCCCGCCCTTCGCCCGTTGACCAAGCGGCCGGCACCGCCTCCTAGACTGGCCACCCCATGTCTGCACCGAACCCGAACTATGACCCGGTGGAGGTCTCCGCGCTGTCTGCCGCCGACCTCGCCGGCGCCAGGGCGGCCGGTGCCGATGCCTTCGCCGCTGCGGGCGACCTCGACGCACTGCACGACGCCGAGATCGCCCACCTCGGCCCCCGCTCGCCCGTCGCGCTGGCCCGGCGGGAGATAGGCGCGCTGCCACCGCAGGCCAAGGCGGACGCCGGGCGACGGGTGAACACGGCGTTCGCCGCCCTGAAGGTGGCCCACGAGGACCGCCGGACCACGCTGCTCGCCGAGCGCGACGACCGCGCCCTGGCCGAGGAGGCCGTCGACGTCACCCTGCCGTGGAACCGGTTGCCACGCGGCGCGCGGCACCCGCTGACGACGATCGCCGAGGTTGTCGCCGACACCTTCGTGGCGATGGGCTGGGAGGTGGCCGAGGGCCCGGAGGTGGAGACCGAGTGGCACAACTTCGACGCGTTGAACTTCCTGCCCGACCATCCGGCCCGCACCATGCAGGACACCCTGTTCCTCGCCCCGGCCGAGTCCGGCTTGCTGCTGCGGACGCACACCTCCCCCGTGCAGATCCGGGCGCTGCTCCAGCGTGGCGCGCCGACGTATGTCATCTGCCCGGGTCGGACATACCGATCGGATGAGCTGGATGCGACCCACACCCCGGTCTTCAGCCAGGCCGAGGGGCTGGCGGTGGACGAGGGTCTGACCCTGGCCCACCTCAAGGGAACCGTGGAGGCCTTCGCCAAGGCGATGTTCGGGTCCTCGGTACGGACCCGGCTGCGGCCCTCGTTCTTCCCCTTCACCGAGCCCAGCGCGGAACCGGACCTCAGCTGCTGGATCTGCGACGGCGCCGACCCGAACTGCGCAACCTGCGGCGGCGAGGGCTGGGTGGAGTGGGGCGGCTGCGGCATGGTGCACCCGGTCGTCCTGGCCTCTTGTGGGCTGGACCCGGACCGGTATTCCGGCTTCGCGTTCGGCATGGGTCTGGAACGGACGTTGATGGCCCGGGAGGGCTTCGCCGACATGCGGGACCTGGTCGAGGGCGACGTACGGGTAGCCCTCGCGTTGGAGGGCCAGGGCTGATGCGGGTTCCGCTGTCCTGGCTGCGGGAGCATGCCGACCTGCCCGCCGTCTCGGCGCAGGCGGTGGCCACCCGGCTCATTGCCGCCGGGCTCGAGGTCGAGACGGTCACCGCCGTCGGAGCCGGGGTCCGCGGCGTCGTCGTCGGCGCGGTGCTCGCGGTCGAGGAGCTGACCGGCTACCGCAGACCGGTCCGGTACTGCACCGTGGAGGTCGGGAACGGGGAGCAGCGCGGCATCGTCTGCGGCGCGACCAACGTCGCTGCCGGCGACCGGGTGCCGGTCGCGCTGCCCGGCGCGGTGCTGCCCGGCGGCGTCACGATCAACGCTCGGCCGGCGTACGGCCGCCTCTCCGACGGCATGATCTGCTCGGCCCGCGAACTCGGCGTGGGGGAGGACGGCAGCGGGATCCTCGTGCTCGAGCCGGCCACGCCGGTCGGCGTCGACGCGGTGGCGCTGCTGCGGCTGCGCGATGACGTGCTCGACATCGCAGTGACCCCGGACCGGGGCTACTGCTGGTCGATCCGCGGCGTGGCCCGGGAAGCCGCGTTGGCCTTCGACGTGGCGTTCTCCGACCCGGCCGGACCGGCCGGACCGCCGACACCGCTGCGGGAGGCCAACGGATCGGCGTATCCGGTGGCGGTGGCCGATCGGGCCGCGTGCGACCGCTACCTGGCCCGGGCGGTGACCGGTCTCGACCCGGTGGCCCGGACGCCGCTGGAGCTTCAACGGCGCATCCTCCTCGCCGGCATGCGGCCTATCTCACTGGCGGTGGACGTCACCAACTACGTCCTGCTCGACCTCGGGCAGCCGTTGCACGCTTTCGACCGGGCGCGGCTCACAGGTCCGATCGAGGTTCGCCGGGCGCGGTGCGGGGAGCGGCTGCGGACGCTCGACGGCGTGGACCGGGCGCTGGACCCGGACGACCTGCTCATCACCGACGGCTCCGGGCCCATCGCCCTGGCCGGGGTGATGGGAGGTGGGCCGACCGAGGTCTGCAGGTCGACGACCGATCTGGTTATCGAGTCCGCGCACTTCGACCCGCACGTCGTCGCCCGGACCGCCCGCCGACACAAGCTGGCAACGGAGGCGTCCAAGCGGTTCGAGCGCGGCGTGGACGACGAGCTACCCGCGGCGGCCGCGACGGCCGCGGTGCGCCTGCTCACCGAGGTGGGCGGCACGACGGCCGCAGCCGGGGTCACCGACGTCGACAGCCGGCAACCGCGCCCGGCGATCCGACTCGCCCTCGCCGCCCCGGGACGGGTGGCCGGGCGCAGCTACTCACCGGACACCGTCCGGCGGCGGTTGGCCGACGTCGGCTGCGCGGTGGCGGCGGACGGGGACGCCCTGGTGGTGCGGCCGCCGTCATGGCGCCCGGACCTGATCCGGGCGATCGACCTCTCCGACGAGGTCATC
Organism: Frankiaceae bacterium; assembly: GCA_017882785.1. Lineage (GTDB taxonomy): Bacteria > Actinomycetota > Actinomycetes > JADGOV01 > JADGOV01 > JADGOV01. The sequence goes on from JADGOV010000006.1 coordinate 43,987, forward strand.
CGCCTCGAGGGCTACAACACCGTCCCCACCGTGCTGCCGGCAGCGCCGGCCGGTCGGGGTCTGAGCTGGTCCCAGCGGCAGCGGCGCAAGCTGGCGCAGAGCATGGCCGGCGCCGGGTACGTCGAGACGCCGACCTACCCGTTCCTCTCGACGGCGATGCTCGACGCGCTGCGGATCCCGGGGACCGACCCCCGCCACCGTACGGTGGCGCTGGCCAACCCGCTCGACGACGGTGAGCCCCTGCTGCGCAGCACGCTGCTTCCCGGCCTTCTCGTCGCCCTCGCCCGCAACCTGGCCCGCGGGTTCCCCGACCTCGCCTTGTTCGAGCTCGGGCCGGTCTTCCTTGCTCGCCCGGATGCTCGCCCGGATGCTCGCCCGGATGCTCGCCCGGACGCGGGGCCGGCGCCCCGCCCCCCGGCGGGTATCCGCCCGGCCGACGCGGTGCTCGCCGCCCTGGACGCGGCGTTGCCCGAACAGCCGCTGCACCTCGCCGTCGTGCTCACCGGACTTCGGCAGCCGGCCGGCTGGTGGGGGCCGGGCCAGCCGGCCACGTGGGCCGACGCCGTGGAGGCGGGTCGGCAAGTCGGCCGGTCCTTCGGCCTCGAGCTCACCGTCCGGCCGGCACGTCAGCCACCGTGGCACCCCGGCCGCTGCGCGCAGCTGGTCCTGACCGGTGCGGACGAGGCGGAGCTGGGGTACGCCGGTGAGCTGGCGCCCCGTGTGGTGGAAGCCCTGGCGCTGCCGCCGCGGACGGTGGCCATGGAGATCGACGTCGAGCGGCTGCTGGCGGTCGGCGAGCAGCCGCGGTCGGCTCCGCGGATCTCGGCGTACCCGCCGGCCACGGTCGACGTCGCGCTGGTCGTGGGCGAGGACGTGCCGGTGGCAAGCGTGGAGGCGGCGCTGCGGTCCGGCGGCGGCAAGGTGCTGGAGTCGGTCCGGCTGTTCGACGTCTACCGGGGTACCCAGGTCGGCGCCGGCCGCAAGTCGCTGGCCTTCGGCCTGCGGTTGCGCGCGGCGGACCGGACGTTGACCGCGACGGAGGTCACCGCCGTCAGGGACGCCGCCATCGGCGCGGCCGAGGAGGCCACCGGGGCCGTTCTGCGCGGCGCCTGAGGCAGCGTCGGGCAGGCTACGTCGGGCAGGTTGTCGGGAAGGAGCTCGCCATGACCGGACAGCTGACCGGAGAGCTGACCGGGCAGGTGGGCATCGTCACCGGCGGTGGCCGCGGCATCGGGCGTGCGGTAGCCCTCGCCCTAGCGGCGCAGGGCATGGCGGTCGCGGCGCTGGCCCGTACCGGGGGCGAGGTCCGGACCACCGTCGAGGCGTGCGAGGCGTACGGCCCACCGGCACTCGGGCTGGTCGCCGACGTCACCGACCCGGACGCCCTCGGCCGGCTGCTGCCACAGGTCGAGCAGCGGCTGGGACCGGTCGACCTGCTGGTCAACTGTGCCGGGGTTGGCGACCCGCAGGAGGCGCCGCTGTGGGACGTCGACGTTGAGCGCACCTGGTCGGTCATCGAGACCAACCTCGGTGGCCCGTTGCGCTACTGTGCCACGCTGCTGCCGGACATGGTGCGCCGGCGGCGCGGCCGCATCGTCAATATCAACAGCCTGGACGGCGCCCGGCCGGCTCCGCGGGCCACCGGATACGCGGTGTCCAAGGCGGCGCTGAGCCGGCTCACCGACTGCCTGCACGCGGCCCTTGCCGGGACCGGCGTCAGCGTCTTCGACCTCAGCCCCGGTCTGGTTCGGACGGCGATGACCGCCGGCCTCGGCCGCTGGGCGGACGTACCGGCGGCGGGGTGGGTGCCGGCCGAACGCACCGGTGACCTTGTCGTCCTGCTGGCCGCCGGTCGACTGGACGCGCTGGCCGGCCGGTTCCTGCACGCCACCGACGACCCAGCCGTACTGCTGGCCAGGGCGGAGCAGATCGTGAAAGCCGACGCGCGGGTGCTGCGGCTCGTGCCCTACGGCGAGGACGATCCGCTCTTCGCCGACTGACCGGGTCACCGCGGGTGGCGCTCGTTTGCATTTCTATCCCATGTTGTGCATACTTCTGGGCATGGGTGTCATCGCCGCGGTTGCTGGTGCCAGCGGGTATGCAGGTGGCGAGCTGCTGCGCCTGCTCATGACGCACCCGGCCATCGAGGTGGGCCCGCTCGCCGCGCACGGCGCCGCAGGCCGGCTCGTGGGGGAGCTGCATCCGCAGTTGGGGGCGCTGACCGAACGCAAGTTCGCCGACACGACACCGGGGGTCCTGGCTGAGGCTGACGTGGTGTTCCTCGCGCTGCCGCACGGTGAGTCGGCCGCCCTGGCCGACGGCTTGGCGCCCACCCAGCTCGTGGTCGACCTCGGAGCCGACCACCGACTCACCTCCGCAGATGCGTGGCGCACGTACTACGGCGGGACGCCGGCACAGGCGTGGCCCTACGGACTCCCCGAACTGCCCGGCATGCGGGCGCTCCTTGGCACCGCCCGTCGGGTCGCCGTCCCCGGCTGCTACCCGACCGCGGTCGCGTTGGCGCTGGCACCGCTGCTGGCCGCCGGCGTCGTGGCGGCGGCCGACATCGTCGTCGTGGCAGCCAGCGGCACCTCCGGCGCGGGACGAGCGGTCACGGCGGGGCTGCTGGGCAGCGAGGTCATGGGCAACGTGGCGGCGTACAAGGCAGGTGGCGCCCACCAGCACACGCCGGAGATTGTCCAGACCCTTTCCGGCGCCGCCGGCGAGGCAGTATCGGTGTCGTTCACCCCGCTCCTCGCGCCGATGCCGCGGGGCATCCTGGCCACCTGCACCGCCCGGCTTCGGCCCGGAGTGGACACCGCGGCACTGCAGGCGGGGCTCCAGACCTGGTACGCGGGGGAGCCCTTCGTCCGGCTGCTTCCTGCCGGCCAGTGGCCGCGCACGGCCGCCACTGTCGGGTCCAACGCGGCCCATCTGCAGGTCGCCGCAGATCCGGCGGCGGAGCGGGCGGTGGTGGTCGCAGCCATCGACAACCTCGGGAAGGGCGCAGCGGGACAGGCCGTCCAGTGCGCGAACCTCATGCTGGGCCTGCCGGAGACCGCCGGGCTGAGCCCGGTTGGCTGTGCGCCATGAGCGTCACAGCGGCGAACGGTTTCCGGGCCGCCGGGGTAGCGGCCGGACTCAAGAGCGGTGGCCGGCCGGACGTGGCGGTCGTCGTCAACGACGGCCCGCAGTACGCGGCAGCCGGCGTGTTCACCCGCAACCGGGTGCAGGCCGCGCCAGTGCTCTGGTCGCGTGCGGTCTGTCGGGGTGGTGCGGTCCGGGCGGTGGTGCTGAACTCCGGCGGGGCCAACGCCTGCACCGGCCCTGGCGGGTTCCAGGACGCCCACCGGACCGCGGAGTACGCCGCCGACCTGCTGGACAGCGGCGCGGGTGAGGTGGCGGTGTGCTCCACGGGCCTCATCGGCGAACGGCTGCCGATGACGCTGCTGCTCGACGGCGTGGCCAAGGCGGTGGCCGGGTCTTCCCCCGGAGGCGGTGGCGACGCGGCGGAGGCGATCCGGACGACGGACAGCGTGGCCAAGCAGGCCACCGTCGCCGCGGCCGGGTTCACCGTCGGGGGCATGGCCAAGGGCGCCGGCATGCTGGCCCCCGGCCTCGCGACCATGCTGTCAGTGCTCACCACGGACGCTGTCGCTGACGCCGACACCCTGCGGACGGTCCTCGCCGACGCCGCCGCCGCCACGTTCGAGCGGGTGGACTGCGACGGCTGCCTGTCCACCAACGACACCGTGCTGCTGCTGGCCAGCGGCGCCAGCGGCGTCACCCCGGCGCCGGCGCAGCTGGGTGCCGCGGTGACTGGCGTCTGCGCCGACCTGGCTCGCCAACTCGTCGCGGACGCGGAGGGTGCCAGCAAGGAGGTCGCGATCGAGGTGCGCACAGCGGCGAGTGAGTCCGACGCGGTGGAGGTCGGCCGGGCGGTCGCCCGGAGCAACCTGCTCAAGTGCGCCCTCTACGGTGCGGACCCGAACTGGGGCCGGGTCCTCGCCGCCGTCGGCACCACCTCGGCCGCCTTCGATCCGGCCGGTCTGGATGTGACCATCAACGGCGTGCAGGTCTGCCGCGGGTGCGCGCCGGGGGAACCGCGAGAGCGCGTCGACCTCTCCGGGCGCGATGTCCGGATCGTTGTCGACCTTCACGCGGGTGAGCAGGCGGCGACGGTCTGGACCAGCGACCTGACCGCGGCCTATGTCCACGAGAACTCGGCCTACTCGACGTGAGCCCCAGTGAGCCCTCAGTGAGCCCCCGGTGAGCCCGCGCACGCCGCACGAGAAGGCGGCTGTGCTGATCGAGGCCCTGCCCTGGCTGGAGCGGTTCTGGGGTCGGACCGTCGTGGTGAAGTACGGCGGCAACGCGATGACCGATCCCGCCCTGGAGCGCGCTTTCGCCGAGGACATGGTGTTCCTGCGCTACGTCGGTATCCGGCCGGTCGTCGTGCACGGCGGCGGGCCGCAGATCAATGCCCACCTCGCCAAGCTCGGCGTGCAGAGCGTCTTCACCGGCGGCCTTCGGGTCACGACACCGGAGACCATGCAGGTCGTGCGGATGGTGCTCGTCGGCCAGGTCAACCAGGACCTGGTCGGGCTGATCAACGCGCACGGCCCGTTCGCGGTCGGACTCTCCGGTGAGGATGCGCACCTGTTCACCGCCGAACGCCGGGGGGCGCTGGTGGACGGCGCGGAGGTCGACGTCGGCCTGGTCGGTGACGTCGTAGAGGTGCAGCCCGGCGCCGTCGCCAGCCTGCTGGCCGACGGCCGGATCCCGGTGGTGGCCACCGTGGCCCGGGGCCGGGAAGGAGAGATCTACAACGTCAACGCCGATACGGCCGCGGCCGCGTTGGCGGTGGCCCTCGGCGCGGAGAAGCTCGTGGTGCTCACCGACGTGGCCGGGCTCTACGCCGACTGGCCGGCGAGCGATGAGGTGATCTCCCGACTCAGCGGCGAGGAGCTGGCGGCGATCCTGCCGACACTGTCCGCCGGCATGGTGCCGAAGATGGCGGCCTGCCTGCGCGCCGTCAACGGCGGCGTCCCGGGTGCCCACGTGTTGGACGGGCGGGTACCGCACGCCGTGCTGCTCGAGGTGTTCACCGACTCCGGTATCGGCACGATGGTGACGCCGTGACGGGCGGTCGGCAGAACAACGCGGTGCTGGCCGACGAGGTGGCACCGAACACCGCGCTGGTCGACCGGTTCGAGGCCGTCTTCATGGCCAACTACGGCCGGCCGCCGATCCCCCTCGTCCGTGGCGCGGGCTGCACCGTCTGGGACGCGGACGGCGCCGCGTACCTCGATCTGCTCGCCGGGATCGCGGTCTGCTCTCTCGGGCACGCGCATCCCGCGCTGGTCGAGGCCGTCACCCGGCAGGTCGGCCTGCTCGCGCACACGAGCAACCTCTTCGCCAACAAGCCGGCTATCGAGCTGGCGGAGCGGCTCGTGTCGCTCCTGGGTGGGCCGCGCGCCAGGGTCTTTCTCAGCAACGACGGGGCCACCGCGAACGAGGCGGCCATCAAGGTCGTGCTCCGCGCGAGGGCGCCTCTGCGGCACTTCGTCGCCGCCGAGCGCAGTTTTCACGGTCGGACCCTGGGTGCCCTGGCGCTGACCGGAAAGCCCTCGATCCGGGAGCCGTTCGGGCCGTCGGCGCTCGAGGTGACCTTCGTCCCGTACGGCGACGCGGACGCCCTCGAGGCCGCGGTCACCACGCGCACCGCCGGGGTGTTCCTCGAGCCGATCCTCGGCGAGTCCGGTGTGGTGGCCCCGCCCGCCGGTTACCTGCGACAGGCTCGGCAGGTCTGCGACCGCGCCGGCGCGCTGCTCGTGCTCGACGAGGTGCAGGGCGGCATCGGCCGGACCGGCAGATGGTTCGCCTACCAGCACGAGGACGTGGTGCCCGACGTGGTGACGCTGGCCAAGGGCCTCGGGGGTGGGCTACCGGTGGGGGCGTGCCTCGCGATCGGGGCAGCGGGCCAGGCGCTGCGACCCGGCGACCACGGCTCCACCTTCGGTGGCAACCCGGTGTGTTGTGCCGCGGCGCTGGCCGTGCTGGACACCATTGAACGGGACGGGCTGCTGGCCGCGGCGACGGCAGTGGGCCGACGGCTCACCGAGGGCCTGCGGGACGGACGCGGGCCGGCCGACGGGCCCCACCGCCTCGTGACAGCCGTCGACGGCCGGGGACTGTGGCTGGGTGTCGGGCTTTCCCGGCCGGTGGCCGCCGCGGTGGTCGACGTCGCCCGACGCCGCGGCTTCCTCCTCAACGCCCCCGTCCCGGACCGGGTCCGGCTGGCACCCCCGCTGATCCTCGGCGTCGAGGACGCGGACCGTTTCCTCTCCGCCTGGCCGGCGATCCTGGCCGAGGCGGAGCAGGCCCGCGGAGCGGGCCGATAGTGTCCCCCAATGATCGTGCGCGGCTGTCGTGGAGGCATCCGGTGACCCCACCAAGGATCCTCGTCATGGAAGACGACCCCAACGTGCGGGGGCTGCTCAGCACGCTGCTCGTCGCCGAGGGCTACCTGGTCGGCTCGGCGCCGGACGGCCTGTCCGGTCTGGTCGCGGCCTCCACGCAACGCCCGGCGCTGATCCTGCTGGATGTGATGATGCCCGACTACGGCGGCGTCCGGGTGCTGGAGACCATGCGGGAGGACCCGGGGCTGGCTGACGTACCGGTGATCGCGGTGACCGGCAAGATGGAGGTGCTCTCCACCCTGGCCGAGCTGATCGGTGAGCGCAACGTGTTCGCCAAGCCGTTCGCCGTGGAGGAGCTGCTGGCCCGCGTCCAGGAAGTCACCGGCGGCCCCGGCCGGCAGTCGGGTCGCCCGATCCGGCTACCGGACTGAGTGCCATGCGACACGGTGCCACCCGAACCCTGCGGCCGACCCCGGTGACGCCGCAGACGCCGCTGACCAGGGCCGCGCGACATGCCCTCGTCCGCCAGCTGCTCGAGGGCGGCGACATCCGCTCGCAGGGTGACCTTGCCCGGCGGCTGGCCGAGGACGGCGTGGCGGTCACCCAGGCCACACTGTCCCGCGACCTCGACGAACTCGGCGCCACAAAGGTGCGGGGTGCGTACGCGGTGGCCCCGGACGGCGCTCCCCGCGCCGCCCCGGAGGGGCCCGGACGGTTGGTGCGGCTGCTGGGCGAGCTGCTCGTCACCGCCGAGGGCGCCGGGCAGTGCGCGGTGCTGCGCACGCCACCCGGTGGGGCGAACCTGCTGGCCAGCGCCCTGGACCGGGCGGTCCTGCCGGACGTCATGGGCAGCGTCGCCGGGGATGACACAGTGCTGCTGGTGTGCCGCTCCGGGTCCGGCGGGCCCGCGCTCGCCCGCCGGTTGATCACGCTCGCCGAGTCCGGCGTCGAAGCGCACTCCGCACCCGATCCGCCCGACCGCACCGTCTTCGAGGAGAACAAGTGACCCCCTCCCGTGTCGTCCTGGCCTACTCCGGTGGCCTCGATACCTCCGTCGCCATCGGCTGGATAGCCGAGCGGACCGGGGCGGAGGTGATCGCCGTGGCCGCCGACGTCGGGCAGGGCGAGGACCTGACGGCCATCCGGGCGCGGGCGTTGGCCTGCGGCGCGGTGGAGTCCCACCTCGTGGATGCCCGCAGCGAGTTCGCCGATGACTTCCTCGCACCCGCCCTGCGGGCCAATGTGCTCTACCAGGACCGCTACCCCCTGCTCTCGGCGCTGTCCCGGCCGCTCATCGCCCGCCACCTCGTCCGGGTCGCCCGCGAGAAGGGCGCCGGCGCGGTCGCCCACGGGTGCACCGGCAAAGGCAACGACCAGGTCCGCTTCGAGGTGGCCGTCGGCGCGTTGGCGCCGGACCTGGCCGTACTCGCCCCGGTACGCGACTCTGGCATGACCCGGGACAAGGCCATCGCCTTCGTCGAGGAGAAGGGCCTGCCGGTGCCCGTCACCCGCAGCTCGCCGTACTCCATCGACCAGAACCTGTGGGGGCGGGCCGCCGAGTGCGGCGTGTTGGAGGACCCGTGGGCCCAGCCGCCGGAGGAGGTCTTCCAGCACACCGCCGATCCGACGACGCCGCGGCAGCCGGATGAGGTGCTGATCGGTTTCGCCGACGGGCTGCCGGTCTCCCTCGACGGTCGGCCGCTCCCGCTCGCCGCGTTGATCGGCGAGCTGAACGTGCGCGCGGGTGCCCACGGGGTCGGCCGGATCGACCTGGTCGAGGACCGGCTGGTCGGGATCAAGAGCCGGGAGGTGTACGAGTGCCCGGCCGCGGTGACCCTGCTCGCGGCGCACCGCGACCTGGAGGACCTCACGCTCGAACGCGACCTGGCCCGGTTCAAGCGGTCGGTGGACCAGCGGTGGGCGGAGCTGGTGTACGACGGGCTGTGGTTCTCCCCGCTCAAGCGGGCGCTCGACGCGTTCCTCGCCGACGCCTCGCGCAACGTCAGTGGCGAGGTCCGCGTCCGGCTGCACGGCGGAACGGCCCAGGTGGTCGGCCGCCGCAGCCCGGCCTCGCTCTACGACTTCTCCCTGGCCACCTACGACGCACACGACACGTTCGACCAGGGACTGGCCAAGGGTTTCGTCGACCTCTGGGGCCTACCCACGAAGGTCTGGGCCGGTCGGGAGGCCCGCCTCGGAGATCCGCTGGCGGGCGCGGCCCCGAGCGCGTCCCCGGCGTGACGGGCGAACCGGTCGAGAAGCCCGCACCCGCGTTGCCGGCCACCCGGCTCTGGGGAGCCCGCTTCGCCGCCGGTCCGGCCGACGCGGTAGCCCGGCTGTCCATGTCCGTGCAGTTCGACTGGCGGCTGGCCCCCTACGACCTCGCCGGCTCCCGGGCTCACGCCCGGGTGCTGCACGCCGCGGGGCTGCTCGACGAGGCGGAGCTCGCGCTGGTCCTCGGCGCTCTGGGCCAGCTGGAGGCCGACGCCGCGGCCGGCCGTTTCCGGCCCACCCCGGACGACGAGGACGTGCACACCGCGCTCGAGCGGGGGCTGCTGGAACGCCTGGGCGTCCTCGGCGGGAGACTGCGCGCCGGCCGCAGTCGCAATGACCAGGTGGCCACCGACCTGCGGCTCTACCTGCGGGACCACGTCCGACGCATCGTCGGTGAGGTCGCGGCGTTGGAGTACGCGCTGCTCGAGCAGGCCGACCGGCACGCGGCCACGCCGGCACCGGGGTTCACCCACCTGCAGCACGCCCAGCCGGTGCTGTTCGGGCACCATCTGGCGGCACACGTGCACGCCCTCGCCCGCGACGTCGACCGACTACGGGACTGGGACCGGCGGGCCGACGTGTCCCCGCTGGGCGCCGGCGCGCTGGCCGGCTCCTCGCTGCCCCTCGACCCCGCGGCAACGGCCGCCGAACTCGGCTTTCGCACCGCGTTCGGCAACTCCATCGACGCGGTGAGCGACCGCGACTTCGTCGTGGAGTTCCTGGCGGCCGCGGCGTTGATCGGGGTCCACCTGTCCCGGCTCGGCGAGGAGGTCGTGCTCTGGGCGACCACCGAGTTCGGCTGGGTGGATCTCGACGACGGCTACGCCACCGGTTCCTCGATCATGCCGCAGAAGAAGAACCCGGACGTCGCCGAGCTGGCTCGCGGGAAGGCAGGTCGGCTGATCGGTCACCTGGCCGGCTTCCTCGCCACCTTGAAAGGGCTGCCGCTGGCCTACGACCGGGACCTGCAGGAGGACAAGGAGCCGACCTTCGACGCCGTGGACACCCTGATGACGCTGCTGCCGGCCGTCGCCGGCATGGTCGCAACCATGCGGGTACGAGCCGAGCGGCTCGCGGCGGCTGCACCGGCGGGGTTCGCGCTGGCAACCGATGTCGCGGAGCACCTCGTGCGGCGGGGGGTGCCCTTCCGGGAGGCGCACGAGGCGGTCGGGCACCTCGTCGTGTGGTGTGGGCAGCACGAGTGCGACCTCGGCGACGTCAGCGACGCCGAGCTGGCCGCCATCAGCGAGCACCTCACCCCCGAGGTTCGCAGCGTGCTCTCCGTGACCGGCGCCCTGCGCGCCCGGGCGACCCCGGGCAGTACCGCACCGGATCGGGTGGCCGAGCAGCTGGCCGGGCTGCGCGTGCTGGTGGAGGAGCACCGCGCGTGGGCGCGCAGCCACTGACCCTGCCTCGGGCCTTCTACGACCGCCCGGTGCTCGCCGTGGCCCGTGACCTGCTGGGGGCGCTGGTGGATCGGCGGACCGTCGAGGGCACCGTGACCCTGCGCCTGACCGAGGTTGAGGCCTACGACGGGGCGGCAGATCCCGGCTCGCACGCCTTCCGCGGCCGGACCCCCCGCAACGCCACCATGTTCGGCCCGCCAGGCCACCTCTACGTCTACTTCACCTACGGCATGCACTGGTGCATGAACGCGGTCTGCGCGCCGGCCGGCACCGCCGCCGCGGTGCTGCTGCGGGCGGGGGAGGTGTGCGGCGGCCGCCAGCTGGCCCGCAGCCGTCGGCCGGGCGTACGGGCAGAGCGCGACCTGGCCCGGGGACCCGCTCGGATGACCCGGGCGTTGGGCGTGGACCGATCGCTGGACGGCACCGACCTGGTCGACCCGACGGCGCCGCTGAGGATCCGGCCCGGCCGTCCGGTCGCCGACGACCTTGTCGTCGTCGGACCACGCACCGGGGTGGGCGGCGACGCGGCCGCCTACCCGTACCGGTTCGCCCTGCTCGGGGAGCCGACGGTCAGCCCGTACCGTGCCGCCGCCCGGCGGCCCAGCCTGCCAGACTCGGCGCATGCTCGACGGAACGACTGACCCGCAGCCGTCCGAGCTGGCGCCCGCCGACGCCCGGGCGGTGGACCTGCTGAGTGCGGGCACCGCCGCGGTGCTGCCGCAGGGAGCCCTGGCGGAGGCACTGGCGGCCGCGCGGGCAGCGAGGCGGCCGCTGCGGGTGAAGCTGGGCATCGACCCATCCGGCAGCGAACTCACCCTCGGGCACGCAGTGGTGCTGCGCAAGCTGCGCCAGTTCCAGGACTGCGGGCATCTCGCCGTACTGATCGTCGGGGACTTCACCGGGATGGTGGGCGATCCCACCGGCAAGTCCGCGGTCCGTTCGGAGCTCACCGCGGAGCAGGCGGCGGCCAACGCGCGTGGCTACCTCGACCAGGTGCTGCGGATCCTCGATCCGGCTCGGGTGGAGGTACGCCGCAACTCCGAGTGGCTGGGCTCGATGACCATGACCGACGTCGTCCGGGAGGCCCGCGAACTCACCGTCGCGCAGTTGCTGGAGCGCGACGACTTCGCCCAGCGTTTCGCCGCCGGCCGGCCCATCTCGCTGGTGGAGTTCCTCTACCCGCTGCTGCAGGGCTACGACTCGGTCGCGGTGCGGGCCGACGTGGAGCTGGGCGGCACCGACCAGACCTACAACTTGCACGTCGGCCGGGTGTTGCAGCGGGCGCATGGACAGCCGCCGCAGGTGGTCCTCACGGTCCCGATCCTGGAGGGACTTGACGGCGTCGCGAAGATGAGCAAGTCCCTCGGCAACTACGTGGCCCTGACCGACCCGCCGGCCGAGCAGTTCGGCAAGCTCATGTCGATTCCGGACTCTCTCATCGGCCGGTACGCGACGCTCTGTGCCGGTCTGCCGCCGGCCGAGGTTGGCAAGCTGGAGCGGGCGGCGGGGATCGGTGGTCCGGGGGCCGCTGCCGCGAAGCGCCGGGTGGCCGGCGCGGTCGTGACGCTGTACTGGGGGGCCGCCGCCGCTGCCGTGGCAGAAGGGGAGTTCGACGCCCGCTTCCGCGCCCGTCAGCTCCCGGTGAACGCCCCGACGCACGAGCTCCCGGGGGGCGATCCGCTGCACCTGCCGGCCCTGCTCGTCGACGCCGGCCTCGCCCCGTCCCGGACCGCAGCGCGCCGGTTCATCGACGACGGCGCGGTCCGCCTCGACGGGCAGGAGGTGCCTGCGGGACGCTACGACCTCCCACGCGCGGACCTTCGGGGTCGCGTGCTGCAGCGCGGGCGGCGGCACGCGGCCCGGCTCGTGGAGGCGCCGTGACGGCCTCGGCGGCGGTGCGATCCGGGGTGTCCGAGTTGACCGCCAACCACCGGCTGGCCTACTGTCAAGACGTCGCGAGAACCGGACGCTGACCTTCAGCGGTCGTTCGCGGCTCCCACCCACCGCTACCCCGTCCTCCACGGACGGGTTGGACTCTGCGGTACTATGGGAGCAACGTCCTCGACACAGAGAGTCGCCCCCTAAGGTGACAAGCTCCGCGTTGAGGGATAGGATAGGCAGGTTGCCCCGGACGGGACCGAGAGGTTCCAACCGGTGCGCGCTTGCTCCTTGAGAACTCAACAGCGTGCCGAAAGTCAGTGCCAAAACCCCGTAGTCGGGGATATCGGCGACCCTTCCGGGTCGACGCCACCTCGACGACGGTTTCTTTGGTGTAGGCAGCTGCTTCGCCAAGCAGCTGTTTTCGCCAGCATCACTTTCCTTACGTCACCGATACGCCTGTTCGCAGGCGGTTGGCATATGACATCTATGGAGAGTTTGATCCTGGCTCAGGACGAACGCTGGCGGCGTGCTTAACACATGCAAGTCGAGCGAGGCCCTTCTTCGGAAGGTGTCCGAGCGGCGAACGGGTGAGTAACACGTGGGCAACCTGCCCTCAGCTCTGGGATAACCCCGGGAAACCGGGGCTAATACCGGATACGACTCCGATGGACATCCGTCGGGGTGGAAAGAATTTCGGCTGAGGATGGGCCCGCGGCCTATCATGCTTGATGGTGAGGTAACGGCTCACCATGGCGACGACGGGTAGCCGGCCTGAGAGGGCGACCGGCCACACTGGGACTGAGACACGGCCCAGACTCCTACGGGAGGCAGCAGTGGGGAATATTGCGCA
>JADGOV010000223.1 GCA_017882785.1 Frankiaceae bacterium
TAAAGAAAGAACGCCATATAGCCTAGCTCGGCCGCCTTCTATGCTGATGCCAGCCACAGTAAAGGGCCCTTGAGAGCCGCTCTACGCTCTGCGGGTCGGCTCATGGCGGGGCAGCACGGCGGTCCAATCCCCGAAGCGCTATTCAACCGCGCGAGGTCAGGTCACCCTCACGATGCCAGTCATCATCGGATGAATGCTGCAGTGATAATGGTAGCTGCCCCTCCTGCCGAAGGTAAAGGTAAAGCTCTTCCCTGGTATTAGCGTCTTGCTCCAGAGGTGGGTGTTGGACGTCGTGGTGTGCGTCGTGGTATCGCGGTTGATCCAGCGGATACTCGCGCCGTGCCGAATGGTCACGGTGCGCGGGCTGAACGCGAAATTCTTGATAGTCACGGTCTTCGCCGTGGCCGTGGAAGAGGATAATGCAGCCGACGTGGCATGCGGTGCGGCAAGAGCCACCCCGGAGCCGACAACGGCCGCCGTGGCGGCTACCCCGACGCCTACGGTCACTTTCGCCGGCAGTTGGACCCTCATCAGCTGTTCCTCCACGGTCGGCGGTTGTTACTGTATGTGTAGCCCGGCGGCTATCCTGCCGGTGGTTTGATCTGACCGGAAAATAAGCCGCTGGCGGGCAGCGTGAGGCGACCCCTTGGGTTTCCGTGGGGTTGTTTGGTGCGGGTGTTTATGCCGCGACGGCGAGGGTGACTTCGAAGCCGAGCGCTTCGAGTTGTCGGACGTGGTTTCGGACGCGCCGGCCCTTGTCCATGCGGTTGACGAAGTAGTCCTCGCCGAGGTCGGTGTAGCGGGTACCGGGACTGCCGAGCAGATTCCAGATGATCACGAGGGTTGATCGGGCGGTGGCCACGACGGCTTTGAGCTTGCCTCGCCGTTTGAGGATACGGCGGTGCCGTTCACCGAGGAACGTCTTGGTCTTTCCGGCCCCAGCGGCCGCGTCACCGAGCACGGCTTTGAGGTACCGGTTGCCCTTGCCGGTCTTCCCGGCGGTGCTCCTGGTGCCGGACTGGATGGTCTTCGGGCAGAGCTTGGCCCAGGAGACGAGGTGTCCGGCGGTAGGGAACTGGCTCATGTCCAGCCCGATCTCGGCGATGACTACCTCGGCGACGTGCCGTCCGATGCCGGGGATCTCATCGAGGAGGTCGGCGAGATCGCGTGCGGTCCCGATCGGTGGCGGTATCGGCCGGCTCGCCTCAGGGCTGGCTCCGGCGTCAGGGACCTCGGATGAGGGTCCGTGGTGGTGGGCCGCTGCGCCCGGGCCGCCGTTAGGGCCAGGAGGTATGGGCAGGTCGGCCAGCAACGCGTCGATGCGGTCCGAGAGCGTCTCGATCTGCCGGTTCAGCCCGTCGATCTGGTCGAGCAGCAGCCGGGCGAGTTCGGCGTGGTGATCGTCGAACTGGCCGGTCAGCGCCTCGACGAGGTCGGCGTGTTTGACCCGCATCTGGGCGCGGGCCATGCCCGCCAGCCGCCGCGGGTCGCGTTCGCCGGCGATCAGCGCCTCGATCATGTCGCGCACCGACAGTGTGTCGATCCGGCTGGCCACCGCGGTCAGCTTGATCAGCGCGTCTTCGAGCAGCTTCTCCAGCCGCTGCCAATGCCTGGCCCGCTCCGCGGTCAGATCGACCCGCAGCCGGGTGTAGTCGCGCAGCACCCGGATCTGCTTCGGCGGCACGAACGACGGGCGCAGCAGCCCCTTCTCCGTCAACTTCGCCAGCCACACCGAATCCAGCTTGTCCGTTTTCGGCCGGCCCGGGACGTTCTTGACGTCGCGGGCGTTGACCAGCTGCACGTCCAGCCCGCGGGCTTCGAGCAGGTAGAACCAGATCCGCCAGTAATCCGACGTCGACTCCACCGTCACCTTCTGCACACCCAACTCGGCCAGGTGATCAGCCAGGTCGCTGACTGCCCGGCTGCGGGCGGCCACGTCCCACACCCTGCTCACCCGACGGCCCGTCCCGGACTCCGCCGCCAGCCGCAGGCACACCTTGCCCGAGTCCTTGGCCACATCGATCGCGCAGACCCGCTCGAAGATCTGCTCGTGCGCGTCGTCGCAGATCTCTTCGGGCTCCTTCATCGCCACCGCATTCCTCCTCATCTAGATCAACTGCGAGGTGGCGGTTGCCTGGGGGCCTCGGTCGGGAACCGAAAATCTGACCGGCGTGCTCGAAGCAACAGTGCGTGACCCATCAAGGTCGGGCCCCGGCGCCAGACTGATCCACAGGCTCGCAACCCAAGAGAGCAACGGCGTCGGCAGGCAACCCACCGACATTTTCACGCCTGCGAGGCGTCACCGGAAGGGGTCGGGAGACTGATCTGACGCTGCTCGCGCCTGACTCATTGGTCGACGCTCGGGCGAGTGGGACAACCGTGTCGCTGGCGCCAGGCAGCAACCGCCGTGGTGGGGCTGAGTTGGCCGCCGGCGCGCCAGGAGTCCAGGTACGGCCACGGGTACAGAACCCCACGCCGGTTCCACCAGTCGGTGCCGCCGGCGCACGCCGGGCTGATGCCGAAGTGCGACGTTGTCCCGGGTCTCGTAGAAGTTGAGGTGGCGGCCCCCCACCGGAGCCCTGCCTGCTGGTAGGTCTCGGGTGATCCGCCAAGAGCACCACGAGAAGGGGACCGCTATGACCAAGACCTACCAGAGCACGCCCTCGGGGG
>JADGOV010000224.1 GCA_017882785.1 Frankiaceae bacterium
CGCGTTCGCTCGGGCCTGGTTCAAGCTCACCCACCGTGACATGGGGCCCGTCGCGCGGTACCTCGGGCCGGAGGTCCCGACCGAGACGCTGCTGTGGCAAGACCCCGTCCCCGAGGTCACGCACGAGCTCATCGGGGCGCAGGACATCGCCACCCTCAAGAGCCAGATCCTCAACTCGGGGCTGTCCGTCCCCCAGCTCGTTTCCACCGCGTGGGCATCGGCGTCGACGTTCCGCGGCAGCGACAAGCGCGGCGGCGCCAACGGCGCGCGCATCCGCCTCGAGCCGCAGAACGGGTGGGACGTCAACGACCCCGACGGGCTGGCGACGGTGCTGCGCACCCTGGAGGGGATCCAGGAGGCCTTCAACAGCTCCCACGCCGGGAGCAAGCAGGTCTCGCTCGCCGACCTGATTGTGCTCGGAGGCTCCGCCGCCGTCGAACTGGCCGCCAAGAACGCCGGCGTTGAGGTCGAGGTCCCCGTCACGCCGGGACGCACGGACGCGTCGCAGGAGCAGACCGACGTGGAGTCCTTCGCCGCGCTCGAGCCGACCGCGGACGGGTTCCGCAACTACCGCGGTGAGGGACAGCGGCTGACGGCCGAGTATCTCCTGATCGACCGCGCGAACCTGCTCACGCTGAGCGCCCCGGAGATGACCGTCCTCGTGGGTGGCCTGCGCGTCCTGGGCGCGAACTCGGGGCAGTCCCCGAAGGGTGTGCTCACCACGACGCCCGGGTCGTTGACCAACGACTTCTTCGTGAACCTGCTCGACCTGGGCACGGCGTGGTCGGCGACGGCCGAAGACGCGGGCTCGTTCGAGGGCCGCGACGTCAGCACCGGCGAGCTCAAGTGGACCGGCAGCCGCGTCGACCTCGTCTTCGGCTCAAACTCCGAGTTGCGCGCGCTCGCGGAGGTCTACGCGAGCGATGACGCGCGGGAGAAGTTCGCGCACGATTTCGTCGCGGCTTGGGTCAAGGTCATGAACCTCGACCGTTTCGACCTCACCTGATCTCGACGTCCAGGTCGGCCGCTCGTCGGCCGGCCTGGACACCTTTGTCCGATCGCCGCGCCCGAGGGGACGTCCCACCGGCATTGTTCCGACGATCTGGGTTGCCAAGCCTTCCGATCGACGAAGGGCAGGATGTCCGCCCGCAGTCTTAAGCCGAACCGCCCCGTCACACAACCGCGCCACCAGAGGCCGTGCGGAAGATTCCTGGGGGCCTGCCTATGCAAATCGGACCTTCTACTCACCGCGACTCCGGCCCTCCTTTCGGCGATCCATGAGGCCGCCGCTGTTGACGCCGGACAGGACGGCGTCGATCCTTCGCGGGGCCCTGCTGGTGTCTCCGGCGGGTCCGGATTCCGCGCAAGGCGGGGTGCCGGCGCATGCCGCGAGATGCACGCCGCGCCACGGAAGCGGGAGTCGCACGACTCCGCGGAGGTTCCGACGTTGGCCCTGTCGGGGCCGATCGGCGCTACGTTTTAGCCGATGGGAGAGAGCAAACCGGAGGAGACGCCGTGACGAGCGCTGCGAGGACGTCCACCGATCGGCTCGACCCCGACGAGGTCGCCAGGTTCGCCTTTCGGGTATGGAGTTACAAGCAGGGGGAGATGGTGTCGCTGCTGATCCACCTGGGCGACCGCCTCGGGCTATACCGGGTCCTGGACGGCGTCGGGACCGTCACCGCGGAGGAGCTGGCCGGACGGACAGGACTGCACCCGCGTTGGTTGCGCGAGTGGCTTCGGGGCAATGCGGCTGCCGATCTGCTGCGGTCGGACGACGGCGAGCGATTCGAGCTGACCGCGGTCGGCGCCGCGGTGCTGACGCGCGAGGGAGACAGCCTGCAGTTCGCCGCCGGCGCCTTCGGCCCGCCGCCAGACCCGGCGTTCGTGGACGACCTGGCCAACGCCTTCCGCACCGGCATCGGGCTGCCCTATGACCGCCACGGCCCGGCGAGCGTGCATCAAACCGAGCGCATGCTCGGCCCCTGGGCCCGTCTCAGCCTGGTGCCCACGATCGTCCCTGCGCTAGAGGGGATGCACGACAGACTTGCCGCAGGCACGGTGGTGGCCGATGTCGGGTGCGGCGCCGCTGTGGCGCTCACGACCCTGGCCGAGGCGTATCCGCGGTCGACCTTCCACGGGTATGAGCTGTCGCACCTGGCCGTCGAGCGGGCCCGGGCCCGCGTCGCAGATGCAGGACTCACCAACGTGGAGATCTTCGATCGCCGGGCCGAGGAGCTGCCCGACAGCGGCGCTTACTCCCTGGTGCTCACTTTCGACTGCTTGCACGACATGACACGGCCGGACGCGGCAGCCGCCGCCATCCGACGTGCCATCGCCGACGACGGGACCTGGCTGGTCAAGGAGATCCGCTGTCACGACACCTGGACCGGCAACCGCCGCAACCCGATGCTGGCCATGTTCCTCGGCTTCTCGATCGCTTCGTGCATGTCCTCCGCGCTGTCCGAGCCAGATGGCGCCGGCCTGGGCACCATCGGGCTGCCGCCGCGAGCGCTCGAGCAGCTGGCGCGCGACGCCGGCTTCACGCGGTTCCAGCTGCACGACTTCGATGACCCGGCCAACCTCTACTACGAGGTCCGACCCTGACCCGAAGGCCTGAGTAGCCAGCGGCGTCGCTGAGACGAAAGCAGGAGGCACCAGCGTGGCT
>JADGOV010000044.1 GCA_017882785.1 Frankiaceae bacterium
GGCATCGTGGAGAGCGTGTCCGGCGGGAAGATCACCACCATCGACGGCAACTACAGCGACCGGGTCAGCCGGGTCGGGCCGTTCGACCCCGCGACGATCGCCTCGCCGGCGAGGATTCTTGGTTACGCCTCACCCGGGCCGCTAACCAGCGGGGCACACAGCACCACCGATGCGCTGACAGACCATGGGAAGACCCACGGCTGGATGCCAGCGGCGCCCACACTGGACCAGATCCGCAGCCAGGACGGGGGGCACTGACGCCGGCTCAGGTCGGCAGACCCGGACGCGGGCCGTGCCGGCGGGTGGCATCGCCGGTCGGCGCGGCGGCGAGGTTGAGCCGGGTGAAGGCGAGGGCCTCGGCGAGGTCCGACTCCCGCTCGGCACGACTCTCCGCCCGTCGGGTGTTGATCTCGACGACGACGAGGCCATCGAAGCTCTGCATGGCGAGCATCTCCAACAGCTCGGCACAGGGCTGGGTACCCCGCCCCGGTACGAGATGCTCGTCCCGGTTGCTGCCCAGGCCGTCGGCCATGTGCACGTGCGTCAACCGTTCGCCGAGCTCCCTGGCCATGGCCAGGCCGTCGGATTGGGAGACCGAGGTGTGCGACAGGTCGAGCGTGACATGCCGGTAGTCCTCCCCCACGGGTGACCACCCGGGGAAGTACGGGGTCACCTCACGGCCGCGGGCACGCAACGGGAACATGTTCTCCACCGCGAAGACCACGCCGGTCTCCGTCGCCACGCGCTCGACGCCCACGACGAAATCCCGGGCATACTCACGTTGCCACCGAAATGGTGGATGCACGACCACCGTTCGAGCGCCGAGGGACTCGGCCACCTGCCCGGCACGCTGCAGCTTGACCCACGGATCGCTCCCCCACACCCGTTGGGTCAGCAGCAGGCAGGGGGCGTGCACGGCGAGGACCCGAATCTGGTGGTAGTCGCTGAGACGCCGGATGGCCTCGACGTCCTGGCTGACGGGATCCGTCCAGACCATCAACTCGACGCCGTCGTAGCCGAGCCGAGCGGCGATCTCGAACGCCACGGCGGTCGACTCCGGATAGACCGAGGCCGTCGAGAGCGCCACCTTGGCCTCAGGCACCGAGGCGATCACCGGCCTCTTGACGCGCCGGGTCGCCTGCACGTCTCAATCCTACCGTCGGCCCCGCGGTCGGCCCCGCGGTCGGCCCCACGGTCGGCCCCACGGTCGGCGTCGCCCGGCGACGGAGCGACAAGGCAGCGGCGTGTCTGTGTGTAATCGAACGCTTACCTTGCGTAGGGTTGGCGGCGCGCCATCCGCGTATGCAGCGGTCGGGGGGAGCCCGCACGATTCCCGATTGAGAGGCCACCGTCGTGTCGATCTCCAGCACGGTCCGACAGGTGGCCGCTATCACTGTGACCATGACATTCGTGATCGTCGGGATCGGCTGCTCCGCGGCCGCGGGCGTGACACCCGGCGCGGCCCCCCTGCGCAGTGTCGCGTGGGGCCCGGTGCGGTTCGCCGTGCCGGCGGACTGGCCGGTCTACGACCTGGGACGCGAACCGAGCCGGTGTCCGCGGATGGATATGCATGCCGTCTACCTCGGAGCCGTCGGCCCGGCCGCGCGCTGCCCCGCCTCGCTGATCGGCCGGACCGAGGCCTTGGAGGTGTCCCCAGCCCCCGCGGCCGGTTCACAGAGCGTCGGCGGTGACACCAGCGCCGGGTTCGTCCTGCGGCTGGACCGGCTCGGGGTCGTGGTCACCGCCTCCTACCGGTCGAATCCGGCTCTCGCGCGGCAAATCCTGCGCAGCGTCACGGCGAGCGGCTCACCGGGGACCCAGACCGAACCCTCGGCGCCGCGCCTGTCAGCCCCCGAAAGCAAGGCCCAGCCGGGGCCGGCAGCGGCGGCGGTGCCTCTGACGACGACCACGATTGCGCCCGGGATCTACACCGGCGGCGGCTTCGACACGTGTGCGGCTCCCAGCACGGCGACGATGACGGCGTGGTTGGCCTCCCCCTACCGCGGCATCGGGATCTACCTCGGCGGGGCCAACCGGGCATGCGGAGACGGCAACCTCAGCCCGTCGTGGGTCCGGGCCGTCACTGGACAGGGATGGCGACTGGCGCCGATCTACGTCGGCTACCAGGCCCCCTGCGTGGTGGGTCTGAACGTCACCGAGTTCAGCAGGAGCAGTGCGACCGCCGGCACCCAAGGCAGCGCCGCAGCCGACGACGCGGTCGGCCGCGCGCACGCCTTCGGCCTTCCCACGGGCAGTCCGATCTACTTCGACCTCGAGGGGTACGACACCGCGGACAGCGGCTGCCGGGCAGCGGTGCTGGCCTTCCTCACCGCCTGGACGGTGCGACTGCATCAGCTTGGCTTCCGCTCCGGGGTCTACAGCGGCGCGGAATCCGGCATCCGCGACCTCGACGACGCCGTGGGCCGATCCGGCATCACGCCTCCGGACGCCATCTGGTTTGCCCGCTGGGACGGGATTGCGAGCGTTTGGGGCGATCGGAATATCAGCGACGCGCACTGGACCGATCACCAGCGCATGAAGCAGTACCTCGGCGACCGCACCGAGTCCTGGGGTGGGGTGAGCATGACCATCGACCGCGACGCCATCGACGGGCCGGTGGTCACCGGCGGAGCCGCTGGCGGCACGGACTACGGCCTCACCACCTACGGTCCGGGTGCCCCGGGTTTCAGCACAACCGGCTCATGGAGTTCCGGTTCGCCCTACGGGCTGCGCGCGGCGATGCGGTGGACCTACTCCAGCGGCTCGCCGGCCACGGCCAGCGCCACGTGGGCCGAACAGCTCTCCCCCGGCACCTACGACGTCGCCGCTTACGTGCCGGCCAACTACGCCGGGGGCCATGGCCGCTACGCCATCACCGGCGGCACGAGCGGCTCGGCGGTCATCGACCAAGGCGCCTACAGCGACACTTTCGTGTCCCTGGGTCGGTTCTCTACTACCCCGCATGGCCAACTCATTGTCCGGCTGACCAACGACGGCGACCCGCCACATGCGCACACCATCGGCGCCGACGCCATGCGTTTCAGCTACACCGGACCGCTGGTGCCGGGCGCGGCCTGGCGGGCACCAGCCGACTACAACGGGGACGGCCGCACGGACATGGCGATCTGGCGGCCCTCCAGCGGGACCTGGTATGTCTACGGCCATGC
Source organism: Frankiaceae bacterium (assembly GCA_017882785.1). Lineage (GTDB taxonomy): Bacteria > Actinomycetota > Actinomycetes > JADGOV01 > JADGOV01 > JADGOV01. The sequence continues at coordinate 3,168 of JADGOV010000044.1, forward strand.
TCCGGTGCACTGGGGGCAGAGCGGCGACGTGCCGGTGCCCGGAAACTACGCCGGGACTCCCGCCGGGGAGCTGGCAGTCTGGCGGCCCTCGAACGGGGTCTGGTACATCCGCGGCGTCGGTGACGTGCAGTGGGGCCAGCGCGGCGACATCCCGGTGGTCGCCGACTTCACCGGCGATGGTCGGGTCGACCTCGCAGTGTGGCGCTGGACCACGGGCGCGTGGTGGATCCGAGGGTGGGTGAATCCGCGGTGGGGAGTGCCCGGCGACGTGCCGGTACCTGCCGACTTCAGCGGCAGTGGACGGGCCCAGGTGGCGGTATGGCGGCCCTCGACAGGCACCTGGTACGTCCTCGGTCGACCGGCGATCCGCTGGGGGGTGCCCGGCGACATCCCCACGCCGACGCACTTCGCTCATCGAGGTCCGGTGGACCTCGCTGTGTGGCGGCCCTCGAACGGAGCCTGGTACGTCCTTGGCCAACCCCCCCTGCGTTGGGGCGAGCCGGGTGACATCCCCAGGCCGGGCGACTATACCGGTGGCGGCTTGGCCGACCACACCGTGTGGCGGCCCAGCAGCGGCATCTGGTACATCAAGGACACACCCCCGGTGCACTGGGGCGAGCCGGCGGACCTGCCGACCTGACCCCGGCTGTCTTGCACCGCCGCCGGGCCGGCGACCCGAATTTTGTCCGATCCCCCGCCTAGCGTCGCCTGCATGACAAGCACACTGCGCGACCGGGCCGGTTATCGCTGCACCGAATGCGGCGCGACCAGCGCGAAGTGGGTCGGCCGCTGCGCAGAGTGTCAGACATGGGCATCGGTCGCGGCCGCGCCGCCACGGTCGGCCACCATGGCGCCAGGGGCAGTGTCGGCCAAAGCGGTGCCGATCGGGCAGGTCGACGTGGCCGCCGCTGCCGCCGACCCGACAGGCCTGCCAGAGTTCGACCGGGTGCTGGGCGGCGGTCTGGTGCGCGGCGCGGTGGTGCTGTTGGCCGGCGAACCCGGGGTGGGCAAGTCGACGCTGCTGCTGGCTGCTGCGGCCACCTGCGCGGCAGCCGGTCACCGCGTGCTGATCATTTCCGGGGAGGAGTCGGCGGCTCAGGTGCGGCTGCGCGCGGGCCGGCTGGGTGCGCTGGCGCCCACCCTGTTTCTGGCGGCCGAGACCGATGTGGCTGCTGTTTTGGCACACGTCGAGGACGTGGCCCCGGACCTGCTGGTCATCGACTCGGTGCAGACGATGACCACTGCCGCGGCCGAGGGTGGCGCCGGCGGCGTCGCCCAGATCCGTGAGGTCGCCGCCACGCTGATCCGCCTCGCCAAGCAGCGTGCCATGGCCACCGTCCTGGTGGGACACGTGACCAAGGACGGCGGCATCGCCGGCCCGCGCACGCTCGAGCATCTCGTCGATGTCGTTCTGCAGTTCGAGGGTGATCGCAGTTCCCGGCTGCGAATGCTGCGGGCCGTCAAGAACCGCCACGGCCCAGCCGACGAGGTCGGGTGCTTCGACTTGACCGACTCCGGCATCGTCGGCTTGCCCGACCCCAGCGGGTTGTTCCTCTCTCGACACGGTTTCCCTGTGCCGGGCACCTGCGTCACGGTCAGTACGGAGGGCCGACGGGCGCTCGTGGTCGAGGTGCAGGGTCTGGTCGCGTCCTCCTCGTTGGCCACTCCACGACGGGCGACATCCGGGTTGGACAGTGCCCGGGTCGCGATGCTGCTGGCCGTCCTCGAGCGGCGGGCAGGCGTCTGTCTCGCGCACTCCGACGTGTACGCGGCAACCGTGGGTGGCGTTCGGCTGGCCGATCCCGGCAGTGACCTGGCGGTCGCCATGGCGATCGCCTCATCCGCCCGCAACGCCAGCTGCCCGCCGCAGCTGGTCTGCCTCGGCGAAGTAGGCCTTGCGGGGGAGATTCGGCCCGTGCCCGGTGCCGAGCGGCGACTCGCGGAGGCCGCCCGGCTGGGGTTCAGTGCAGCGTTGGTGCCGGTGGGCAGCCTGACGCGGGCCGTCCCGATGGATGTGGTGGAGGTCGCCGACGTCCAGGCCGCGCTCGGTGTGCTGCAGGAACCGACCGGGGTCGCAGCCCGTCGCCCGGCCCCGCGTCCGGCTTCCACCGTGGTGGCCGACACACGCGACCTGTGATCGTCATTAGACTCAAGCCGGCGAGGTGCAGCGAGGCAAGGAGCGCCAGTGGCAACGTCCGATCGCGGGCCGGGGGAGGACGGACTCCGGTCCACGTTGGCCGCGATGGCCCCGGGCACGGCGCTGCGCGACGGCCTGGAGCGGATCCTGCGAGGCAACACGGGCGCGCTGATCGTCCTGGGCTACGACCGGGTCGTCGAGTCGCTGTGCACCGGGGGGTTCTCCTTCGACATCGAGTTCTCGGCCACTCGGCTCCGTGAGCTGGCCAAGATGGACGGCGGCATTGTCGTGGACCCGGTCATGGCGCGGATCGTGCGCGCGGCGGTCCATCTTGTGCCCGACCCGACCATCCCCACCGAGGAGTCAGGGACCCGGCATCGCACCGCGGAACGGGTGTCCCTGCAGACCTCCTTTCCGGTGATCTCAGTCAGCCAGTCCATGCGGATCATCGCGCTCTACTTCGATGGCCGCCGCTACGTCCTCGATGACTCCGCGGCGATACTCTCCCGCGCCAACCAGGCGCTGGCCACCATGGAGCGCTACAAGCTGCGCCTGGACGAGGTCGCCGGCACGTTGTCCGCGCTGGAGATCGAGGACCTGGTCACCGTGCGGGATGCCATGGTCGTGAGTCAGCGGCTGGAAATGGTCCGCCGGATCGCCAGTGAGATCGAGGGGTACGTCGTCGAGCTGGGCACCGACGGGCGGCTCATCTCCCTGCAGCTCGAGGAGCTGATGGCCGGTGTGGAGGCCGAGCGGGAGTACGTCGTGCGGGACTACATGCCGCCACCGGCCGGCCGGCGGATGCGGACGCCCGAGGACGTGTTGGTCGACCTCGACGCGCTGTCCGGCACCGAACTGCTCGATCTCACGGCTGTCAGCCGCACGGCGGGTTTCCCCGCCCACGCCGACGCTCTGGACACGCCCGTGAGTCCACGGGGTTACCGGTTGTTGGCTAAGGTTCCGCGGTTGCCGCGCTCCGTCGTCGACCGGCTGGTCGAGCACTTCAGCACGTTGCAGAAGCTGCTGGCCGCGGGCCTGGAGGATCTGACCGCCGTCGAAGGCATCGGCGAGGCGCGGGCGCGCAGCGTCCGGGAGGGACTGTCCAGGTTGGCCGAGTCCTCGATCCTGGAGCGTTATGTTTGAGGGCTGGTCTGAGCGGGCTGGGTCTGAGCCCGACCTCTGAACCCTCGACCGGTCAGGCCGCTGCGGGCAGCGCGAGGCCGGGGTGGCTGGTCGCACGGGTCCTGCTCTGGTACGAGGCGCACGCCCGGCCCCTGCCCTGGCGCGCGCCGGGCACTGAGCCGTGGGGCGTGCTGGTCAGTGAGGTCATGCTCCAGCAGACACCGGTGGCCCGGGTCGTGCCGGCCTACCTGGCCTGGCTGGCCCGCTGGCCGGGCCCCGTTGAGCTGGCGGCCGAGCCGGCCGGCGAGGCGATCCGGCAATGGGGCCGGCTGGGCTACCCGCGGCGGGCGGTGCGCCTGCACGCGGCGGCCCGAATACTCACGACCCGACACGACGCAGCGGTACCCGCCGATCTCGGCGCGCTGCTGGCGCTGCCCGGGGTAGGAACGTACACCGCTCGTGCCGTCGCCAGCTTCGCCTTCGGTCAGCGGCACGCGGTGGTCGACACCAACGTGCGCAGGGTGCTGGCCCGGGTGTTTCGGGGCGTGGCGACCGCCCCGGTCAGTCGAGTTGCGGACGACCTCCGGCTGGCCGCGACGCTACTCCCTGAGCAGCCGGACCTCGCGTCCCGCTTCAGTGTCGGGTTGATGGAACTCGGGGCACTTGTCTGCACGGCCCGCAGCCCCCGGTGCACCCGCTGCCCGCTGCTGGACGGCTGCCGCTGGGCGGCGTCCGGACGGCCGGCGTCAGGCGGCCGCCGCGGCCAGGGCCAGCCGTACGCCGGCACCGACCGGCAGGCCCGAGGCGAGCTCCTCGCCGCGTTGCGCTCGGCGCCGGATCCGGTCGAGGAGGCCGCGCTGCGCGCCAGGTGGCCCGATGCCGCCCAAGCCGAACGCGCTCTTGCGAGCATGGTGGCCGACGGTCTCACCGTCCGCCACCCAGCCGGGCGGGTCGGGCTGCCCTGAGCGCCTCCGCCGGACCATCCGTCGCGACTACTCGGTGGTGCCCGCCGTGGCCACCGCCGGCACGTCCGGAGCGAGCGGCTTGGGCTCGCCACGGAAGGTGAACGCCTCCTGCTCGCCTTCGCCTTCGGCGTCGCAGACCACGATCTGGCCTGGCCGCAGTTCACCAAACAGAATCTTCTCGGACAGCACGTCCTCGATCTCCCGCTGGATCGTGCGGCGCAACGGGCGCGCGCCCATCACCGGGTCGTAGCCCTTCTTCGCCAGCAGCTTCTTCCCGGCCGGGGTGAGTTCCAGGCCCATGTCCTTGTTCTTCAGCTGCCCGTCCACCCGGTTGAGCATCAGGTCGACGATTTGGATGATGTCGGCCTCGGTGAGCTGGTGGAACACGATCACGTCATCGATCCGGTTGAGGAACTCCGGCCGGAAGTGCTGCTTGAGCTCCTCCATGACCTTGGTCTTCATCCGTTCGTAATCGATCGTCTTGTCCCCACCACGGGAGAAGCCGAGGTTGAAGCCCTTGGCGATGTCCCGCGTACCGAGGTTCGAGGTCATGATCAGAATGGTGTTCTTGAAGTCCACCACCCGGCCCTGGGAGTCGGTGAGCCGCCCGTCCTCGAGGATCTGCAGCAGCGTGTTGAAGACGTCCGGGTGGGCCTTCTCCACCTCGTCGAAGAGCACCACGGAGAACGGCTTGCGCCGCACCCGCTCGGTGAGCTGGCCGCCCTCCTCATACCCCACGTAACCGGGCGGTGACCCGACCAGCCGGGACACGGTGTGCTTCTCCATGAACTCGCTCATGTCGAGCTGGATAAGCGAGTCCTCATCGCCGAAAAGGAACTCCGCCAGGGTCTTCGACAACTCGGTCTTGCCCACCCCGGACGGCCCGAGGAAGACGAACGAGCCGCCGGGACGCTTGGGGTCCTTCAGTCCGGCCCGGGTCCGCCGGATGGCCTGCGACACGGCGTGGATGGCGGGCTCCTGACCGATGACCCGCTTGTGGAGTTCGTCCTCCATCCGCAGCAGCCGGGCGGTCTCCTCCTCGGTCAGCTTGAAGACCGGAATCCCGGTCCAGGTGGCCAGCACCTCGGCGATCTCCTCATCGCCGACCTCGGCCACGACGTCCATGTCGCCGGCCTTCCACTCCTTCTCCCGCTTGGCCTTGTCCGCAAGCAGGGTCTTCTCCTTGTCGCGCAGCGACGCCGCCTTCTCGAAGTCCTGCGCGTCGATCGCGCTCTCCTTCTCGCGACGGACCGAGGCGATCTTCTCGTCGAACTCGCGGAGGTCCGGTGGCGCGGTCATCCGACGGATCCGCATCCGCGACCCGGCCTCGTCGATCAGGTCGATCGCCTTGTCGGGCAGGAATCGGTCGCTGATGTACCGATCGGCGAGCGTGGCGGCCGCGACCAACGCCTCGTCGGTGATGGACACCCGGTGGTGGGCCTCGTAGCGGTCGCGGAGCCCCTTGAGGATCTCGATGGTGTGCGCCAGCGTCGGCTCGCCGACCTGGATGGGCTGGAACCGGCGCTCGAGCGCAGCGTCCTTCTCCAGGTGCTTGCGGTATTCATCCAGCGTCGTGGCACCGATGGTCTGCAACTCACCGCGGGCGAGCATGGGCTTCAGGATGGACGCCGCGTCGATCGCGCCCTCGGCCGCGCCTGCCCCGACCAGGGTGTGCAGCTCGTCGATGAACAGGATGATGTCGCCACGCGTGCGGATCTCCTTGAGCACCTTCTTCAGCCGCTCCTCGAAATCACCGCGGTAGCGGCTGCCGGCGACCAGCGCGCCAAGGTCGAGGGTGTAGAGTTGCTTGTCCTTGAGCGTCTCGGGCACCTCACCCTTGACGATGGCCTGGGCGAGGCCCTCGACCACGGCGGTCTTGCCGACTCCCGGCTCGCCGATGAGGACCGGGTTGTTCTTGGTCCGCCGGGACAGCACCTGCATGACCCGCTCGATCTCCTTCTCCCGGCCGATCACCGGGTCGAGCTTGCCCTCACGGGCGGCTTGGGTCAGGTTGCGGCCGAACTGGTCGAGCACCAGCGACGTCGAGGGGGTTCCCTCACCCGGCCCGGCGCCGGCACCCGCCGGCTCCTTGCCCTGGTAGCCGGACAACAGCTGGATGACCTGCTGGCGGACCCGGTTGAGGTCGGCACCCAGCTTGACCAGCACCTGGGCGGCGACACCCTCACCCTCGCGGATGAGGCCCAGCAGGATGTGCTCGGTGCCGATGTAGTTGTGTCCGAGCTGAAGCGCCTCGCGCAGCGACAGCTCAAGGACCTTCTTGGCCCGCGGAGTGAACGGGATGTGGCCGGAGGGGGCCTGCTGGCCCTGTCCGATGATCTCCTCGACCTGCTGCCGAACACCCTCGAGGGAAATTCCGAGGGACTCCAACGCCTTGGCCGCGACACCCTCGCCCTCGTGGATCAGGCCGAGGAGGATGTGCTCAGTGCCGATGTAGTTGTGGTTGAGCATCCTGGCCTCTTCCTGGGCCAGGACCACGACGCGCCTCGCGCGGTCAGTGAATCTCTCGAACATTTCACGCTCCTCGAAGAGCGGCAAGGTCGCCGGGTGTCGACCCCCCCGCATGCTAGCCCCGCCTGCACAACCGCTTGGCGTCGTCGTCGACGGCTAACTATCAACTTACGTCGACCCTGTGACGTTCGATGAGAACCCCGGGCCCGGACGCACCATGGACAACCCGAATGGCCCGGATGGGATTCCAGCCTCCGCGCGTCGCCTTTCCCGGCCACCCCCCGGTGGCCTGAGCGGCAGCCGGGTGGCCAACCGGGCACGGTCAGTGCGCGGCGTCGAACTGCTCGATCAGCCGCACCGGGATCCGGCCGCGGTCGGAGACGGTGTGCCCGTGCGCCCGAGCCCACTCCCGGATCTCCTGCGTGCGCTGTCGGTCAGGGGCGCCGCCGACCCGGGTTGCCCGGCGTCGGGTCCCGCCGCCACCGAAGCCGCCCGCGCCGCTGGCACGTCGCCCGGCGCCGACGAAGGGTGCCATCGCGTCGCGCAGTGCGGCAGCGTGCTCGGCACACACATCAATGTCAAACGATACGCCGTCGATAGCGAAGGTGACGGTTTCTGCACCCGGCCGGTCGTCATCGTGGAGATCACAGACCAACAACACCCGCTGCGCCATTTTTGCTGCCTTTCTCGCGCTTGACGATGGACCATCCCGAGGTCCAGGAAAGCCTATCCAAGCCGAGATAGCAAATACCTACTACCCCGGCCGCCAGTTTCGAAGGTGATGGTGTGCCGGATGGCGGGTCCGGTGAGTAACATCAGCGTTCGATCCACCCGGAGTCCCATTCCGGCGGGGCAGCATACCCATTGCCGGAGCGGGGAAAGACCCAGTCGAGCGCGGTTTCGGGGCAGCGGTTGACCTGGGAGGGTGTGTCCAGGTCGCGCCCGTTAGCGTGTCGCGGCGGACAGAGTTGCGATGTCCGACAAGATAGCTCGCCATGTGACAGGCCATGTAGCAGGCATTGAGGTGGGTTCGGAAAGGTCGATGGCCGGGTCGTGCACTTGGCGGGGCGCGCCCGCATTCACGACCGGATCCGACACACCACAAGCGGACGGGAAATTCCGGGTCGCGCGGGGGTGGCGAGACCGCTCCGGCCGATCCTATCGGATCAGCGGCGCCGACCCGCCGGCAGAATCACTCTGGCCCCACGTTCTTCGCATAGGCCAGCCGTAGCCCTATCAGGGTCAGATAGGGCTCGTGGACGTCGATCGTGGCCGACTCCGCGAGCACCAGCGGAGCGAGGCCGCCGGTGGCGACCACAGTGGTGGGCTCGCCCAGCTCCGCCCGGATGAGGGTGACCAGACCGTCCACCTGGCCGGCGAAGCCATACAGGATGCCGGACTGCAGCGCCTCGACCGTGTTCTTGCCGATCACCGATCTCGGTTTCGCGAGCTCCACGCGCCGCAGCTGGGCACCTCGGGCGGCCAGTGCGTCCATCGAGATCTCGATGCCGGGTGCGAGGGCCCCGCCGAGGAACTCGCCACGAGCGGAGACCACGTCGAAGTTGGTGGAGGTGCCGAAATCGACGACCACCGCTGGTCCCCGGTAAAGGTGGTGCACGGCGAGCGTGTTCATGATCCGGTCGCTACCGACCTCCTTCGGGTTGTCGGTGAGGATCGGCACTCCGGTTCGGACGCCCGGCTCCACGATGAGGCTGGGCACACCGGAGTAGAAGCGGGTCAGCATGCCGCGGAGTTCGCGCAGCACCGCCGGCACCGTCGAGCAGGCCGAGATGCCGGTCAACGGCGGTGCCTCGGACAGCAGGCCGCGGAAGAGCAACGCCAGCTCGTCGGCGGTCATCCGCGCGTCGGTGCGGGTTCGCCACAGATCGATCAGCTCGGCGCCGTCGAAGACCCCGAGGACGGTCTGGGTGTTCCCGACGTCGATGGTGAGGAGCATGGTCAACGATCGGTCGTCGGCGCGAGTTCCGTCCTCAAGGAGGCGGTGGCCGGCCCGGCCGGTGGCAGGGTGACGGTCACATTGTCGATCAGACGCGTGGGGCCGACCCGGGCGGCCAGCGCCAGCAGCGCCGGGCCTTCGTGGCCGGGGCCAACCTCCTGCAGGCTGGCCGGATCGACCAGTGCCAGGTAGTCCACCTGGACCGAATGCGCGGCGTCGAGCGCCCGGCCGGCCGCCCGACGAACAGCGTCGGCGCCGCCCCCGGCCTGCTCGGCGCCCGCTCGCAGCCCAGCGGACAGTACCCTGGCCTCGTCCCGCTCCGCTAGGGAGAGGTAGGAATTGCGGCTGGACAGCGCCAACCCGTCGGGCTCCCGAACGATCGGGACGCCCACCACGTGCACGGGTAGGTCCAGGTCACTAACCATCCGTCGCACCAGCACCAGTTGCTGGGCGTCCTTCTCCCCGAACACCGCCACGTCTGGCTGCACGAGGGAGAACAGCTTGGCGACGACCGTGAGCACGCCGTCGAAGTGGCCGGGACGGGACGCCCCTTCCAGCACCGCGCCGAGTGGCCCGGCCGAGACGGTGACCAGTGGCAGACGCGGATAGACCACGTCCCGACTCGGCGCAAAGATCAGGGCTACCCCCTCCTCCCGGCAGGCCGCGAGGTCCGTGGGCAAGGTGCGGGGGTAGCTGGCCAGATCCTCCTGCGGGCCGAACTGCAGGGGGTTGACGAAGATGCTCACCACGACCGCGTCGGCGAGGGTGTGCCCCGTGCGGATCAACGCGCGGTGTCCGTCGTGCAGCGCACCCATGGTCGGCACCAGCGCGACGCTGCCCTTGGCCCGGAGCTGGGCAAGTGCGCGCGCCAGCTCCCCCCGGGTTCGGGCAATGACCGGTCGAGTACGGGTAGTGGTCACGCACGGGCTCCGTCCGGATTGGCGAGAACATCCAGCAATGTCTCGGCCTGGGAGGGGCCGAGAATATGGCCGGCCAGGGCACGGTCGGCGGTCGCCCTGGCCAACGTGAGGTAGAGCGGGAGCAGGTGCGGCGCGGCGCGGGTCAGTGCTGTGAGGTGGGCCACAACCGTCCCGGCGTCGCCGCGGGCGACCGGACCGGTCAGCGCGGCGTCGCCAGCCCGCAGGGCGTTGTCCATCGCGGCGCGGAGCAGCGGCGCCAGCATGCGGGCCGGCGCCTCGACGCCGGCAGCCCGGAGCAGGTCGGAGGTGCTGTTCACCAGCGTGACGAGATGGTTGGCACCGTGGGCCAGGGCCGCGTGGTAGAGCTCACGGGCGTCCTCCGTCACCCAAACCGGCTCTGCGCCCAACTCGATGACGAGGGCCTCGGCCACGGGCCGCAGTTCGACCGGCGCGGTCACCCCGAAGGACGCACCGGACAGCCGCGGCAGGTCGGCCGCCGAGCCGGTGAACGTCATCACCGGATGCAGCGCGAGCGGCGACGCGCCCCACCGGGTCGAGGCCGCCAGCGCCCCGAGCCCGAAGCGCCCGGAGGTGTGCACCACGAGGGAACCGGCCCGGATGGCACCGCTGGCCGCCAGTCCTTCCACCAACCCGGCCAACGCGTCGTCGGGTACGGCGAGCAGCACGACGTCGCTGCGCCGAAGGACCTCTGTTGGCGCCACCAACGGCACGCCGGGCAACATGCGAGCAGCCCGTTCCCGGCTGGCGTCAGACCCCACCGACGCCGCGACGACGGCGTGACCGACACCGGCCAGCGCGGCGCCGAGCACGCTCCCGACCCGGCCGACGCCGATGATCCCTATCGCGAGCCGCGGGCGGGGACCACTTTTCCTCGTGGAGCCCACTGATGCGCTCGCTGCCATACTCATGGTCATTGTCGTTCCAGTCCTTCTGCCGGTACCGGACGATCGGAGCAAAGCGTACGGCACCGCGGATCAGCCGGCGTGGGCCGTTCGCCAGCGGCGTAAGGATTGGTATGCAGACAAACCCACCGCCCGTCGGGGGCTCGGCACGGACCTGGCGGCAGGCGATGAGCGAGGCGCTCTACGGCGCGCAGGGCTTCTATCGACGCACCGGGGCAGCGGCGCATTTCCGCACGTCACCGCTGGCCTCACCACTGTTCGCCGGTGCGGTCCGGGCGCTGGCCACCGATGTCGACACGGCGTTGCACCACCCCGACCCCTTCGACGTCGTCGACGTGGGTGCCGGTGGCGGCGAGCTGCTCGAGGTGTTGGCCGCTGGTGTATCGGCCCGGTGGCGGCTCACGGCTGTGGAGCTGCGGCCCGGCGAGCATGCCCGCCTGGACTGGCGCCCGGACCTGCCGGCGTGCACCGGGCTGCTCTTCGCCAACGAGTGGCTGGACACGGTGCCCTGCGAGGTGGTCCAACGCACCGCGGACGGCGTACGCCTGGTCCTGGAAGACGGCTCCCTCGGCCCCGCCCCGGGGACTCCCGAGATGCGGTGGCTTGCTCGGTGGTGGCCGCTGCGGCGGATCGGGGACCTCGCCGAGGTGGGCCGGCCGCGCGATGAGGCCTGGGCGGCCGCCGTCGGCCGGCTACGACGCGGGGTCGCGGTAGCGGTGGACTACGACCACGTCCGGACGGCGCGCCCGTCCCGCGGCACGCTGAGCGGCTACCGACGCGGCCGCCAGGTGACTCCGGTCGCGGACGGCAGCTGCGATCTCACCGCCCACGTGGCGCTGGACGCCTGCGCCGCCGCCGCCGAGGCGGCGCACCCCGACAGTGTCCGGGCGAGTCTGCTCACCACCCAGCGTCGAGCACTGCGGGCACTGGGCCTCGACGCCACCCCGGTGCCCGCCTACGCCGGCGATCCGATGGCCCACCTGCGAGCGCTGGCCGACGCGGGTCAGGTCGCGGAGCTGCTCGACCCGGCCGGACTGGGCGGATTCGGCTGGCTGGCACAGTCGGTGGGCGCCGGACCACCTCCGCTGCTCGCCGAGGTGACTACGCTGCTCCGGTGAGCGCCATCACCGTGCGGGACCTGCGGAAATCGTACGGCGACGTCGTGGCCGTTCGCGGCGTCGACTTCACCGTCTCCGCGGGTGAGGTCTTCGCGCTGCTGGGTCCCAACGGGGCCGGCAAGACCACGACATTGGAAATTCTGGAAGGGTTCCGCGAGCGAACCTCCGGTGAGGTGGCGGTGCTGGGCGTCGACCCGGCCCGCGGTGGCCGAGCCCTGCGGGAGCGCCTGGGCATCGTGCTGCAGGACACCGCGGTCGATCCGTTCCTCACGGTGCGGGAGGTCCTGACCCGCAACGCCGGCTACTACCCTCGGCCTCGTCCGGTGCTCGAGGTGATCGACCTCGTCGGGCTGGGCGAGAAGGCTGAACAGCGGGTGCAGAAGCTCTCCGGCGGGCAGCAGCGCCGGCTCGACGTCGCGCTGGGCATCGTCGGCAATCCGGAGTTGGTCTTCCTCGACGAGCCCACGACCGGCTTCGACCCTTCGGCCCGGCGGAGCGCCTGGGAGCTGGTCCGTGGCCTCATCGACGGTGGCACGACGATCGTGCTCACCACGCACTACATGGACGAGGCCCAGGCCCTGGCCGACCGGGTTGCAGTGATCGCGGGCGGGCAGATCGTGGCTGCCGGCACGCCGGAGACGATCGGCGGGCGGGACACGGCGGCGGTCCGCATCCGGTTTCGGCTTCCGCCCGGTCGATCGGCGCAGGACATACCCCTACTGGCGGAGGCAGGTCCAGACGGGGAGGTCCGGTTGCACACCGAGGACGAGGTACGGGATCTGCACACCCTCACCGGCTGGGCACTGGAAGCAGGCATCGAGCTGGACGGGCTGACCGTGGACCGCCCGTCGCTGGAGGACGTCTACCTGGAGCTGGTCGCCGGTCCGGACGACGAGCCCGCGGCGGTGACCCGGTGAACTCCGTAGCCCTCGTCGGCCACCAGGTCCGCTACGAGCAGAAGACCTACTGGCGCAACCCGCAGAGCGCGTTCTTCACCTTCGCCTTCCCGATCATGTTTCTGGTCATCTTCGCGAGCCTCAACAAGGGCCAGCGGATCAAGGACCTGGGGAACATCTCCTTCAACCAGTACTACATCCCGGCGATCATCGCGTTCGGGGTGATGTCCGCCTGCTACTCCAGCCTGGCGATCGGGCTGACCAACCGCCGGGAGTCCGGCGTCCTCAAGCGGCTCCGCGGCACACCGCTGCCGGCCTGGACGTACTTCTCCGGTCTGCTGGCCAGCTCCGTGGTCGTGTGCGTGCTGCTCACCGCGATCACTGTCACCGTGGGTGTGCTCTTCTACAACGTGAGCGCTCCGCACCACCTGCTGCCGCTGTTCGTGGCACTCGTGCTGGGCGCGGTCACCTTCAGCGCGCTGGGCGTCGCGGTCTCCGCGCTGACGCCGAACGCCGACGCCGCGCCGGCGATCGTCCAGTTCCCGTTCTTCGCCCTCGCGTTCATCAGCGGCACGTTCTTCCCCACGCCGAAGGGCTCCTTCATCGCCCACCTCGCCGCCTACTTCCCCCTGGTGCACTTCACCAACGCCGTGTTCGCCCCGTTCAACCCGCTCCAGCGGGGCACCGGCTTCGTCGCACACGACCTTGAAGTGCTCGCGCTCTGGGCGGTGGGGTCCACCTTTGTCGCCGTCCGCTGGTTCCGCTGGGAACCGCGGCGCTGATCGGCGGGACTCGTGGAGAAGACAGCGGTCGGCAGCCTCTCACAGCTGACCGTCGGCGTCGGCGCCGGCGACATGGCGACCGCGGACATGGTGCTCAACATCGGCCCGCAGCATCCGGCCACCCACGGCGTGCTGCGGATCGCTCTGACCCTGGACGGGGAGCGGATCGTCCGGGCCCAACCGATCATCGGCTACATGCACCGCGGCGCGGAGAAGCTCTTCGAGGCTCGCGACTATCGGCAGATCCTGGTGCTGGCCAACCGACACGACTGGCTGTCGGCCTTCTCCAACGAGCTCGGCGTGGCCATGGCGGTGGAGCGGATGCTCGGCCTGGAGGTGCCGGCCAGGGCGATCTGGGCGCGCACGCTGCTGGCGGAGCTGAACCGGGTGCTCAATCACCTCATGTTCCTCGGCGCCTACCCGCTGGAGATGGGCGCGATCACGCCGATCTTCTACGCGTTCACCGAGCGGGAGGTCCTCCAGGCGGTGATGGAGGAGATCTCCGGCGGCCGGGTGCACTACATGTTCAACCGGATCGGCGGCCTGAAGGAGGACCTGCCGGCTGGATGGTTGGACCGGGTCGACGATGCGATCGCTGCGGTCCGCCGCCGGCTGCCCGACTTCGACCGGCTCATCCGGGGCAACGAGATCTTCCAGGCTCGCACCCGCGGAGTCGGGGTGCTCGCCGCGGAGACCGTGCTGGCCTACGGCGCCTCCGGGCCGGTAGCCCGGGCCAGCGGGGTCGACTTCGACCTGCGTCGGGACGAGCCGTACCTGGCCTATGCCGAGCTCGACGTGCCGGTGGTCACCCGCAGCGACGGGGACTGCTACGCCCGGTTCGAGGTGCTGCTCGACCAGGTCGCCGCGTCGCTGGGCCTGGCCGGGACGTGTGCGCAACGCCTCCGCGACCTGCCGCCCGGGCCGATCAACGTCCGACTCCCGAAGATCGTCAAGGCCCCGGAGGGCGAGACCTACACCTGGACGGAAAACCCGCTCGGGATCAACGGCTACTACCTGGTCTCCCGCGGGGAGCGCACGCCGTGGCGGCTCAAGCTACGGACCGCGTCGTTCTCCAACATCCAAGTGCTGGGGGAGCTGTTGCCCGGTTGCCTTGTGCCCGACATGGTGGCCATCCTGGGGTCGATGTTCTTCGTCGTCGGCGACATCGACAAGTAGCGGATCAAACAGGCAGCAGATCGACAGGTAGCGGGAGGTACGCCTCGTGCCCGACGCTGGACCCGGCGACGCCCTCGCGGTACTGGACTGGCGGCGGCGGGTGTTCCGGCTCTACGCCCAGGTCCGGGCGGCGAGCGACCCGGCTGCGGCGCACGCCAGCTGGGTAGTCGAACGGACGGCGCTCAATGCCGGTCACCCGGCCTCCCCGCGCTTCGGCGCGGTCACCGACATCGCGCCCTACGACGCGACCTGGCGCTTCACCGCCACCCTTCAACCGGCCGACGGGCAGCGGCTGGAGGTGCCAACCGCCACCGACGGTGTCGTACCCTTCGAGCGGATCGGCCGGGTGTGGTTGGTCAACGATGCACGGGACGCCGGCAGCCTCGATGTCTGGGCGCTGCGGTCCTACGGCGGCGGGATGTTCATCCCGGTGAAGGACGCCACCGCCGGGCGCGGCTCCTACGGCGGCGGTCGTTACCTGCTCGACACGGTCAAGGGCGCTGACCTCGGCGGCGAACCACTGGGCACCGGCACGCTCGTGCTCGACCTCAACTTCGCCTACAACCCCTCCTGCGCCTACGACCCGGCATGGGCCTGCCCGCTAGCTCCGCCGGGGAACGTACTCGCCGTCGAGGTCCCCGTCGGGGAGCAGCTACCGGGCTGAGTGATCCAGTTGGCGCGGGGTTGGGCTGGACTGGGCTGGTTCTCGGCTCGCGCGGCCGGCTCGCCCGGCTCGCGCTCGCCCGCCCGGCTGACCCGGTTAGCCCAGCCCCTTGGACGCCAGGAACTCCTGGGCGACCTTCGCCGGGTCCGCACGATCCACGTCGACCTTCTTGTTCAGCGCAACAAGTTCGGAGGTGGTCAGCGCGGCGGAGACCTTGTTCAGGGCGGCCACCAACTCGGGGCTGTTCACCTTGGTGTTGATCACCGGCACGATGTTGTCCGCGTTCTGCAGCTTCTTGTCGTCGGTGAGCACCTTCAGCTTCAGCGCGTCGATGCCGCCGTCGGAGGAGAAAACCAGGCCCAACTGCACCTTGCCCTGCTGGAGCGCGGTCTTCGTTAGCGGGCCGCCGGCGTCGAGCGGGGTGAAGCCGGTGAATGCGATGCCGTAGGTCTTCTCCAGACCCGGCTGACAGTACGGCCGCTTCGGGCACTCCGGCGGTCCACCGAGGACGAGCTTGCCGTTGTACCCCTTGAGATCGGACAGCGTGGTGAGGTGGTTCTTGCTGGCGAAGTCCTGGGTGACCGCGAACGCGTTCTGGTCCGTGGCCGGGGACGGGGTGAGCGCCTTGAGGTTGCGCGGGGCGGCGAGTGCCTGCAGCGCGGCCAGCGTCGCGTTCACGTCGGAGGAGGCCAGCGGCTTCGCGTTCGGCCCGTTCTTCTTGACGTTGATGAATTCGGTCAGCGTCGAGAGGTACTCGGGCACGAGTTGGACCTCGCCGCGCTGCAACGCCGGCTCGACGACCTCGCGGTTGGTCAACTTCTTGATCGTGGGCGTGAACCCGGCCCGCTTGAGCTGGTCGGCGTACATGTTGGCCAGGATCGTGCTCTCGCCGAAGTTGAAGGCGGCGATCGTCACCGAACCCTTGGCCCCGCTGCTCTTCGTGGAGGTCGAGCCGCTCGACGAGGAGGAGGAACTGGTGCCGCAGCCGGTCGCCACCAGAGCCGTCGCGACGACTCCCAACAAGGCACGGTTGAGCGTTCGACGCATGAGTCAAGCCTCGCCTTCTGTGTCCCGGGCCGGTTGGACCGCGTGTCCGGCGAGGGGGGGCCTCGCTGGCCTGCGAGCCTACAACGACTCAGCCCCGGACTTGGGCGGCGTCACCCGGAGTCGGGGAGCCGCGCCGGCGACCGGGGGTCAGCCCCACCTCGAGGCGACCCAGGCCGATCTCGGTGACGAGCGCCAGTAAGGCCACGAGGATGGCCCCGGAGAGGATCATCGGCGTGTCCTGGAGTCCGAACCCGTCGGCGATGAAGCGGCCCAGCCCGCCGGCGCCGACATAGGCGGCGAGTGTCGCGGTGGCCACCACCTGCACGGTCGCGGTCCGCACGCCGGCCGCGACCAGCGGCAGGGCAAGTGGCAGCTCCACGCGACGCACCAGGGTGATTCCGGCCATGCCCATCCCCACCGCGGCCTCGCGGACGTCCGGGTCGACCTCCCGCATCCCGACGTAGGCGTTGGTCAGGATCGGCGGGATGGCGAACACAAGTAGGGCCAGCACCGCGCCGGCGTCGCCGAAGAGACTCGGCACAGTGGCCAGCAGCACGAGGATGGCGAAGGTCGGGATGGCCCGGCCGATGTTGGAAACGTTGATGGCCACCGCCCCGCCGTGGCCGACGTGGCCGAGCCACAGCCCGAGCGGGAGCGCTATCAGCACAGCCAGCCCAACCGCGATGCCGGAGATGACCACGTGCTCGAGGAGCCGGTGCGGCACCCCGGCCGTGCCGCGATAGTGCTCGGCGGTGGTGAGCCAGTGCCAGGTGCCGAGGATGGTGTTCATCCTGCCCGCCGCCGGGTCCAGGGGGTGACCAGCCGCTGCAGGCCGAGCAGGAGCAGGTCCGCGATGAACGCGAGAAGAACGCAGCCCAGCGCGGCAGCCATGATCTCCGCCCGGTAGAGGTTGTTCAGCCCTTCGAGGATGAGGCCGCCGAGGCCGCCGTTGCCGACGATCGCGCCCACCGTGACCAGCGCGATGGTGGACACCGTGGCCACCCGGATACCGGCCATGATCGACGGGAGTGCCAGTGGGATCTCCACCCGGGTGAGCAGCCGGGTGGGCCCGAAGCCCATGCCGAGGGCGGCCTCTCGCACCTCGGCCGGCACGCCGTCCAGCCCGATGAGCGTGTTCCGGACGATGATCAGCAATGCGTAGCCGACGAGCGCAATCTCCACGGTGATCGGTCGGAGACCGAAGTAGGCCTGCAGGACGCTGATGAGCGCCAGCGACGGGATCGTGTAGAGGATGCCCACCCCGGTGAGGATCGTGCCGCGGCTCCATCCCCAGCGGCGCGCCACGACGGCCATCGGCACCGCGATGCACGTCGCCACCAGTACCGACCACACGGTCAACGCAACGTGCTGACGGGTCGCGGAGAGCAGTTCGCTGGCATGCTGGGTGATGTAGCTCCAGCTGAACCAGGGATTGGCCGCCACGAAGGGAACCGTAGCGTGCCCGCCGCCACGCCCGAAACCGCGCCCGCCGCACAGCATGCCGATCCGATGTTGCGTCTGGAGCAGGTGAGCAAACGGTACGCTGACGGCACGGTGGCCGTCCACGAGCTGACGCTCGACGTCGGTCGGGGCGAGATCGCCTGCCTGGTCGGGCCCTCGGGCTGCGGCAAGACGACAACCATGAAGATGATCAACCGGTTGGTCGAGCCGAGCAGCGGCCGCATTCTGCTCGACGGCGACGACGTCACCCAGGTCAATCCGCAGGCGTTGCGCCGGCGCATCGGCTACGTCATCCAGCAGGTGGGCCTGTTTCCGCACCAGACCGTCGCCGCCAACGTGGCCACCGTGCCCTCCCTGCTCGGGTGGGACCGGGCGCGCCGCACCGCTCGTACGAACGAGTTGCTGGATCTGGTGGGCCTCGATCCGCACGTGCACGCACGGCGCTACCCGCACGAGCTCTCCGGCGGTCAACGCCAGCGGGTCGGGGTGGCCCGCGCGCTGGCCGCGGACCCGCCGGTGCTGCTCATGGACGAGCCCTTCGGCGCGGTCGACCCGATCGCCCGGGACAAGCTGCAGGTGGAGTTCCTCCGGCTGCAGCAGCAGGTCCGCAAGACGGTGGTCTTCGTCACCCACGACGTGGACGAGGCGGTCCGCCTCGGCGATCGCATCGCCGTCCTGCGGGAGGGTGGCTACCTGGAGCAGTACGACGTGCCGGCCACCATCCTGGGCGCGCCGGCCTCGCCTTTCGTCGCCGATTTCGTCGGCAACGACCGCGCGGTCAAGCGACTTGCTGTCACCCCACTCCGGACAGCGACCCTCGCGCCGCTGGACGGCTGGCCGGACGCGGCGGTCCCCGGCCGGCCGGTGCCCACTGTGGCCGAGACCGGCTCGCTCGCCGACGCCTTGGCGGCGCTGCTCGCCGGAGGTACCGGCTGGGTGGTGGTGTGCGCCGCGGACAGCTCCCCGAAGGGGCTGCTGACGCCGGATGTCCTCTACGCCGCCGCGGTCAACCGTGGGACTGTAGATAGTCGATGAAGTGGGCCCGCAACAGCGGTTCCACGTCGCCGTAGTCGGTGTCCTTGCCGATGACCTCCCGGACGATCTCCACCGTCTCGGCGATGCTGCCGCTGATGTTGCCCGAGGACCCGTCCTCGGTGGCCACGTCGGCGGAAAGGGGCAGGTGCCGGACTAAATCCCAGAAGAAGCGCACGTCCCGACGGGACTCGGCCAGGGTGAAGGCTCGATGCCGCAGCTCCTCGGTGGACAGCGTGTCCAGATCGAGATCGTCGGTCACGTCGATGAGCCTATCGGGGGCTCCTCCGGCGGGCGCTTGGGCGGCCGCGGGACTCGGCAGACCCGCTCCAGGTACAGCGCCGCGGCGAGCATCAGCGCCGCGGCCAGGAGCCCCACCAGACAGGTCACCGCGTCCCGGGAGTACGCCGACTTCTCCAGCGACCCCAAGGTGACCAACCCGAACCCGAGGTAGACACCGCCCAGCAGGGCGGCCGCCGCCGACCCGGCCCGGGCCAACGCCGCGCACCGGGCGACCACCAAGGGCGAGATCGGTGTCGTTCGGGGCCGGCCGGCCAGCCGGGCTCGCACCGACCGGGCCAGGGCCCACTGCAGCGCGGCCAGCACGACGATCGTGACCACCCAGGTCCGTGGCACGGCGGGCAGGGTTCCGTAGGACAGGCTGGCCAGCAGGTAGCCGCCGGCGGCCGCTATGACCGCGAGGGTGACGAGCAGCGATGGTCGGGTGGGCTGCACGTCAGCCCACCACGAGGCGCAGGTCGTCCCGACGTCGGATACCGGCGCGGTCGACGTCGGCGAGCAGGGCGGCCACCCGTCCGGCCCCGGGCAGGTTGGCCTCCGGGTCCAGGTCCAACCACGGCGCGAGGACGAACGCCCGGTGCCGTGCCCTCGGGTGCGGCACGGTCAGTGCCGGGTCGACCCGATGCGGCCCCGTCACGCTCACCACGTCCACGTCGAGCGTGCGCGGCCCCCAGCGCCGCCCTCGCACCCGACCGGCCAGCCCTTCGGCCCGCCCGATCAGATCGCCCAGGTCGGTGTCCGCCGGGAGCTCGGCGCGCAGGACCGCGTTGAGGTACGGCCCCTGCGCCGGGCCGCCGACCGGCTCCGTTTCATACACCGGGCTGACTTCGACCGCCACCGCAGCCTCCGCCACGGCGTCGAGGCCGCACTGCAGGAAGCCGAGCCGGTCGCCGAGATTGGCACCGAGGGAGAACACCGCGATCACAGACGTTCCCTGATGACTGTCACCGCGACGTCGTCGAACGGCAACGGGATCGGCGCCGCCGGCTTGTGCACGGTGAGCTCGACGCGTTCCACCCTCGGGTCAGCGAGGCAGACCTCGGCCAGCCGGGCGGCGAGGGTCTCGATGAGGTTGACCGCTTCGCCCTCCACGATCGCAACCAGCTGTCGGGCCAGGACGCCGTAATCGACGGTGTCCGCGACATTGTCGCTGGCCGCCGCCGGCCCGGTGTCCAGCGACAGCACCGCGTCCAGGACGAAGGGCTGGGCGGCCATTCGCTCGGCGGGCAGCACACCGTGCCGGCCGTTGGCCATCAGACCGCGCAGCGCGATCCGGTCGTTCACGGCAACTCCTCGGGCACCGGCCGGTCGGCGGCCAGCACGGGCGAGCCGTGGTGCACCCACAGCCGCCACCGCCCGTCTCGCCGGCGGAAGATGTTGGTCGCGGCCACCTGCCCCGCATCCCCCGGCTCCGCGCTGGTCAAGATGTTCTCATCGCACGTGACGACCGCGACCTCACCCAGCACCGCGACCGTGACGTCGGTGAGTACGAACTGGATATAGGCCGTGTTCGCCATGATCACTGCCCAGGACCGCAACACCCGCTGCCTGCCTCGGATCAGCGGCCAGCCTGGATGCACGCAGCTCACCGGCTCGAGCCCGTCGACATCCCACAGGGTGTCCATCCGGTCGAGGTCGGCTGCCTCGAAGGCGGCGTAGAA
>JADGOV010000225.1 GCA_017882785.1 Frankiaceae bacterium
GCCGGCGCCGGTAGGTCCTGGTGACGTAGGTGAGATCGACGGCGATCTCCTGCTCAGCCGGAACCGGGTAGCCCAGCTCCGACAGCCAGCGCACCGGGCCGGCGGCACGGCCCGCCGCGCCGACCACAACGGCGGCAGGCATCTGCCGCTCCCGGCCACCACCCGTCTGCCGCATCCGCAGCCCGGTGATCCGACCGTCGGTCGCGGTGAGACCAACGGCGTCGGTGTGCTCGACGAAGCGGACGTTGTCGCGGCCTCGAACCCGTCCTCTGGTCACGGTCTCCAGCAGGGGTCGACTGGCGCAGAGGACATCCAAGCCGCTGCGATACGAGACGAGGAAGCCGCCACCGAGGAAGATCCGGCCGTCCCCCAGCAGGTCACCGCTCAGGCCACCCCGGCCCACGACCTCTTCGGTGAACCCGGGAAAGTGCTGCTCCAGCACCGCGCCGCCGCGTGCGAGCAGAACATGCACGTGACGACCCTGCGGGACTCCCCGGCGCTGCTGCTTACTCGACGGCAACGCGTCCCGGTCCACAACCACGACCTCAGCGAAATAATCGGAAAGAACCCGCGCAGCCAGCAACCCCCCCATTCCCGCCCCGACGACGACTGCCCTATCCGGCTGCTCCGCCATCCCCAGCCCCTCCGCCCAGCCCTATTCCTGCCTCGCATCGTGGTCCCCGCCCGCTGAGAGCCAGGCACACCGCGGGGTGGCTCGACCGCTGGTCGCCGAGGCGGGCCAGCATGCCTGCACGTGGAGGGTTCATCTTGCCGCTCGGGCTCGACCATGCCCTACCGAAGGTTGACCCACTCAAGGACACCGCCGAACGAACTGCTCGAGGACGGCCCCGGCCGCCTCACGCCCGAGGTCCGGCAAGCTGGCGCACCGCCCACGCGCCCGGGTCCCCGCCGCGGTGAGCCCGTCGAAGGTCGTGCCGTAAGCGGATCGGCTTGGGGTGATCGCGCGGTTCAAGCCACAGGCGGCGGACCCGGCCGCCCGCGTCGCCTCGAACGCGACGTCGCCTTGACTGCGATGTTGGCGGAACCGCGCCCCGGCGATCGCCCGGGTCGTTTCGCGGTTCGACGCTCGCGATAGCGTCTGCTCAAACTCGGCCGACGGGGCGTCTCCGTGACGAACAAGATCGACTACTTCGAGATCGGCTCACCCGACCCCGACGTGTCCAAAGCCTTCTACGGCGCGCTGTTCGACTGGGAGATCGAGGACCCCACGGGTCCTGCCCCGTACCGCATGGTCGATGAGGCGCGCGGTGGCCTGTGGGACACATCCGACATGGGCGCGGCCAATTGGGCGATCTTCTACGTGCGTGTCGAGAACGTCCATGGCGCGCTCGACCAGGCACTTCGGCTCGGCGCCACCGTGGCGATTCCCTTTACCGACAATGGAGGAATCGAGTTCGCACACCTCCTCGATCCGCTCGGAAATCGATTCGGAATCTGGCGACCAAAGACCCCGTAACGTTCGGCTTGCGGGATAGTGGGGTGGCGCCAGTCGCGGCGCCAGCGGTCATCTCGGCTGTTTGCCCGCGCGCGCCGGGCTGCAGTCGTTCGTTATTTTCCTCATGCGGTTGGTCGAGCCCTGCTGCGGCGCGCTTATCACGTCGTCACTGCGCAGCGATCTGGATCAGGTTGCCGCAGGTGTCGTCGAACACGGCGGTGGTCACCGGGCCCATGGCTGTCGGCTCCTGCGTGAAGTGGACCCGAAGGCCCCGCAGGCGCTCGTACTCGCGCTGGACGTCGTCCACGCCGAATGAGGTGAACGGGATGCCGTCTTCGACAAGCGCGGCCTTAAACGGCCTGGCGGCGGGGTGCTCGTCGGGCTCGAGAACCAGCTCGACCCCGTCGGGGGCCTCGGGGGACACCACGGTCAGCCAGCGGTGATCACCGAGCGGGATGTCTGTCTTCTTGCGGAAGCCCAGGACGTCGGTGTAGAAGGCAAGAGCCTTGTCCTGGTCGTCGACGAGGACGCTGGTGACGGTGATCTTCATGAATCCTCCGAGTGCCGCTTCTGCCAGCGGTCGGCGATCCGCTCAAGCGGTCGCGGGTCGATGTGATGGAACTTGTACCGGCCCTCGCGCCGCGTCTTGACGAGCCCGGCGTCGACCAGCACGTCGAGGTGTTGGGAGACGGCCTGCCGCGACGACGCGACGGAGTGCTTGACCGCGAGCCTCGAACACAGCTCGAACAGGGTCTGGTCGTCCCGCTCGGTCAGCTCGTCGAGGATCGCTCGTCGTGTGGGGTCCGCCAGGGCCTTGAAGACGTCGCCCACACGGCCAGGATAGGCAAGCTGTTACTTGCCTGTCAACACCCATCCATCGCCGGGCCCAACCTCGCGGCGGACGCACCTCGTCATCGGACCCCTGGCCGCAGCCATGCTCCTCCTGGTCGCGAGGAGATCCGGACTGTCCTGGGCCGAACTCGGTCTGGGCCGTGCTGGCCCCCTTCGGGTTGCACTGGGCCACGAACGGGCTGGGGGTGCTCGCCGCGGCCGCTGCCCAGGTGTGGCGGCTCGGCCCTCCGGATCGTCGTCTCAGCCCGCGGCGCCGTAGGCCAGGTTCTCCACCGCGGTGTGGGCGTGCAGCGCCTTCTCCTCCTCGTGGGTCGCCGGCTTGAGGTCGAAG
>JADGOV010000045.1 GCA_017882785.1 Frankiaceae bacterium
GTGCTCGGGGTCGCGCTCACCGGCCTGCTCGCAGCCTTCATGGCCGGCATGGCCGCCAACGTCAGCGGGTTCAACACGGTCTTCACCTATGACCTGTGGCGGGCCGTACTTCGTCAAGGACCGGCCGGACGTCTATTACCTGCGGGTGGGCCGGATCATCACGGTGATCGGCATCTTCATCGGTATCGGTTACGGCGTTCATCGCCTCCGGATACACGAACATCATGAACTACATCCAGTTGCTGTTCTCCTTCTTCAGCGCTCCGCTGTTCGCCACGTTCATCGCGATGTTCTGGAAGCGGACGTCGCCGTGGTCCGGCCTGTGTGGCCTCGTCGCGGGCACCGCCGCCGCGAGCGTCATGCACTTCGCGGCCTACCACTTCGCCTACTTCTACCCCCACCAGGTGTTCGACCCTACGCACGCCACCATCAACGCACAGATGTCCAACTTCTACGCGGCGATCGCCGCCTTCGTCGTGGATGCGATAGTGACCGTCCTCGTGACGCTGGTCACACCGCCCAAGCCGCGCGAGGAGCTCCTCGGGCTGGTCTGGGGCATCCCGGATCCGAACTCGCCGAACATCGCGGACCTGGCAAAGCCGCATGCCTGGTGGGAGTCGCCGAAGCTGCTCGGCTACTCCGCGCTCGGCATCGTCCTCGTCCTGTCAATCGTCTTCCGCTAACCGGCCCAGGAGAGGCAGCTCATGTCCACCGAATTCTCCCCGGAGAGCAAACCCGCCGGCTTGCCGACCGCCGTGACCAAGGAGGACGCGCCTGCTAGCAAGGCGTCCGCGTTGTTCGACCTTCGGGTCCTCATCGGCGGGTTGTTCACCTTCTACGGCGTGCTCCTCCTCGTGGCCGGCCTCCTTGCCTCGGACGCCGAGCTGCATAAGCCGACGACATCAACATGAACCTCTGGCTGGGCATCATCATGCTGGCAGTCGGGCTGTTCTTCCTGGCTTGGTGGCGTCTGCGTCCGTTCCGACATGAGGCGGCCTCGTCCGGCGCGTCCGAGGGTGGCCCTCCGCCGCGTCCCCGGGGGCACTGAGTCCCAGGGGGCACTGAGCGTGGCCGATAGGCTGGCGGGATGGATCACCCGCCGACCCGCCCTACCGTGCTCATCGCCGAAGAGCTGTCCCCCGCGGCCATCGAGGTGCTCTCCGCCGACTTCGCGCTCACCTCGGTCGACGGCGCTGATCGGGCCGCTCTGCTCCCCGCGTTGGCTGACGCGGATGCGGTGATCGTCCGCAGCGCCACCCAGATCGACGCCGAGGCGGTGGCGGCCGGGCCTCGGCTGCGGGTGGTGGCCAGGGCCGGCGTCGGCCTGGACAACATCGACGTTGAGGCCGCGACGAGCGCCGGGGTCCTCGTGGTCAACGCACCCACGTCGAATATCACCAGCGCAGCCGAGCACGCGATCGCGCTGATGCTGGCCTGCATCCGGCACATCCCGGCGGCGAACGCCTCCCTCAAGAGCGGTGAGTGGAAACGGTCCCGATTCACCGGGATGGAACTGGCAGGCAAGACCGTCGGCCTGCTGGGCCTCGGCCGCATCGGTCAGCTCGTGGCCGCCCGCCTCGCCGGCTTCGAGGTCACCCTGCTCGCCTACGATCCCTACGTGCCGGCGGCCCGCGCCGGCCAGCTGGGTGCCCGGCTGGTGTCCCTGGAGGAGCTGTTGGCCGGGAGCGACGTGCTCAGCATCCACCTGCCGAAGACACCGGAGACGCTCGGTCTGCTCGGCGAACGGGAGCTTTCTCTGGTCAAGCCCGGGGTCCGGATCGTCAACGCGGCCCGTGGCGGGCTCATCGACGAGCCCGCGCTGGCGGTCGCGATCAAGGAAGGTCGCGTGGCCGGCGCCGCGATCGACGTCTTCGCCACCGAGCCGTGCACCGACAGCCCGGTCTTCGGCTACGAGTCCGTGGTGGTCACCCCGCATCTCGGGGCGAGCACCACGGAGGCGCAGGAGAAGGCCGGTACGGCGGTGGCCCGCTCGGTTCGGCTGGCGCTGCGCGGTGAGTTCGTCCCGGACGCGGTCAACGTGCAGGCCGGCGGCCCGGTCGCCGAGGATCTCCGGCCCGGACTGCCGCTGATGGAGATGCTCGGGCGGGTCTTCACCGGGCTGGCCGAGGGCGTACCGGCATCGCTGACCGTCGAGGTACGCGGCGAGATCGCCGCCTACGACGTCAGCATCCTGCAACTCGCTGCGCTCAAAGGGCTGTTCACCGACGTGGTGGAGGAGCAGGTCACCTACGTCAACGCGCCGCTACTCGCCGCCCAGCGCGACGTCGAGGTCCGGCTGGTCGCCACCGAAGAGAGCCCGGAGTACCGCAACCTGCTCTCCGTTCGCGGCACCCTGGCCACCGGGGAGCAGGTCTCGGTGTCCGGCACGCTCGCCGGCACGCGGCAGGTGGCGAAGATCACCGAAGTGAACGATTACGGCGTCGAGATCGCCCCGACCGAGCACCTGGCATTCTTCACCTACCACGACGAGCCAGGCATCGTCGGCAAGGTTGGCAACATCCTCGGTGGGGCCGGGGTCAACATCGCCGGTATGCAGGTCGCGCGGCAGGGACGCGGTGGACACGCGTTGATGGTGCTCACCGTCGACAGTGCCCTGCCAGCGGCCACCCTCACCGAGATCACCGAGACCATCGGCGCGCACTCCGGCCGAAAGGTCGACCTGGTCGACCGCTGACCACCGGACCGGTCCGGAGGGTCAGCCGTGTTACCGTCGCAGGGTGTTGCTTCAGTCGCCTACCTCCAACGACGAGTGGGGATACTGCACGCGGCTGACCTTCGACGAGATGTGTCGCGCCGGCTGCTGACGGCCCGGCGGATGCCGAACCCGGTGTTCGATGTTCCCGCTACTGGGTCGTCAACCCCGTGCGTGAGCGCTGAGTGCACGGAGCCACCCGGCTGATTCCGGTTGCTGTCGACTCGCCGCCGCCTGCCGCATGCAGGCGCTTCCCACCCCTGTCCAGGAGGCCCGCCATGCCCGACTCGCCCAACCCCACATCATGGAGCTTCGACACCCGCCAGGTGCATGCCGGCGCCGTACCGGATCCGACCACCGGCGCCCGGGCGGTGCCCATCTACCAGACCACCTCCTACGCTTTTCGGGACACCGAGCACGCGGCGAACCTCTTCGGTCTGGCCGAGGCCGGCAACATCTACACGCGGATCATGAACCCCACACAGGACGTGCTGGAGAAGCGCGTGGCCGACCTGGAGGGCGGCATCGGCGCTCTCGCACTGGCCAGCGGCCAGGCCGCTGAGACGCTCGGACTGCTCAACCTGGCCGAGTCCGGGGATCACCTCGTCTCCTCCACTGTCCTCTACGGCGGCACCTACAACCTCCTGCACCACACCTTTGCCAAGCTGGGTATCGAGGTGACGTTCGTCGCCGAGCAGGACAGCCCGGACGCCTGGCGCGCGGCGATCCGCCCGAACACGAAAGCGTTCTTCGCCGAGACGATCGGCAATCCGAAGGGCGAGGTGCTCGACATCGCCGCGGTCGCCGCGGTCGCGCACGAGGCCGGCGTCCCGTTGATGGTGGATAACACGACCGCGACGCCGTACTTGTGCCGCCCGCTGGAGCACGGTGCCGATCTCGTGGTGCACTCGGCGACGAAGTTCCTCGGCGGGCACGGCAACGCGATCGGCGGGGTGCTCGTCGACGGCGGGACATTCGACTACGGTGCCGCCGGCCGCTTCCCGGGCTTCACCACCCCGGACCCGAGCTATAACGGCCTGATCTACTGGGACGCCCTCGGGCACGGCTCCTACATCGCCAAGGCGCGGGTTCAGCTGTTGCGCGACCTCGGCCCGGCGATCTCACCGTTCAACGCGTTCCTGCTGCTCCAGGGCGTAGAGACGTTGTCCCTGCGGATGGCGCGCCACGTCGCGAACGCCCAGGCTGTCGCCGAGTGGCTGAGCGGCCGGGACGAGGTGCAATGGGTCTCCTACGCCGGTCTGCCGTCGAGCCCCTGGCACGCGCTGGCGCAGCGCTACCTACCGGGCGGGGCCGGTGCCGTGCTGGCGTTCGGCATCGACGGGGGAGCCCCGGCCGGCCGGCGCTTCGTCGACTCACTGGAGCTGTTCAGCCACGTGGCCAACATCGGTGACGCCCGCAGCCTGGTCATCCACCCGGCCACGACAACGCACTCCCAGATGAGCCCGGCTGAGCAGCAGGCCGGCGGGGTCAGTCCCGACCTGGTCCGGCTCTCCTTGGGGATCGAGGCAGTGGAGGACCTCATTGCCGACCTCGACGCCGGCTTCCGAGCCGCGAAGAGCCTGACCGCCACCGGTCCGTGACCGCGCCGCCGCCCCCGGCCAGCGCCGCCTGGCGTGAGGGTGACCACCCCGGTCTGCGGCGCTGGGTCGACCTGCCGCAGCCACTCCAGCTGGAGGGCGGCGGCATGCTGCCGGGTGTACGGATCGCCTACCAGACCTGGGGGAGGTTGAACGGGGCGCGGAGCAACGCGGTGCTGATCGAGCATGCGCTCACCGGCCACAGCCACGCCACCGGTGCGATCCGGCCGGGACACCCCACGCCCGGCTGGTGGGACGGCATGGTCGGGCCCGGCTCGGCCGTCGACACCGACCGCTTCTTCGTGGTGTGCCCCAACGTCCTCGGCGGTTGCCAGGGCAGCACCGGCCCCTCCTCGCCGGCACCGGACGGGAGGCAGTGGGGGAGCCGCTGGCCGTTGACCACGGTGGCCGACCAGGTCGCGGCCGAGGCCGTGCTGGCGGACTCGCTCGGGATCTCCCGTTGGGCCGGGATCGTGGGCGGATCGATGGGCGGGTTTCGGGCCCTGGAGTGGGCTGTCGCCTTCCCGGAGCGGGTCGCCGCCGTCGTGGCGGTGGCCTGTTCCGCGGCCGCGACCGGCGAGCAGATCGCGCTGGGCGCCGCGCAGATGCTCGCGATCCGCGCGGATCCCCAGTTCGCCGGCGGGGACTACTACGACGCGCCCCCTGGGGGCGGCCCACACGTCGGCATGGGCATCGCCCGCCGTCTCGCCCACCTGAGCTATCGCAGCGAGGGCGAGTTGCAGCAGCGCTTCGGCCGCTCCCCCCAGCCCGGGGAGCGACCCCTGACCGGGGGGCGGTACGCGGTGGAGAGCTACCTCGACCACCACGCCGAGAAGCTGGCCAGGCGCTTCGACGCCAACACCTACCTCACGCTGACCGCGGCGATGAACCACTTCGACATCGGCCGCCGCCGAGGCGGCGTCGCGAGCGCGCTGTCCCGGGTGAGCGCCGCCGCCACAGTGATCGGTATCGACTCCGACCGGCTCTACCGACCGTGGCAGCAGGAGGAACTCGTCCGGCTGCTGCCCACCGCCGACCGGGTCCGGGTGGTCCTTTCGCCCTACGGCCACGACGGCTTCCTCATCGAGCGGGATCAGGTGGGCGCCCTGGTCCGGGCGGGACTGACGACATCGGGGCAGGATCGGGTATCCAGGCGTGTCGAGCACTGCCGAGCACGCTGAGCCTTCGGCTGCGCTAGGGTAAGAACGATGCATACCGAGCAGCTGCTGCTTCGCTGCCGCGACGGGGCCTAGACCGGCTGGCTCCCCGCCGCGGGGTTCCGGCTTGCGCCGGCCATTCTCAGCGACAGGCAGGAGCCGCCCACCATGCCCGACCCCACGATCCCCGACCGCAGCATGCGCGACACAGCACAGCCCACAGTCATGAGCGAACCCCGGGATCCCAACCGCGTCGTGGTCTTCGACACGACGCTGCGCGACGGCGAGCAGGCGCCGGGCATCGCGTACTCCGTATCGGAGAAGATCGAAATTGCCGAGCAGCTGCGCCGGCTCGGTGTGGACATCATCGAGGCCGGTTTCCCGGTCGCCAGTCCGGGCGACTTCGCCGGCGTCGAGGCGATCGCGTCCATCGTCAAGGGAGCCGGCGTGGCGGCGCTGTGCCGCACCCGGGAAGAGGACGTCGCCTGCGCCTGGGATGCGATCAAGAAGGCGGAGCGGCCACGGCTGCACGTCTTCATCTCCACCTCACCGATCCACCGGGAGAAGAAGCTGCGGATGACCCAGGCCGAGGTGCTCGCGGAGACCGCTCGCGCCACCGCCCAGGCACGGTCCTACACCGCCGATGTGGAGTTCTCGGCCGAGGACGCAACCCGGACCGAGCTCGACTTCCTCATCGACGTCTTCGCTGCGGCGATCGAGAATGGCGCTACCACCATCAACGTGCCCGACACCGTCGGCTTCGTCATGCCGCAGGAGTTCGTCGCCATCCTCGACGCGCTGCGGGCCCGAGTTCCCGGCGGCGACGCGGTGACCTGGAGCGTGCACTGCCACGACGACCTCGGTTTGGCCACGGCTAACTCGATGGCCGCCGTGCGCTCGGGTGCGCGTCAGGTCGAGGTCTGCGTCAATGGCGTCGGCGAGCGGGCGGGCAACACCGCGTTGGAGGAGGTGGTGATGGCCCTGCGCACGCACGCCCCGACGTTGGGGCTGACGACCGCCGTCGACACCCGGGAGATCGCCAGAACGTCACGGCTCGTGTCGATGCTCAGCGGCTACCCGGTGCAGCCGAACAAGGCGGTGATCGGCGCCAACGCGTTCAGTCACGAGAGCGGCATCCATCAGCATGGCGTCCTGATGGAGCGCACGACGTACGAGATCATGAACCCGGCGGACATCGGACTTGCCGGTAACCGCATCGTCCTGGGCAAGCACTCCGGCCGGCACGCCTTCGTGGAGGCCATCACGACCCTGGGCTTCCCCCTGGAGGGGCCCGCCCTGGACGGGGCCTTCGCCCGCTTCAAGGAGTTGGCGGACAAGAAAGCCTCCTTCACCGATGAGGACCTGACCGCGTTGGCGACGGAGGGTTCGGCAGAGGACGCCGCCATGGGCGGTGGGGTCTGGTCCTTCCAGTGGCTCGCCGTGGCCGGTGGGACGGACACCGCGCCGAAGGCGACGGTCCGACTCTCGCGGGAAGGCGAAACCGCGGAGGCAGACGGCACCGGAGACGGCATGATCGACGCTGCCTGCAACGCGGTGGCCAAGGCGGTCGGCGTGGACGCCGCGCTGCTCAGCTTCCAGGTGGCCGCCGTCACCTCGGGCAGCGATGCCGTCGGCGACGTGGCCGTCCAGGTCGAGGTTGCCGGTCAACGGGTGAACGCCAGGGGTGTCTCCACGGATGTCGTGGAGGCCAGTGCGCGCGCCTTCCTGCACGCGATCAACAAGGTCCTTGGAGGCACGGCGGTGCGCCAGCGGGTCGACAAGCCCTGATCGGCGCACGTCGGGGCGGACGCTCGGATGTCGAGATGCGGATGTCGAGATTCGGCGGTCCGCTCCGACGTCTGCGGTGAGCGGCGCCGCCGGAGCGCCCGACCCCAAGAGAGGAGCGGCGTGATGAAGTACATGCTGCTGACCTATTCCCCCAGGGACTTCGACTTCCAGAACTTCTCAACGGATCGGCCGGAATGGGTGGGCGAGATGATCGCGTTCATGCACCAGCTGAACGAGGATCTGCAGGCCTCTGGCGAGCTGGTCGCCGCCGAGGGTCTGGCCGACCCGGCCGAGACCAGGACCGTCCGGCTCGTCGGCGACGAGGCCGTCACGACCGACGGCCCGTACGCCGAGACGAAGGAGGTCCTCGCCGGGTTCTGGATCGTTGAGGTTCCGCACCTCGAGCGGGCCGCCGAGATTGCCGCGCGCGTCGTCCGCTTCGTGAGGCAGGCGATCGAGATCCGGCCGATCGGGGAGGCGCCGAGCGTCTAGCGCTGACCGCTCCGAGGACCTGCTGCGTGAGTTGGCGCCGCAGGTCCTCGGTGCGCTCGTACGCCGATACGGCCATTTCGACACGGCCGAGGACGCCGTTCAGGAGGCGCTGCTCGCCGCCGTCGTCCAGTGGCCCCGGGACGGCCGGCCCGACAGCCCCAAGGGCTGGCTCATCCGGGTCGCCGCCCGACGGATGACCGACCTGCTCCGCGCCGAGCAGGCCCGGCAGCGCCGCGAGGCCACCGTCGCCGAGCGGGTGCCCCCGGCGGAATATCTCGCGCCCGCGGCGGACGCCGACCCGGCCGGGGACCATGACGACTCACTGGTCCTGTTGTTCCTGTGCTGCCACCCGTCGTTGACGCCGGTGTCCCAGATCGCCCTCACCCTGCGGGCGGTCGGTGGCCTGACGACCGCGGAAATCGCCCAGGCCTTCCTCGTCCCGGAGGCCACCATGGCCCAGCGCGTAAGCCGGGCCAAGCGAGCCATCCGGGAGGCCGGCGCCCGGTTCCGCATGCCTTCACCAGCGGACACGCAGAGCCGGCTCGTCGCCGTTCTCCATGTGCTGTACCTGATCTTCAACGAGGGTCACACGGCGACGTCCGGCCCGGATCTGGTGCGTCACGAGCTGGCGGCGGAGGCGATCCGGCTCGCCCGCCTGGTGCACCGGATGCTGCCGACGGACGGCGAGGTCGCCGGGCTCCTGGCGCTGATGCTGCTGACCGACGCACGCCGTCCCGCGCGCGCCAGCGCGGACGGTGATCTCATCCCCCTGGCGGAGCAGGACCGCACCCGATGGGACGCCGCGGCGATCGCTGAGGGTGTCGACCTTGTGACGTGGGCGTTATCGTGGACGACCACCGGCCCCTACCAACTCCAGGCGGCCATCGCCGCGGTCCACGACGAGGCGCCCAGCGCCGAGCAGACGGACTGGCCACAGATCCTCGCCCTCTACGACCGGCTCTTGAGCCTTGTCAACAACCCCATGGTCGTCCTCAACCACGCCGTAGCCGCGGCGATGGTGCGCGGACCCCGGCAGGGGCTCGCGCTGCTGCGAGCCCTCGACGCCGACCCCCGCATGGCCGGGAACCACCGCCTCGCGGCGGTGCGGGCGCACCTGCTGGAGATGGCAGGCGATCGGGCGGGCGCCCTGGCGTACTACCGCCAGGCCGCGGGCCACACGACGAGCCTGCCCGAAAGGCACTACCTCGAGAAACGAGCGGCGAACCTAGCGGCGGGTGGCTGACTCGGAGTGTCGGCGCTGAAAAGCGTGCGAGCTAGGCTGGGGGCCGGCTCGATCAGCCGTTGTCCCACCCGACGCGGCGCCGGCGTCACCCGCTGGACGCTTCGGGCACTTCCTTGCTTCGGAGACTTGTCATGGCAGAGCCGGCGCAGCAGCAGCGCCCGCAGGATCCCACCGCCCGCGAGCAGGCCAGGCAGGCGGTGCAGTGCAGCGTGGACCGCCAGGACGGCGGTGGCCCTGCCGGCGCACTGCCGCCGGTCACGCCGTCGGTGCCCTGAACGCCCGGTGAGTGCCACACTGCGCCTGGCGGTGATCCCCGGCGACGGTATTGGTCCGGAAGTTGTTGCCGAGGCCCGAAAGGTGCTCGACGCGGTGCTCGCTCTGGAGGGCGTGGTCGTGGCGGCCACCGAATACGACCTCGGCGCCCGGCGCTGGCATGCCACCGGGGAAACACTGCCGGATACGGTCCTCGACGAGTTGCGCGGCAGCGACGCGATCCTGCTCGGCGCGGTCGGTGACCCGACTGTGCCAAGCGGCGTCCTCGAGCGTGGCCTGCTACTCCGGCTGCGTTTCGCCCTCGATCACGCGGTCAACCTGCGGCCGGTCATCCGCTACCCATCGGCCTCGGACACGGTCGAGGTGGATCTGGTCGTCGTCCGCGAGGGCACTGAGGGGCCCTACGCCGGGGCCGGCGGCCGGTTGCGCGCCGGCACACCGCACGAAGTGGCCACCGAGGAGAGCCTCAACACCGCGTACGGTGTGAGCCGAGTCGTCCGGGACGCCTTCGCCCGAGCGCAGCGTCGCCGGCAGCGTCTGACGTTGGTGCACAAGACGAACGTGCTGGTCCACGCCGGAGCGCTCTGGTCCCGCATCGTCTCCGAGATCGCGCCCGAGTACCCGGAGGTGGCTGTGGACTACGCCCACGTCGACGCCGCCGCGATGTATCTCGTCACGGCCCCGGAGCGCTTCGACGTCCTCGTCACCGACAACCTCTTCGGCGACATCCTCACCGACCTCGGCGCGGCGATCACCGGCGGCATCGGACTGGCCGCCAGCGGCAATCTCAACGTCGAGGGCAGTGCACCGTCGATGTTCGAGCCGGTGCACGGCAGCGCACCTGACATCGCCGGTCTGGGCGTGGCCGATCCGACGGCCGCCGTCCTCTGCATCGGACTCTTGCTCGACTTCCTCGGCTACGGGCAGGCCGCAGCGCGGGTTCAGGCGGCGGTGCGGACTCGGTTGGCCGGTGCGCCGGCGGCCGCTCCGACCCGGCAGGTAGGGGACGAGCTCGCCGCCCTGGCCGCATCGTGAGCCTAGGTTGTGGTCCAATCGAAGGCGAACCACGAGGACAGGAGTGACCAGTGCCGCTCACGCCGACCGCGAAGATCTGGATGGACGGTGACCTCGTCGACTGGGACGACGCCACCATCCACGTCCTCAACCCCACACTGCACTACGGCTGGGGGGTGTTCGAGGGCATCCGCGCCTACGCAACTTCCCGCGGCCCCGCCGTCTTCCGGCTGACCGAGCACATCGAGCGGCTTTTCCGGTCCGCGCACATCTACCTGATGGCGCCCGCCTACAGCGCCGAGGAGATCGTGGCGGCGACCAAGGAGGTCGTGCGGGTCAACGAGGTGGAGTCCTGCTACATCCGTCCGCTGCTCTACCTCGGCTACGGCGAGATGGGGCTCAATCCGTTGCCCAGCACCACCAAGGTCACGATCGCGTGTTGGCCTTGGGGGGCCTATCTGGGTGACGAGGCGGCCCAGAAGGGCTGCCGGGCGGTGGTCTCCAGCTGGCAGCGGATCGGGCACAACACGATTCCCCCTGCGGGCAAGGCGACGGGACAGTACATCAACTCCTCCCTGGCCAAGGTCGCGGCGCTCAAGGCCGGTTACGACGAGGCCATCATGCTCACCCAGCAGGGCAACGTGGCCGAGGGGTCCGGGATGAACATCTTCCTGGTCAACGGCAAGAAGATCATCACTCCGCCGCTGATCGACGGTGTGCTCGCCGGACTCACCCGGGACGCGGTGATGACCATCGCCAGGGACGAGGGCTACGAGCTCGTCGAGGCCACCCTGTCCCGGACCGATCTCTACCTTGCCGACGAGGCGTGGTTCACCGGCACGGCGGCCGAGATGGTGCCCCTCGTCGAGGTCGACGACCGCCGGGTCGGCACCGGGCGGCCCGGCCCGATCACCCGGCACCTGCTGGAGATGTTCCACCAGGCGGCCGCCGGTGCGTTGGACAGGTACAAGGACTGGAACGAGTACGTGCGGGAGTAGCCGCGTCGATGACCGTGCGGCACGGAACACTGGCATGTGAGGTGATCGCTTCTCTGCGCCTTTCGGAGGGCCGGCATGATCGAGGCTCGTGGCCTCACCAAGATGTTCGGCGACAAGAAGGCCGTCGACGAGTTGTCGTTCATCGTGCATCCGGGCATGGTCACCGGCTTCCTGGGACCCAACGGCGCCGGAAAGTCCACGACCATGCGCCTCATTCTTGGGCTTGACCGACCGACCGACGGCGTGGCGCTGATCAATGGACGTCCGTACGCACAGGCAACGGCCCCTATGCGGCAGGTCGGCGCGGTGCTCGACGCGAAGGACGTGCACGGCGGGCGGAGCGCCCGGGCGCACCTGCGCGCCCTGGCGCAGTCGAACTCCCTGCCGGCGAGCCGGGTGGACGACGTGCTCGACCTGACCGGGATGACCGAGGTGGCCAGCAAGCGGATCAAGGGGTTCTCGCTCGGTATGTCCCAGCGCGTGGGTATCGCCGCGGCCATGCTGGGCGATCCGGAGATCCTCATGTTCGACGAGCCGGTCAACGGGCTGGACCCGGAGGGCATCGTCTGGATTCGCACGTTCATGCGCTCGCTCGCCGCTCGGGGGCGCACGGTCTTCGTCTCCAGCCACCTCATGAGCGAGATGGCCCTGACCGCGGATCACCTCATCGTGATCGGCCGTGGTCGACTGCTCGCCGACACCAGCACCGACGACTTCATCAGCGAGAACTCGGCCGCCCGCGTACGGGTGCGCTCGCCCCAGCAGCAGGACCTGGCGCGCGTGCTGGCCGAACGCGGCGCGGTGGTGGACCGGGTCGAAGGCTACCTCGAACTGAGCGGACTGCGCACCGAGGAGGTCGGGGACCTGGCCGCCGAGCATCAGCTGACCATTCACGAACTGTTCCAGCAGCGCTCGTCCCTGGAGGACGCCTTCATGGAACTGACGGGGGAGAGCGTGGAATACCACGCCGGCTCGGCACCGCATGCCCCCGCACCGCCCGTCTCGGCGCAGCAATGACCGCTGTCACCGGGGCCGTCCCCGACCAGGCTGAGCTGCCGGACTCCCACGGGGCCACGCTCGCGGCGGCGGTCCGGTCGGAGTGGACGAAGTTCTTCTCGGTCCGCTCCACGATGTGGGCACTGATCAGCACGTTCGTCTTCACCGTGGGCTTCGCCGCTCTGGTCTCCTGGGGAGTCTCCACCAGTTACGGCCAGATGAGCGCACAGGACAGGGCCAGCTTCGACGCGACAGGCACCTCGCTGGTCGGGTTGACATTCAGCCAGCTCGTGATCGCCGTGCTGGGCGTACTCATGATCAGCACCGAGTACTCCACCGGCGGCATCCGCGGCACCTTCACCGCGGTGCCCAGACGCCTGCGGGTGTTGCTGGCGAAGGCAATCGTGCTGGCTGTCGTTGCGCTCGCCATCGGCCTTCTCAGCTGCTTCACCGCCTTCTACGTCGGCCAGCTCTTCTTCGCGAGCAAGCACATCGAGGCGCACCTCGGCGATCCGCAGGTGTTCCGGGCCGTCGTCGGTGGCGGTCTCTACGTCGCCGCCTGTGCGTTGTTCGGCCTGGCCGTCGGGACCGTGCTGCGGCACACCGCCGGTGCGGTGACCGCGACCATCGCCCTGCTCATAGTGGTGCCGCCGCTCACGCTGCTGCTCCCCGGCCGCTGGGGGGACGCGATCACCAGGTACTTCACCTCGAACGCCGGTCAACGGATCGGCGAGGTCGTCCACACGACCAACGCTCTCGGACCCTGGACCGGCTACGCCGTCTTCACCGCGGAGTGGGCGGCCGTGCTCCTCCTCGGCGCCGTGCTGCTCGTACGCCGGGACGCTTAGCGGGTCACGCCCTGCGGGTCCGGACGGCAGGTGCCTCGGCCTTCGTGCAAGGTGGTGGTAACGACAGCAGCACCAGATTGTCCAGGGACGTTGCGCCGTCGTCGGCCCGATGCAGCCGGTGATGCGAATCGCACCACGGCGGTGGGCGGTCACAACCGGGAAGACGCAACCGCCGTCGCAGACCACCACCGCCCGGCGGAGCGCGGGTGGCACGGTCCGCGCCGGCCGGACACGACTGTCCACAGCCGTCACATCGGGACGGGCGGAGTCGGCCGAAACCGGGAGGATTCGAGTATGTGTCCGGGTGATGGCTCCGGTGGTGGGCACTGAGCTGCACCGTCGATGACCTCGCCAGGGCCGAGTTGGGGACCCACTCGGATGCCGCGCTGGGGGCGCAGCTGTTCGCGCTCACCGAGACATGGCCCGGCTGGAAGACGAGTGGCTGCGCCGGTTGGAGTGCTTCGACCGTCGGGGCGAGCGAGAACACGCCGGACTGTGGACGAGCTGTGTCGGGATGAACGCGCCGGTCCGCGTACCGGCAGCGTTGCGTAGCGTCGCCCGTACCATGGACCGTGCGGAAACCCCGTACCTGCTCGATGCGCCCGGACCCGGGCCGACCCGCCGATGCCCGAGGACTGATATCGCGTGCCGCCTTCACCCTTGGCCCCGACCGCTCCGACCGCCCCGACCCCTGTCCCGACGGACGCCTTCCACGTCTACGACACGACGCTGCGAGACGGCGCCCAGCGGGAGGGCCTGTCCCTCTCGGTGCAGGACAAGCTGACCATCGCGCGGCACCTGGACGAGCTCGGCGTCGGCTTCATCGAGGGTGGCTGGCCCGGTGCCAACCCGAAGGACGTCGAGTTCTTCCGACGGGCGCAGAGCGAGCTGCGGCTGACCACCGCCACGCTGGCCGCCTTCGGTGCCACCCGGCGGCCGAACGCGATCGCGGCGGATGACCCACAGGTCGCCGCCCTGCGGGAGTCCGGTGCCCCGGTCATCACGGTGGTCGCCAAGGCGCACACCGGCCACGTCCGCGCGGCGCTGCGGACCACCCTGGAGGAGAACCTGGCCATGGTCGCCGACACGGTGACCCACCTCGTCGGCGAGGGGCGGCGGGTGTTCCTCGACGCCGAGCACTTTTTCGACGGGTACGCGCTGGATCCGGCCTACGCCCTGGAGGTCGTCCAGGTGGCCACCGAGGCGGGCGCCGCCGTGGTGGCGCTCTGCGACACCAACGGCGGGATGTTGCCCGGCCAGTTGGCCGACGTCGTCGCCCACGTCGGCGAACTCGGCTCCCGCCTGGGCATCCACTGCCACGACGACGCCGGCTGCGCCGTGGCCAACACCCTGGCCGCGGTGGACGCCGGCGCGACCCACGTGCAGGGCACCGCGAACGGTTACGGCGAGCGCTGCGGGAACGCCAACCTGTTCACCGTCATCGCCAACCTGGCCCTCAAGCAGGGTCGGCCGGTGCTGCCCGACGGGAACCTCGCCGAGCTGTCCCGGATCAGCCACGCCATCGCCGAGGTGGCGAACATCGCGCCAGAGCCGCACGCGCCCTACGTCGGTGGCAGCGCGTTCGCGCACAAGGCCGGGTTGCACGTGTCGGCCATCAAGGTGGCCCCGGAGATGTACCAGCACCTCGATCCCGCGGCCGTCGGCAACGACATGCGTCTGCTCGTCAGTGAGTTGGCCGGCCGGGCCACCGTCGAACTGCGCGGCCGGGCGCTGGGTCTGGAGCTGGACCGGGAGGCGACCACCCGCATCGTGGACCGGGTAAAGGAGCTGGAGGCGGCCGGGTACTCCTTCGAGGCGGCGGACGCCAGCTTCGAACTGCTGCTGCGCACGGAGGTCAGCGGCGATGCGCCGCGCTTCTTCAGCCTGGAGTCCTGGCGGGTCATCGTCGAACACCGCCCAGGAGGAGAGGTGGTCAGCGAGGCCACCGTCAAGCTGCATGCCAAAGGCGAGCGGTTCGTGGCCACCGGGGAGGGCAACGGCCCGGTCAACGCTCTCGACAGGGCGCTGCGGCTGGCTCTGGGCCAGCTCCATCCCGGGCTGGCCAGCCTCGACCTGCTCGACTACAAGGTCCGCATCCTCGAGGGGGCCCACGGCACCGACGCGGTCACCCGGGTGCTCGTGGCCACCGGCGACGGTGAGGCCGAGTGGACCACCGTCGGGGTGCACGACAACGTCATCGCGGCTTCCTGGATGGCGCTGGCGGAGGCCTACACCTACGGCCTGCTCCGCCAGTCCGCTGTCGATGCGGACTAGGTGACAAACACCGGAACGTCTGGACCTGATCGTCGGACAGGTAGCGTTCCTACCCGTGCGCATCGCGAGGTTCAGTGTCAACGACGAGGTCGACTACGGCGTGGTGGAGGGGGAGCCCGGCGCGGAGGAGGTGGCCCCGGTCACCGGGCATCCGTTCGCGCCCTTTACGTTCACCGGCTACCGCTACCCACTCGGTGAGGTGCGGCTGCTCGCCCCGGTCCTACCCAGCAAGGTGGTCGCGATCGGGAAGAACTACGCAGAGCACGCCACCGAGATGGGCACGGCCCCGCCGGAGCAGCCGCTGATCTTCCTCAAGCCCTCGACAGCGGTGGTCGGGCCCGACGAGCAGATCCGGATGCCGTCGTCCTCGGAGCGGGTGGACTTCGAGGGTGAGTTGGCGGTGGTCATGGGCCGGCTCTGCAAGGACGTCCCGGCCGCCCGGGCCTTGGACGCGGTACTCGGCTACACCTGCGCCAACGACGTCACTGCCCGCGACCAGCAGGCTGCCGACGGGCAGTGGACCCGGTCCAAGGGCTACGACACGTTCTGCCCGCTGGGGCCCTGGTTGGAAACTCAGCTCGACCCTGCTGACCTGGCGATCACCACCACGGTGAACGGGGAGGTCCGGCAGCGGGCCCGGACCGCGCAGCTGATCCACGACGTCCGCCAGTTGGTCGCCTACATCAGTGGCGTGATGACATTGCTGCCGGGCGATGTCATCCTCACCGGCACACCGGCCGGCGTCGGGCCGCTGACCGACGGGGACGTGGTGTCGGTGACCATCGAGGGCATCGGCACGCTGACCAACGTGGCGGTACCCCGTGCCTGAGCGAGGGCTGCGGGTGCGCTTCGCCCCCTCCCCGACCGGCGACCTGCATGTCGGCAACATCCGCACGGCGCTGTTCAACTGGGCCTACGCCCGCCACGGCGGGGGAACGTTCGTGTTCCGACTGGAGGACACCGACCGATCCCGGTCCACCGACGAGGCCTGTGCCGCGGCCGCGGACACGTTGCGCTGGCTGGGGCTGGACTGGGACGAGGGCCCGGAGGTCGGCGGTGAGTACGCGCCCTACCGGCAGAGCGAGCGCGCGGCGATCTATGCCGGGGTCGCGGCCCAGTTGCAGGAGACTGCTGCGGCCTACCCGTGCTTCTGCACCCCGGAGGAGGTCGAGGCCCGACGCATCGTGGCCGGCCGGGCGACCCCCGGGTATGACAACCACTGCCGCTCGCTGCTCCCCGAGCAGGTGGCCGCCTATGGGGCGGCGGGTCGTCGGGCGGCTCTGCGGATGCGGATGCCGGCCGGGGAGACCCGCTTCCGGGACCTGATCCGCGGCGAGGTGGTCTTCGACAACGTCACCATCCCCGACTTCGTCGTGGTCCGGGCTGACGGGCACCCGCTTTACACCCTCGCCGTCGCCGTGGACGACGTGTTGATGCAGATCACCCACGTGCTCCGCGGTGAGGACCTGCTGTCCTCCACGCCGCGACAGATGGCGGTCTACGCCGCTTTGGGGGTCCACCCAGGGGACTACCCCCAATTCGGCCACCTGCCGTTCGTGATGGGTCACGACAACCAGAAACTGTCCAAGCGCAACGGAGAGGTGTCCATCGCCTGGTACCGCCGCGAGGGATTCCTGCCGGAGGCCATCGTCAACTACCTCGCCCTGCTCGGCTGGTCCATGCCGGACGAGCGGGAGATGTTCACGCTGGCCGAGATGGCCGCCACCTTCGACGTCGACCGGGTCAACCGCAACCCGGCCCGGTTCGACGTCAAGAAGCTCGAGGCCATCAACGGGGACAAGATCCGCGCCCTGCCGCCGGCTGACTTCGCCTACCGCCTGGTCGAGTTCCTGCAGGGCGCGGGCCTGGTGGCGACGCCCCCGACCGCTGCGGAAGCGGAGCTGGTGCGCGCCGCGGCGCCGTTGGTCCAGGAGAGGTGCTCGCGTCTGACCCAGGCGGCCTCGATGCTCGGGTTCCTCTTCCTCGACGATGCGCATTTCTACCTTGATCCGCAGGCTCGGGCCAAGGTGCTCAGCGCCGAGGACGCTCCGGCCGTGCTGCGCGCCGCGGGGGCGGCGCTGGTGACCGTCGAGGACTGGCAGGCGGCGGGAATCGAGGCCGCGCTGCGCTCCGCGTTGGTGGTCGAGCTGGGCCTCAAGCCGCGCTTCGCCTTCGGACCGCTGCGGGTCGCGGTGACCGGCAGCGCTGTCTCCCCGCCGTTGTTCGAGTCGCTGGCACTGCTGGGTCGGGAGGCCACGCTGGCCCGGCTCCGCGCTGCCCTCTAGACGGGCCGGTGGCGGGATGGTCGGGTACGCTCCACGGAGCGGGCAACCGCGAGTGGGGTATGGGGTAATTGGCAGCCCGACGGGTTCTGGCCCCGTTAGTCTAGGTTCGAGTCCTGGTACCCCAGCTCAGCACGGCACTTGAGCAGCACAGCACAGCACAGCACAGCAACGAGCAGGACAGCACGAGTACGACGCCCACTGGCACGGCCCCGTTGTGTAGCGGCCTAGCACGCCGCCCTCTCAAGGCGGTAGCGCGGGTTCGAATCCCGTCGGGGCTACCAGCGGGATCACCCCCGTATCGCCGCGGTCAATTCCGCGGCTGCGGCCAGCACGGCCCCCGCGTGGCGACGCCCAGGTGAGCGGGAGAGGCGATCCAGGGGACCGCTCACCGACACCGCCGCCGCGACAGCGCCGGCGGCGTCGCGCACCGGAGCGGCGACCGAGGAGACTCCGGCCTCCCGTTCGGCGACACTGGCGGCCCACCCGCGCCTACGCACGAGGTTCAGCGTGTGGACGGAGAAGGCGGCGGAGGCGAGCAGATCCGCCACGGCCTCCGGCGGCTCCCAGGCGAGCAGCACCTGGGCGCCGGATCCAGCGGTCAACGGCAGCAGCGCGCCGACCGGCACCGTGTCCCGCAGTCCGCTCGTCGGCTCGGCCGCTGCCACGCACCGCCGGGCGTCGCCGTCCCGGCGGTAGAGCTGGGCGCTCTCGCCGGTGACCTCGCGCAACCGTGACACGACGCCGTTGGCCGCGTCGAGCAGCCGGTCGGGGGTGCCCACCGCGGCCAGTTCGCGCAGGCGGGGGCCGAGCGCGAATCGGCCGGAGACGTCCCGGGCCACCAGCCGGTGGCTCTCCAACGCCGCGGCCAACCGGTAGGCGGTAGGTCGAGCCAGGCCCGTGCGACGGACCAGTTCGGCCAGCGACGCGGGGCCGGGCTCCAGGGCATCGAGGATGCCGGCCGCTTTGTCCAACACGCCGACTCCGCTAGACCGGAACTGGGGGCTAGAGTGGTCCATACACCGAGATTCTAGTCTCACATCCTGAGACAATCACATCCTGAGACAACCACATCCCTGAGACAGGCGGGAGGCACACCGATGCCGAGTGAGACTCCACCGCGCACACTGGCTGAGAAGGTCTTCGCGGCGCACGTGGTCCGGCGAGCTGAGGGGGAGCCCGACCTGCTCTACGTCGACCTGCACCTCGTGCACGAGGTGACCAGCCCGCAGGCCTTCGACGGGCTACGGCTGACCGGGCGCGGCGTCCGTCGGCCGGAGCTGACGATCGCGACCGAGGACCACAACGTGCCCACCACCGACATCCTGGCGCCCATCGCCGATCCGGTGTCCCGCACGCAGGTGGAGACGCTGCGGCGCAACTGCGCCGAGTTCGGCATCCGGTTGCACTCCATGGGCGACGCCAACCAGGGCATCGTGCATGTCATCGGCCCGCAGCTCGGTCTCACCCAGCCTGGCATGACCATCGTCTGCGGAGATTCGCACACCAGCACACACGGCGCCTTCGGCGCGCTGGCCTTCGGGATCGGCACGTCCCAGGTCGAGCACGTGCTGGCTACGCAGACGCTGCCGGTGCGGGTGCCACGGACCATGGCGGTGACCGTCGACGGGGAGCTGCCGCCCGGGGTCACCGCCAAGGACCTGATCCTCGCGGTGATCGCGCAGATCGGCACCGGTGGCGGCCAGGGGTACGTGATCGAGTACCGCGGCGAAGCGGTCCGGGCGCTGTCCATGGAGGGGCGGATGACCGTGTGCAATATGTCGATCGAGGCCGGCGCCCGAGCCGGCATGGTCGCGCCGGACGAGGTGACCTTCGCCTATCTGGCCGGGCGGCCGCACGCCCCGTCCGGCGAGGACTGGGAGGAGGCACTGGCCTACTGGCGCACGCTGCGCA
Organism: Frankiaceae bacterium; assembly: GCA_017882785.1. Classification (GTDB taxonomy): domain Bacteria; phylum Actinomycetota; class Actinomycetes; order JADGOV01; family JADGOV01; genus JADGOV01. The sequence continues at coordinate 19,591 of JADGOV010000045.1, forward strand.
CCGACGAGGGCGCGGTCTTCGACCGGGAGGTGCATGTCGACGCCGGCGCGTTGTCGCCCTACGTCACGTGGGGCACGAATCCCGGCCAGGGAGTCCCGCTGACCGCGTCGGTGCCCGCGCCGACGTCCCCGGATGACGAGCGCGCACTGGAGTACATGGACCTGCGGCCCGGCACCGCACTGCGTGACGTTGCAGTGGACACGGTGTTCATCGGCTCGTGCACGAACGGCCGCATCGAGGACCTGCGCGCCGCAGCCGACGTGCTGCGCGGCCGGCAGGTCGCCGACGGCGTCCGGGTGCTCGTCGTGCCAGGGTCGGTCGGGGTGAAGGTAGAAGCCGAATCGGAGGGGTTGGACGCCGTGTTCACCGCCGCTGGCGCGCAGTGGCGCGGAGCGGGCTGCTCGATGTGCTTGGGGATGAACCCGGACACGTTGGCGCCCGGCGAGCGCAGCGCGTCCACCTCGAACCGCAATTTCGAAGGCCGCCAGGGACCGGGCGGCCGTACCCACCTCGTATCGCCAGCCGTCGCCGCAGCAACTGCGGTGGTCGGCCGGCTCAGCGCCCCCGGGGACATGTGATGGATGCCTTCCCCGTTCCCTACAGCGGCCGTGCCCTCCCACTGCGGCGCAGCAATGTGGACACCGACCAGATCATTCCGGCACGATTCCTCAAGCGGGTCAGTCGGACCGGCTTCGCCGACGGCCTCTTCGCCACCTGGCGCGCGCAGCCCGGGTTCGTGCTGGACGATCCCGCCTACGCCGGCGCCACTGTTCTGCTCGCCGGGCCGGACTTCGGTACGGGTTCCTCCCGTGAGCACGCCGTCTGGGCACTGCAGGACTGGGGATTCCGGGTCGTGGTCTCCGCCCGGTTCGCGGATATCTTCCGTGGCAACGCCGAGAAGGGCGGCCTGCTGCCCGTGCAGGTGCCCGCAGAGGCCGTGGGGCGACTGATGGGGCTGGTTGAGGCAGATCCGTCGACCGAGGTGGTCCTCGACCTCGACGCGCGCACGGTGCGCGCCGGGGCGGGCCCCGATGAGGTCAGAGTCCCGTTCGAGATGGACGACTACACCCGCTGGCGCCTGCGCGAGGGGCTGGATGACATCACGCTCACCCTGCGGAACGACACCGACATCGACGCCTATGAGACCGGCCGCTCCCGCTTTATGCCCGCTGCGTTGCCGATTCGGAGCTGAAAAGTCGGGAAAGCCTTGCGACACAACGAGATATTCGTGGATGGTTGTTGTGCACAAGCCAGATCGGGCCTACGGTTCCCGATCAAGGAGAGGTAATCGGCCTCGTCCCCTTACCGTGGAGGCAATGGCGTGAACAAGTCCGAACTGATCGAGGCCATCACGGATCGGGTCGCCGCCGATCGGAAGACCGTGACCAGCGCAGTGGACGCCCTCCTGGACACCGTGACGCGCACGGTGTCCAAGGGCGAGCGGGTGGTCCTGACGGGCTTCGGATCCTTTGAGCGCAAGGACAAGCCGGCGCGCACCGGGCGTAACCCGGCGACCGGCGCCACCGTCAAACTCAAGAAGACATCGGTGCCGCGGTTCAAGCCCGGCGCCGGCTTCAAAGATGTGGTGAGTGGCGCGAAGAAGCTGCCGAAGCTGCAGGCGAACGCAGCCCGCTCCGCATCCGGGGCCGCCCGATCAACAGCTCGCGCGGCGGCCACCGCGACCGAGGGTGCGCTGGGCGCGGCCGCCGGTAGCGCGCGACGCACCGCGTCCGCCGCTGGCGGCGCCGTGCGCGGCGCCGCCAGGACCGCCTCCGGTGGGTCGTCCCGGTCACCTGCTGCTCGCACGACGGTGAACGGCACGGCCTCGACGGCGCGCCGCACGGCCGCCACCAAGACCGGGGCCGGTGCCGCGGCCACCTCGCGCACCGCAACACCAGCCAGCAGGTCGCGCTCGGCGGCGGCGAAGTCCGCCACCGGCGGCACGACCGCCTCCCGCACGGCGGCGAAGACGACCGGCTCGGCGGGCTCGGCCGCGGCCCGGCCGAAGACGTCCTCGCGGGCCACCTCGCCGACGACGGCGACCTCGGCTACCACCAGGCCCCGAGCGAGTGCGAGCAAGGCGGCCAGCGGTACCGGGACACCCCGGACGACGCGATCGACGACGACCGCCGCCAAGACGGCCGCCGCTGACAGCGGGGCTGCCACCGCAGCCCGGCCCGCTCGGACCCGCAAGCCGGCGGCGAAGAAGAACTGAACCGGCCGAAGGCCGGCCGGTTCTAGGCCGGGTCGAGGAAGGTGGACAGCGTGAGGAAGACGACGCGGCGGTCGGCGTCCTCGCCGTGCACGATGACGCGGACGCGCTGACCGAGTCGCAGCAGCCGCAGCCCCGACCGATCGAAGGCATCAGCGCCGAAGGGCAGCAGCGAGCCGTCGTCGAGAATCACGTGTCCACTGCGAGTAGCGGTCGCGTAGTCGCGCACGGTGGCCTGCACGGGAGCAGCCTAGGTGGGCGTACGGCCCGCGTGGACGACTCTTGGCCCTCAAGTCGCTGGCAGCCAGTCGAGCAAGTCCGGAAGCAGGGCCAGGGTGTGCGCACCGGGACCGAGGACGACCGCCGCCGTGAGGTCGGGCAACGTGTCGACGTCCGTGCGCAGTCCTTGACCGGCGCCGTCGGTGGCGTCCCGGGCGCCGTCGGCGAGATGCCGCAGGTAGGACTCGGTACCGAATCGAGGACGCAGATCGACACCTGGTGACGCCGCCAGCAGGGTGGTGCCCCCTCCGCCGGCATCCGCGACCACCGCCCGTTCACCGCGGCGCACCGCGCCCAGCGCGGATGCGAGCTCGCAGGCGCGCAGCGCGGGCAGGTCGCCGGCGAGGGCGGCCAAGCCGCCCTCGAAGATCGCCGCCCCCCTCCCGACGCCCGCCGGATCGGCTGCGGCGAGAGCAGCGCCGTGTCGCAGCGCGGCGTTGAGACCCGCGGCGGGTGCGTCGGGCACCACCCGGGCACCCAGGTCGGTGAAGTCTGCAGGGTTTTCATCGGTCACCACGACAACGGTGGCGACCAGCGGGCAGCCCACGACCGCGGAGACGGTGTCCATCGCCATCGCACGGGCAACCGCCGTCCGCAGCGGTCGCGGCAATGCCAGTCGCTGCTTGGCCGCAGCTCGGTTCTTCACCGCTATGACGACCGCCCACATCGGTTCGGGGTGACCTGCTGCCGTGCCCTCGGTTGTGCTCACCGCGGTCATTATCCCCGCGCGTCGCCATCCTCCTTCGACAATGAATGGACCGTCGGGGGACACTGCGGCGACGTGCCCGAAAGGAGGCGGCCGGCGTGCGCCGAGGCAAGATGGGATTCTGGTTCCGACTGGCTGTGCTCATTGTCAAGCCATGGGCCACCGTGCTGACCCGGCGGCGATGGTCCGGTCAGGAGCACATCCCGACCAGTGGCCCGGTCATCGTGGCGGTCAACCACATCTCCTACGTCGACCCCTTCCTGGTGGCGCACTTCGTCTACGAGGCTGGCCGGCTCCCTCGTTTCCTGGCCAAGGTCGCGGTCTTCGACCTGCCGGTCGGCGGACGCATCCTGCGCGGTGCCGGGCAGATCCCCGTCCACCGCTATTCCGCCGACGCCGACGCCGCGCTCTCCTCCGCCGCTGCGGCGCTGCGGGCGGGGGAATGTGTCGTCATATATCCGGAGGGGACGGTCACCCAGGATCCGGCGTACTGGCCGATGCACTTCCGTACCGGCGTTGCCCGGCTGGCGTTCCTGACCGGCGCGCCGGTTGTTCCGGTCGGCCAGTGGGGTGCCCAGCACATCTTCGGGCGCGACCGGCGGCTGCACCTGCTGCCGCCGCGGGTCATCGAGTTCCGCGCGGGGCCCCCGATGGACCTGTCCAGCTATGCCCTGCGGTCCGACGCCGGTGGGCGGGCGCTGCGGGAAGCGACTGACCTGGTGTTGCGCGAGATTCGGCAGCTGGTCGGCCGGCTGCGCGAGGAGACTCCACCCGCGGCCGTTTTCGACCCACGGACGCCGCTGGCCGTCGATGACGACGACCAACACCAGCGGTCCGCCTGATGACGCTGGAGCCGCAGGACTGGGGCGAGCAGACCCGGGCGGTGCATCCTCCGATCTCCCCGCCGCCGGCCCAGCGCCCCCTCGGGCTGCCGGTGTACCGGACGGCCGCATTCGCCTTCGCCGACTCGGCCGAGTACGCCGATGT
>JADGOV010000226.1 GCA_017882785.1 Frankiaceae bacterium
CGGCCTGTCGCCGGCGGCGAGGGCCGTCCACGTCGCGTCCCGTTCCACGATCGTCGAGCTGTCCCGCGTCGTCGCCGGGCATCCGGTGACCGGACGCGACCACGACGAACTAGCCGGAAAAACGCTGTCACCAGCCACAAACGGGGCTGGGGGCGGTACGTTCCGGGATGATCTGTGACGGGCGCGGCGTCCGCGGGCTCGGAACCGACCGTCCCCCGCCGCGAAGGCGCTCGGCGGGACGCCGCCAGCACGGCGACGCTGGCAGTGAGCAGCAGCATCGTCACCACCGCGAACGATCCCACCCGTGGTGACAGGGGCCTCGGCATCGCCGACCAGGGAACCGTCGATGTAGAGCTGGAGTCGGCCCGGCGAACCCTTGCCGGAAGCCAGGTCTGGTTGGCCGGTCGACTCGAACTCGAAGCGCAGCTCGTGCCGTCCCGGGGGTACTGGGCGGTCGGAGATGACTACGTACTCGGCTCGTCCGACGTGGTTGTGGACGTAGTGGAGCCGGCCGTCCTTGACGCATAGCGAGCAGCCGCCCGCGGCGGTGCCCTGGCTCAGCAGGACGCCCTCCGCGCCGGACTCCGGGATTTCGACGTCGGCGGTGATGCTGTGGGGGCGGTTGAGGACCCTTGGCGCAGCGAAGAATGGGACCGATTGATGCCCGGGTAGTACGTGCAGCTATCCCGCGCCGGAGCGGCCAATGGCTTCTCTACGATCATCCGGGCCAGGCCACTGCCGTCGGGCGGGTGCGGGGGCGATGTCGGTGAGGAACAGCGGGCCAGCCCGCCGGCGGTGTAGTGAACCGACTCTAGAGACTCAGCAGTCCGAACGGCACGCCGGAAGCTGGCCTTGCGGATCGTGCTGCCGCAGCGAGCGGCCCGCGTGATTCTCCTGACCCGTGGCGGAGATGATTGCTGCGGGTCTGGTTACGTCCCCGCTGGCAGGTGAGCCTGGTCATGGCTGCACGGCGGTGCTGCGGAGACAGCCGGTCCTGATCGGGGATGGCCGAGCGGAACGCCGATACACGGGCGCGTTTAAGCTCATCTGCTGTGAGTGCGGCGACAATCCGTATCTGGATTACTCCCAGATCTCGCCGCGCCTGCAGCGGCCGTACACGATCGCCGCGGGCCTTGCCGCGTATGAGCGGCACCTCGGGCTGACCGCCTCGGACTCGCCGGCCTGAGTGCAGGCAGGCGGGCCGCGGGGCGGAGGGTGACGCTACAGCTTCGACCGGAGGCAGGTGCGGATGGCTCAGCTTGGTGCGGTGGAACGATCGCCGGGCGCGTTGCGAAGGGCGCTGGTTCCTCTCGCCCTCGCCCAGTTCATCTGCAGTTTCGCCGGTTCGAACATGAACGTGATGATCAACGACATCAGCAAGGACCTGGACACGACGGTGCAGGGCGTGCAGATCGCGATCACGCTCTTCCTGCTGGTCATGGCGGCGCTGATGATCCCCGGCGGCAAGCTGACCGACCGCTATGGCCGGAAGCGGTGCTTCACCGTTGGCCTCGTCGTGTATGGCATCGGCGCCGTGCTGAGCGCGGCAGCTCCCGGCCTGGGTGTCCTGATCATCGGTAACTCCATCTTGCAGGGCGTGGGCACGGCGCTGCTGATCCCGCCCGTCTACATCCTCGCGACGCTGCTGTTCACCGGGACCGCCTCGCGTGCCCGCGCGTTCGGCGCGATCAGCGCCATGGGAGGCATCGGCGCCGCCGCGGGGCCGCTGATCGGTGGCCTCATCACCTCAGCGATCAGCTGGCGGGCAGCGTTCGTCTTCCAGGCTCTGATCATCGCGGTCATCGTCTTGCTGAGCCGCCGCAACGTCGAAGATCCCCTGCCGCCGGATCCGGCGCGCTCCTTCGACACCGGCGGAGCGATCCTGTCCGCCGCCGGCCTCATCCTGCTGGTGATGGGCATCCTGGCGGCGGACAACAACCTCTGGCTGATGCTCGCCTTGATCGCCGCCGGGGTCCTGGTCTTGGTGTGGTTCTTCGCATGGGTGCGCGCCAAGGAGCGTGCGGGCAAGGAGCCCCTGCTGTCGACGGGCCTGTTCCGTAATCGCGTCTCCAATCTCGGCCTCATCACCCAGAACACCCAGTGGCTGTTGCTCATGGGCGTGTCGTTTGTTGTCTCGGCCTACCTGCAGGTCGTGCGTCACTACAACGCCATCCAGACCGGGGTGATCTTCACCGCGGCCACGGTCGGCCTGCTGGTGTCCTCGCTCGCCGCCGAGCGCCTCGCCAAGCGGTACCCGCAGCGAACCCTCATCCTGGCAGGCTTCATCGTCACCATCGCCGGCGTCGGGGTCTTGCTGGCGATGGTGATCGGCATCAGCTCTCCCAAGGCCTGGGTCTTCGCACCCGGACTCCTCCTGATCGGGCTGGGCCTCGGCGCCATGCTGACCCCGTCGGTCAACATCGTGCAATCCAGCTTCGGCGAGGAACGCCAGGGCGAGATCTCCGGCCTGTCGCGCAGTGTGTCCAACCTCGGCTCCTGCCTCGGCACCGCGATCGCGGGCACCATCCTGGTCGCCGGGATCACCTCGACACCAGAGCGCGCCTACGGGCTCGCGATGATCACTTTGGCAGTGGTCGGCCTGATAGGGCTGGTGGCCGCGGT
>JADGOV010000227.1 GCA_017882785.1 Frankiaceae bacterium
TCACCTGAGAGTGCTCACCTGAGATGCAGAGTGCGTTGTTTTCCAAGCAAGCGCGTAACATGACACGCACATGGTGACGGACCGGGACTGGCGACAGCTGTACGCCGCCAATCAGGAGGCCATCCGCCGCTCGCTCAGAGATGGGCGGGTTGGGAGGGCGGACGCACCCAGGAGTCGGCCGCCCGGCACCCGGCCGGGCTCAGCTGCAGGACGGGTCGGCTCGGCGGGGCGGAGCCAGATGGCAGCGCTGGTCGTCCCCGACACCCAGGGCGCCCGCTCATACCGGGTGCACGTGCCGCCCGGCGCCGACGGTCCCCTGCCGATGGTCGTGGTGCTCCACGGCTGCTCACAGGACGCGGCGGCCATTGCGACCGGTACCCGGATGAACGAGCTGGCGGACAGCGAGGGCTTCCTCGTCGTCTATCCCGAGCAGACGTCGGCGGCCAATCGCAGTGGCTGCTGGAACTGGTTCCTGCCGGAGCACCAGCGTCGGGACGCCGGTGAGCCGGCACTGATTGCCGGAATAGCTCGGGATGTGCTGGCCGGCGCTGCCGGGGTCACGCCTGACCCCCGCCGCGTCTACCTGGCCGGGATGTCGGCCGGCGCGGCCATGGCAAGCCTCGTGGCGGCGGAGTATCCCGAGTTGATCGCCGCGCTGGGGCTGCACTCCGGGGTCGTCTACCGCGCGGCGTCGACCGTTTCAGACGCCTTCGCGGTCCTGCGCCGCGGCATCAGGGACGTCGAGGGCTCAGCCCGGGAGGCGTACGCGGGCATGGCGGATCGGGCTCGGGTCATGCCGGCCGTGATCTTCCACGGGACCGAGGATCGGACGGTCTCGGTTGTCAACGGTGACCAGAGCGTCCGGCAGTGGCTGGCCACCGATGTGCTGGCCGCCGGCGGCTCACTCCGCGCCGACCCCGACCGGCCCACCCGCGTGCGCCAGGGTCGAGCGCCCGGCGGACGGTCGTTCACCGTCCGCAGCTGGGACGACGTCACCGGCCGGGTCGTGGTGGAGTACTGGCGGATCGACGGTATGGGACACGGCTGGTCGGGCGGATCGTCGGCAGGGTCCTTCACCGACCGCGCCGGGCCGGATGCAACGGCGGCCATGTGGCAGTTCTTCTGTACCTCCGCACGCGGATAGCTGCGCTGCGCCCCTTGGACAGCCGTTCGGCCGGCTTGGTCGGGTACCGTCGGAGTCAGACGTGCGCGATCATGGACGAGGAGGTCATCAGGTGAGAGTCCTGCTCATCGGCGCCCCTGGTGCGGGCAAGGGCACGCAAGCGGTCCGCATCGCCGAGCACTTCGGCATCACCCACATCTCCAGTGGCGACTTGCTCCGGGCGCACATCGTCAAGGGCACCTCCATCGGCCGGTCCGCTCACGAGTACGTCCAGCGTGGCGACCTCGTGCCGGACGCCTTCGTCATGGACATGCTGCGCAAGCCCGTGGTCGCGGCCAATGCGAGCGGCGGATACGTTCTCGACGGCTTCCCCCGCACGGTGGAGCAGGCGCAGGCGGCCTACCTGACGGCACGCGATCTCGGTGTGGCCGTGCAGGTTGCGGTGCACCTCGACGTGGCCCGGGGGGAGTTGGTGCGTCGCCTGCTGGCGCGCGGCCGGGGTGCGGACGACACCGCCGAGGTCATCGAGCACCGACTTGCGGTCTACGAAGAGCGCACACTCCCGATGCTGGACTACTACCGGGAGCGCGAACAGCTCGTCATCGTCAACGGCGAGCGGGAGATGGACGAGGTCACCTGGTCGCTGCGCGTGCAGTTGCAGCGGGTGTCCCGCACGCTGTCGGTCTAGGGGCCTGACGCGTCCCCGCGGGGCAGACCATGGCTGAGGACTTCCCGGTGGTCGGTAAGGTCGGCGAGGTGATCACGCGCATCCGGGGCGGAGAGAGCCCGGGCGAGGTGTGTGTCACCGTGCGCGGCGTCCGGGAACAGCTGATCGCTTATGCCGATGAGGTCATCGAGCCGCAGACGGCGGTGCTGATCTTCCGCTTCCGGGGTGCGCGCGCGGTCGACGTGATGCCATGGGGACTGTAAGGGATAGCGGAACGGCTCGCGATCGGAGGAGGAGGACCCAGTGTTCGGTTATCGAGTGCCGACCCCTGACCAGGCGATGCTGATCTCCGGTGGCAAGCAGTCTGGAGCCGTCGGTGACCAGATGCCCTTCCGCATCGTGACCGGGCACGGGACGTTCGTGCTTCCGGTGTTCCGGAAGGTGTCCTTCATGACCCTCGCGATGCGCGAGGCGGCGGTCACCGAGGAGTGCGTGACGCAGCAGGGCATCGCGCTGACGGTGCGAGCCGTCATCGCCTTCAAGGTGGGTTCCGACCCTGCCTCGATCGCGGCCGCGGCACAGCGCTTCCTCGCCGACCAGGGTCAGATGGACGAGCTCACCGGGCAGATCTTCGCCGGCCATTTGAGGTCTATCGTCGGCAGCATGACCGTCGAGGCGATCATCCGCGAGCGGCAGACACTCGCGGGGCACGTCCTGGACGCGAGCAAGATCGAGATGGCGAACCTCGGGCTTACCGTCGACTCGCTCCAGATCCAGTCCATCGACGACAAGGGGAGTGGCTACATCAAGGCGATGGCCGCC
>JADGOV010000046.1 GCA_017882785.1 Frankiaceae bacterium
TTATTGATCTGCACGTCAAGGGGCAGCCGAGGCGCCCACCGGCAGTCTTCCGGCAGCGCCACGACCGTTCGCGGGTGGCCCTATCCCGCTCGCCTGGCAGGCTCCTGCCGCTGGGGCGCGGGACCCGCCCGGTCTCTCGATCGCGCTGGGTTCCACGTCGCCGGACGGATGTCGAAGACCCGCTCGAGGCGCGCGATGCGCAGCGTGCGCAGCGGCTGCCCCTCGGGTCGCCAGAGGACGAGCCGGGCGCCTGACGCCGTCGCCTGGCTGCCCAGGGCGAGCATCAGCCGAGCAGCCCCCGCACCGAGGAACGTCGCGCCGCGCAGGTCAAGCACGAGCATGGTGTCGGGGCTGAGCAACGCGAACAGTTCGGCCCTGAGCTCGCGGGGGCGGGTCTCGAGGTCACCCTGGAGCCGCACGACCGTGGTGCGCAGGGCAGGCTGGGGGGCCTGCGGGCGGCGCCGCGGGCGGCCGAGCAGCGGGGTGGGAAGGGAGGAGGGGGAGCGTGTCATTCGCGGGTCCGTCTCTACGGGGCGCCGACCCCGGGCCGACGCAGAGGCGTCGTCGGGGGACGCGGGATGGCTCAAAAGGCCGAAGTCGCTGGCGCCGTCGACCGGGCACTGTGGTGTCCAGGGCGGTCCTGACGCGACTGCAGGAAGGCTACCAGCCCAGGGCCGTAGGAGCGAGCCATCAGCTTCGGTGGCTGCGAAGGGATCACTTCGCCCGAGTTCACGCGGCTGCGGGCGGCGAACCGGCCAGCGCCGGCTCCGCAGTGGGCCGACGTTGCCGACGCGCGATCGCGACGGCGAGTACCCCCATGACGACGGCGAGCACCGCCACCAGGCGAAAGATCGTGGACAGCGAGACCGCGCTCTGCAAGGCGCCGCCGCCGAACGCGGCCAGGCCGTACCCCAACTGGTAGGCGGCGATGAGCCAGCCTGCGGTGAGCTCGACGATGCCCGGGAACGTCGACTCGCCGTAGCCGATGGTCATCGGGAAGAACCCGGAGCAGGCCAGGCCGCCAAGGGCGAACAACGCGATGCCAGCCTCGGCGGTCTTGGCGGTGGGGGCGAGCAGCAGAGCGGCGGCGATGGCCCAGGGGAGCACGACGTAGATGTACACCGAGCGAATCCGGGTGGAGGCCAGCGCAATCATCAGGCGGCCAACCGTGACAGCAGCCCAGAAGGCTGCCAGGGCGCCGTTGGCTGCGGTCGCCCGTACGCCGCGGCCCACCAGCAGCGTGGTCCCCCAGTTTCCGAACATCGTCTCGGCCACGCCGTAGATCACCAGAGCGGCCGCGAAGAGGAGGAAGGCGGTGGGTACCTTCCCACCCGCTCGCGCGCCACCTACGGTAGGGACGTTCATGGGCTGCCGCACCGACACGACGATCAGGGCCACGAGGCCGACGGCCGCCAGCAACGGCAGGTACCACCACTGCCCCAGCTCGGTGAAGATCGCAACGAGCAGCGGGGAGAGGGCGGTGCCCAGCCCCAACAGGACGTTCAGCGCGGTCAGGGCGACATCCCGCCGGTCGGGCATGAACGCGCCGGCGTAGGTGCTGATCGAGCCCAGCGTGAGGCCGAACCCCAGGCCCAGCATCGCTGTCGCCACCAGCAGCAGGGGGAACGCGACCGCATCGGTGCTCACCGGGTCGCTGACTACCAGCAGCCCCATCGCCGCCGTGTTGGCCGCCAGGCCGGCGAGGAGGATCTGCTTCAGCCGAAATCGGCGGGACAGCGCAGGCAGGGACAACGAGCTGGCCACCGCCATGACCACCTGTGGCAGGAACAGCACGCCGTACCGGCCCTTGGACAGGTCATACCCTGTCGGTGACGTCAGGATGGTGGCCGCGGCCGGAAAGGCGACCAGGCTCAGGCCCTGGAAGAGTCCGATCACGTAGACGGTGAGGACCTCGCGTCGGCGCACCGAGGATGGGGTCTTCGACATCATCACGGCACGATGCTCCTCTGCGGATGACCAACGCCGATCCGGTCGCGTTGCTCAGCTCAGCGCAAACGTACCGACAGGGCCGGACAGGATCCGCACACAACACGGACTCTCCGACCAGAAGATGGGGCGGCTCGACGTAGCCGGACGGTCCGAGCAGGTGGTCGCCGGCGACGGGGTCGCATCCCTCTTCGGTACGAGTAGTGTCCATACGGTGACGCTGCGCAAACCTCGACATCGAACCGGGGCCGCGGTGTCTGACGCGGGCACAGAGGAGGGCTGATGGTCGAACGCATACGGCACTGGGTTGTCGCGATGTTCGAGAATCGCTCGTTCGATTCCCTGCTCGGTCACCTGCCTCATATCGGCGCAGCCGATGGCATTCGGGATCGCGAGATCGCGCTGCCCTACCCAGGCGGTAGCGTGCGGGTGCGGCCCACACAGAAGTTCACCGACCCGGATCCGGACCCCGGAGAGGCGTGGCCGAACGTCAACGTGCAGATGTACGGGCATCATCGGCCGGAATCGAACGCGGGCAAGGCCGCCTATTCGATCATGCCAAACTTCATGTCCGAGCCCTACAACCAGCCGGATCAGCCCGCGGTCCCGACGATGGACGGCTTCGCCACCGATTATTTCGCCAACTTCGTCTGGTGGGTCGGCCGCAAGCCGACGGACGCCGAGATGCAGGCTATCGGCGGGATGTTCACCCCGCAGACAGCACCTGTGCTCAATACCCTGGCGCGCGAGTACGCGGTGTTCACCCGATGGTTCTCCGAGGCCCCGACGTGCACATTTCCCAATCGGTCTTTTTACCACACGGGAACCAGCCTCGGCCGGATCGACAACGAGGCCATCGTCAACTACGCCTGGCAGAATGACACGCCGAACCTGTTCGACCTCCTGACGGACAAAGGCATCGCCTGGAAGGCCTATTTCGACCGCGCCACCCAGATCGTGCCCGACTGTGCGATCAACCTCTCGGGGCTGCACCACGTGAGGATGTGGCATCAACACGTTGCGGACTGGAGCGACTTCTACGCGGACGCCGCCGCCGGCGCCCTGCCCGCGTATTCATGGATCGAGCCGAACCTGCTCTTCGGCCCGCTCTGCGACTATCACCCGCCGACTGACATCCGGGCGGGCGAACGCTGGCTCGCGTCGGTCTACGACGCGGTCGTCCGGTCACCCCAGTGGGAGTCCACCGCACTCGTCGTGCTCTTCGACGAACACGGCGGGTGCTATGACCATGTGCCCCCGCCGTCCGCGCCTGTCCCCGACGACTCACCGGGCCAGCTGGGGTTCGCCTTCGACCGTTTCGGTGTCCGGATCCCAGCCATCGTGATCTCCCCGTACACCGAGAAGGGGACGGTCGTCACCGACACCTTCCACACCACGTCGGTGCTGCGGACGCTGCGGGAGCACTTCGACCTCGGGCCCGCACTGACCCGCCGAGACGCCGCCGCCCCCGGCCTCGCACCGGCGTTCAACCGCCGCGAGCCGCGCACCGACCGGCCTGCTGTTACTCCTCCGACGTATGTCCCGCCGGCCCGGGACGCGCGTCCCGGAATGTCCCAACTCGGCGAGGCTGCGATGCGCAACGCCGCCCGACTCGCAGGAGTCCACCCCGACGACGCTCCGACGTCGCCGGGCGAGGGCCAGTCGTTCCTGAAGAAGACCCTCTTCGACAACGGCCGGCTCCGCATCCCCAGCTTCCGCTCGTCCTGACGCGCCGCATTGCGCCGCCCCGGCGCCGATCCCCCGGCTCGCGCCGACCTCTCGGCTTGCGCCGACCTCTCGGCTCGCGCCGATCATGCTCAAAGGGATGTTGCGCGGGTCTGCAGAGCGCACCTTCTAGCATGATCGGCGCAGCACACGTACCTCTTGGGATGACCGGATCGGGACTGTGGCCGAGGGCGACAAGCGAGCGGCGACCGAGGCGATGATCGCGGTCCTGTTCGGCGAGCCGACGGCGTGAGCGCGAGAGGCAGTGGCTCCCGGTATGGCTCCCACGGCACTGCGAAGGTCGGCAGCCGGCCCGGGATGCAACGGCCCCTGACCACGTTCGTGCAGGTCAAGGGCCATGTTGTCTCGCGCGCTCGGAGGGACTCGAACCCCCAACCTTCTGATCCGTAGTCAGATGCTCTATCCGTTGAGCTACGAGCGCTGGTCGCCTCGATGCTAGCCGATAGGGGCCGAGCCCCTGACCGGCAGAATGGCGGCGTGAGCGCGGCACCAACACCGGCGGGCTGACGGCCGTGTGTGGGCGCTACGCCTCGGCCAGCCCGGTCGAGGACATGGCCGAAGCCTTCGGCATCCGGCCGCAGTGCATCCTGGATCCGCCGCCGCTGCCGTCGTACAACGTTGCGCCGACCGACCCGGTGCCAGGGGTGCTGATCCGCCGGACTGACCGGCAAGCCGACATGCGCCAACTGCGGACTCTTCACTGGGGCCTGCTCCCGCCGTGGGCGACCGATGCCCGTAGCGCGGCGCGCCGGATCAACGCGCGGGTGGAGACTGTCGCGGCTCGACCCGCGTTCCGTGGCGCGCTCGCGGCCCGTCGCTGCCTCCTCCCTGCCAGCGGTTACTTCGAGTGGACAAGTAGCGACTCGACCGCGACCGCCCCGGTCAAGGCCACGGTCAAACAGCCGTACTTCCTGCACCCGGCGGACGGCGGCCTGCTCGCGTTCGCCGGCCTCTACGAGCGGTGGTCCGACGCCGATGGTGCTACCAGATGGACGTGCACGATCCTGACCACCGCCGCGACCGGCCCGTTGTCCCGGCTGCACGACCGGATGCCGATGGTGGTTTCCCCCACCGACTGGACCGCCTGGCTCGACCCCACCCATACCGACCCGGCCGCAGCCCTGCGGTTGCCGGTGTGTCCAGCCGGACTGCTGGCGGCCTACCCGGTGCATGCCCGGGTCGGCAATGTGCGGGCCACCGGGCCGGAGCTCGTCGCGCCCCTCTCGGGGCGGCCTGTGTTCTGACCCGCGACCGGCACAATGGCCGACATGGCAGAGCCCGCAGAGCCCGCATCGTTTCGAACGCGGCTGCGCGCCCGGCAGCCACTCTACGGCGCCTGGTGCACGCTGCCGGGCGGGCTGTCCGCCGAGCTTCTCGCGGCCGGCGGAGTGGACTATGTGGTCGTCGATCTGCAGCATGGCGGCACGTCGGAAGCCGACCTGCCTGCCGCGCTGGCTGGCATCATCGCGGCCGGCGCGGTCCCACTCGTCCGCCCCCGCCGCAACGACCTCACGGCCATCGGTCGCGTTCTCGATCTTGGCGCGCACGGCGTGGTCGTGCCGAACGTGGACTCCGCCGAGGACGCCCGCCGAGCCGCGGCCGCCTGCGTCTACCCGCCACGAGGCATGCGCTCCTACGGTCAGCTTCGACCGGCCCCCGAGCCGGCCTGCGTGGTGATGATTGAGTCTGTCACCGCCGTGACCGACGTCGAGGCGATAGCTTCGGTCGCCGGCGTGGACGGTCTCTACGTCGGTCCGTACGACCTGGGGTTATCCCTGGGAGTTGAGCCCGGCGACATCTCGGCCGCGCAGATGGCGGCCGCGCTCGATCGGGTGCGCGCCGCCGCGGCCGCCGCCAGCCTGCCGTACGGAGTGCACGCCTCCACCGGGACCGCTGCCGCCCGGTGGCGGGGGCGAGGCGCCACCCTGCTCACCGTCGTCGGCGATGCGGGTGCTCTCAGTGCAGCGGTACGTGCCGAACTGGCCGGCGCCCGGGCCGATGCGCCCCCTGCCAGCGACGAGGACGGCACGGTCGGGTAGCGTCCGGCGACCATGGCCACTGTCCCGCAGGTGCTGCACGTTGCCGGGGTGGTGCTCCCCGAGGAGGAGCATCGTGACCTGTACGTGGTCGACGGCACGGTCAGCTACCAGCCCACCGCGACGGCGACCACCGTGACGCAGGGTTGGATCGTCCCCGGTCTGGTCGACGCGCACTGTCACGTCGGCCTGGACAAGAACGGTGCCGTCGACCTCGACACCCAGGAGCGGCAGGCGGTGACCGACCGGGACGCCGGCACGCTGTTGGTCCGGGACGCCGGCTCGCCGGCGGACACTCGTTGGATCGATGACCGCCCCGATCTGCCGCGCATCATCCGGGCCGGTCGGCACCTGGCCCGGACCCGGCGGTACATCCCGAATTACGGACTGGAGCTGGAGCCGGACGCCCTCGCTGCCGCCGCCGCCGTGCAGGCGGGGCGCGGCGACGGCTGGGTGAAGATCGTCGGGGACTGGATCGAGCGCGATCGTGGGGACCTGGCGCCGTGCTGGCCCGACGACGTGGTCCGGGACGCGATCGAGGCCGTCCACGCCGCCGGGGCCCGGGTGACGACGCACGTCTTCGGTGAGGAGGCGGTGCGTCAGTTCCTCGACGCCGGTGTGGACTGCGTCGAGCACGGCACCGGACTCGACGACGGGCTACTCGCCGGGATGGCCGAGCGTGGCGTCGCGCTCGTGCCGACACTGATCAACATCGACAGCTTCCCCGGTATCGCCGACGCCGCCGCCGGGAAGTTCCCGCTGTACGCCGAGCACATGCGCGCGCTACACGCGTCGAGCCGTGACGTGGTACGAGCGGCCTACGAGGCCGGCGTGCCGATCTTCACCGGCAGTGACGCCGGCGGAAGCCTGGCCCACGGGCTGGTCGGGCAGGAGATCCGCGCTCTGTACGAGGCTGGGTTGTCGGCCTCCGATGCGTTGGGCGCCGGCTCCTGGCGGGCCCGGGCTTGGCTGGGCCGGCCGAGCCGGCTGATCGAGGGGGCGCCGGCCGACTTCGTGGTCTACCCGGCCGATCCACGAGAGGATCTTGAGTGCCTGTCCCGACCGCGATGCATCGTGTTGCGCGGTCATGTGGTCCCGCCGGGAGGGTAAACCGGGAGGGCACAGAAGCGAGACTGGCGGCTCCTGGCGGCGCGGAGTGCGAAGTGGACAGCGAGTTCGCCGTGCTGGCGTCGACGGCGGCTGCCTGTACGTGGTCGGCGACGTCATCGGCCGAGCCCTGCTCACGCACACGGGGTGACGTTCACCGACCCGCACGTCTGCGCGGTCGGCCTGACCGTCGATGGGGCGGGGGAGCAGGGCTACGACGTCCGCGTCGTGACGACGCCAGTCGGCGGTGTGGCGGGGGCCTAAACCCGGGGCAACGGCATCACCACGAGCCAAGTGGTGATCGACGAGGCGTGCCCTGTCCTCTCCGGCGCCATCTTCACCGGCCCGGCCATGCAGGACGGCTGCACTCCGCGACGATCGCTCTCGTCGGCGAGGTGCAGCTGGCGACTCCGCCGTCAGACGGCAGCCGGCTGGAGGACCACCACTGAACGCAGCACCTCACCGCGCTGCATGCGGGCGAACGCCTCCTCGACATCGTCGATCCCGACGCGCTCGCTGATGAGGGCATCGAGGTCGAAGCGACCGCGCAGGTAGAGGTCGATGAGGATGGGGAAGTCGCGGGTGGGGAGGCAGTCGCCGTACCAGGAGGACTTCAGGGCCCCGCCGCGACCGAAGATCTCGATCATCGGCAGCGTCACCGTCAGCTCAGGCGTCGGCACGCCGACGAGCACGACTGTGCCGGCGAGGTCGCGGGCGAGGAAGGCCTGCTCGTAGGTCTCCGGTCGGCCGACCGCCTCCACGACCAGATCGGCGCCGAAGTCGTCGGTCAGTTCCCGCACCCGCTCGACGACGTCCTCACTTCGCGCGTCGATTGTGTCGGTGGCGCCGAAGTGGCGTGCCCAGTCCAGCTTGCGGGGATCCACGTCGACCGCGATCACGCTGCGGGCGCCGGCGAAAGCAGCGGAGGCGATGGCCGCGTTGCCGACGCCGCCGCAGCCGATGACCGCAACAGTGTCCCCGCGCTGCACGCCGCCGGTGTTCGCCACGGCCCCCCAGCCGGCCATGACCCCGCACCCGATCAGGCCGGCGGCGGCCGGGTCGGCGCGGCGATCGACCGTTACGCACTGCGCCGCCGATACCAGCGTCTTCTCGATGAACGCTCCGATGCCCAGCGCCGGAGCGAGCGGGGTGCCGTCGAGCAGCGTCATGGGTCGTGTGGCGTTGCGGCTGTCGAAGCAGTACCAGGGCCGACCGCGCCGGCACGCCCGGCAGGTGCCGCACGGCGCCCGCCACGCGAGGACCACGTAGTCGCCAACTGCGACGTTCGTCACTCCGTCGCCGACGGCTTCGACGATGCCGGCGGCCTCGTGGCCGAGCAGGAAGGGGAAGTCGTCGTTGATGCCACCGTCGCGGTAGTGCAGGTCGGTGTGGCAGACCCCGCACGCCTGCACTGTCACGACCGCATCCCCTGGGCCGGGGTCGGGAACGATGACGGTCTGCACTTCGACCGGCGCGCCCTGGGCCGTCGCGATGACTCCCCGCACCTGCTGCGCCACGACGCATCCTCTCATTCCGCCGTGCCCGAACGGCGTTCCTGGACGGTGCCAGCTGTCGGCGGAGGCTCCGGGATTTGAACCCGGGAGGGGGTTGAAGCCCCCAACCGCATTAGCAGTGCGGCGCCATAGACCGGACTAGGCGAAGCCTCCTCGGCGGAGCGCAGCCCGCCGCGAGGGGATGATACCGGTTCGCGAGCCGGCGCCTCAGGCGTCGATGGCCACGTACTTGGTGGACAGGTACTCCTCGATGCCCTCCCGGCCGCCCTCGCGCCCGAAACCGGACCACTTGACCCCGCCGAAGGGGGCGGCGGCGTTGGAGACCAAACCCTTGTTCATACCGACCATGCCGGTCTCCAGCCCTTCCATCACCCGGATGCTGCGGCCGAGGTCGCGGGTGAAGGCGTAGGCGACCAAGCCGTAGTCGCTGCCGTTCGCCGCGGCGAGGGCCTCCTCCTCGGTGCTGAAGGAATAGACGGGCGCAACCGGACCGAAGATCTCTTCGGCGAACATGTCCGCGGTCTGCGGGACTCCCTGCAGCACAGTGGGGGCATAGAAGTACCCCGGCCGGTCCGGTGCCTCGCCGCCGACCATCACCTTCGCGCCGTGGTCGACCGCGTTGTCGACCAGTTCGGCGACTTTGGTGCGCTGCACGCCGTCGATGAGCGGGCCGACGTTGACCGTCGCCTCCGTGCCCCGACCGACGGTGAGTGCGCCCATCCGCTCGGCCAGGCGGGCGGCGAACTCCTCGGCGACCCCCTGCTGCACGTGGAACCGGTTGGCCGCAACGCAGGATTCGCCCATGTTCCGCATCTTGGCGATCATCGCCTGGTCGACTGCGAGATCGAGGTCCGCGTCGTCGAAGACGAGGTACGGGGCGTTGCCGCCGAGCTCCATGGAGATGCGCAGAAGGTTGCCCGCAGCCTGCTCCATCAGCCTCTGGCCGACCGGTGTGGAGCCGGTGAACGACATCTTGCGCAGCCGCTTGTCGGTCATCAGCGGGCCCACTGTCTTCCCGGCTGAGGACGCGGTGATGACGTTGAGCACGCCGGGCGGCAGGCCGGCCTCGGTCATGATGCTGGCCAGCATCGTCATCGACAGCGGCGTCTGCTGCGCCGGCTTGACGACCATCGTGCAGCCGGCCGCCACGGCCGGGCCGATCTTCCGCGTGCCCATCGCCATGGGGAAGTTCCAGGGCGTTATCAGCAGGCACGGGCCGACCGGTTGCTTCATCGTGACAAGGCGACCCTTGCCGCCAGGTTCACGGGCCCAGCGACCGTCGATCCGGACCGCTTCCTCGGCGAACCAGCGCAGGAACTCCGCGGCGTAGGTGACCTCGCCCGTGGACTCGGCCAGCGGCTTGCCCATCTCCAACGTCATGAGCAGGGCGAGCTCGTCAGCCCGCTCGATAATGATCTCGTACGTGCGCCGCAGGATCTCCCCGCGCTCCCGAGGGGGCATGGCGGCCCACTGCTGCTGGACGGCGCAGGCGGCGTCGAGGGCCGCGGTGGCGTCCTCCGGAGTGGCGTCGGCCACGCGGCAGAGCGTGTCCGTCGTGGCCGGGTCTTCCACCGCGAGTGTCCGGCCGCCGCTGGCCGCTCGCCACGTTCCGCCGATGAACAGACCTGTGGGTGCGGCGTCGATGACGCGCCGCTCGCGATCGTCAGTGGTCATGCTCGGACGCTACCCGAGGACGCTCTGGCCGGAGCAATGGCGACATGGGCGAGCGCGGCGGACGTGACTGGGACGTGATCGTCGTCGGCAGCGGCTTCGGCGGCGCGGTCGCGGCGCTGCGGCTGAGCGAGAGGGGCTACCGGGTCGGTGTGCTCGAGGCCGGCCGACGCTTCACCGAGGAGACGTTGCCACGCACGTCCTGGGACCTGCGCCACTTCCCCTGGGCGCCCTGGCTGGCCTGCCGGGGCATTCAGCGGATCACCTTCCTGCGTGATGTCGTCGTGCTCTCCGGCGCTGGCGTCGGCGGTGGTTCCCTGGTCTACGGCAACACCCTCTGCGAACCGGGAGGCGCCTTCTACGATCCGCAGTGGCGGGCCATCACCGACTGGCGAACCGGGTTGGCGCCCTTCTACCGTCAGGCGCGGCGGATGCTCGGCGACCTCTCGGCCGACGCCGGTCGGGGTGTTCTTCGGGGCGCCGGGGGAGACGGTGGCGGACCCCTACTTCGGTCCCGGTCAAGGGGCCCCGCATCCTGCCGTGGCTCTCATCGCGCCTGGAGTCGACTACTCACGCGGCGTCGCGATCACGTCCTCCTTCCACCCGGACGCGGACACCCACATCGAGCCCTGCCGGTCTGGCAGGGGCAGCAACGCGATGGGGCTGCTGTCGACGCTGCTCACCGACGGCAGACCGGGTGCGCCACGGTGGGTCAATCCGTCCTTGACCATCACCGCCCAGGCCGAACGAGCGATGGCGTACCGGCCGAACCGGGGCAGCACGACCCGCGTCCGCCGCGGGGGCGGCCTACCGCCGGATCGACCCGGCGAGCCGAGGACGCGGGCCGTGCCTGCGGCTGCGCCGGGCACGTTGCACCTCGCGTCCCAGCAACCCTGACCCGTAGGCGGCAGCCTCGGTGAGTTCGGGTAGCGACTACTGCGGCCGGGTGTAGCGGCTTGCCATCACCGCGTCCCAGGCCGCGTCCGGCAGCACCCGGTGGGCGGTCACCAGCAGGCGCGCGAGCGGGCCGACGACGTACCGCGCGCGGGGCCGGGTAGCGGTCACCGCGTGTGCGATCGCCCGGGCAACCCGCTCCGGACTGGAGGCGAGGAGCCTGGCCCGGCCGGTGTATGCCCCCGCGACGCTCGTGGCCAGGTCCGCCCGGAAGCGGGCGTACGGGCTCCCCTGAACAGGATCACGCATCGTCCCGAGTGCGGTGTTCACCCACGGGCTCAGAACCGGCCCGGGTTCTATCAGACAGACGTGCACGCCGAAGCCCGCGACCTCGAACCGCAGGGCGTCGGAGAGCGCTTCCACGGCGTACTTGCTCGCGTGGTAGGCCCCACCGCCGGGCAGCGTCAAGCGGCCCCCCATGGAGGACACGTTGACGATCCGGCCGGAGTGCCGGGCACGCATCGCGGGCAGCACGAGCTGGCAGAGCCGGAGCAGACCGAAGACGTTCGTCTCGAACTGGGCGAGCAGCTCTTGGGGTCCGACCTCCTCGATCGGCCCGTGCAGGCCGTAGCCGGCGTTGTTGACCAGGGCACCCACCGCCCCGTGGTCCGCTTCGACCGCGGCCACAGCAGCCCGCATGGATTCCTCGTCGGCGACATCGAGGGCGAGGGTGCGGGCCCCCCGCTCCGCAAGGTCGCTAAGAGTGTCCAGACTGCGCGCACTTGCCCACACTGGAAGACCGTCGCCTAGCAGACGGATCGCCGTGGCTCGGCCGATGCCGGTGGAGCAGCCGGTGATCAGGACCGCTGGTCGACTCGACATGGTGCCAGTGTCGCCGGATCGACGGCGCATGTCCGATCCCGGGCCTCTGGAGACTACTGTGTGGCGCGATGGCGAATGATCAGTTGTCTCCTCTGGGGGAGGGCACGCCAGCGGCGGCGGACGTTGCGGAGGATCTGCAGCTGCTGCGGCGCTACGAACCGGTGCTGCGCTTCACCCGTGGCGAGCTATTCCTGCCGATGTCGGTCGAGAATTACCTGGCGACCTGCTCGCTCTGGCGGGCCGCCCCCCGGCGCCTGCCGCAGCGGCTGTGCGCTCCGGGGGAGCTCACGCCCAGCCACCTGGCCGACGTTGGTGCGGCGTCCTCCACACCCGACCTCTCACTTCGTTTCGTCGAGAACCCTCTTGGCCGCGGTGAGTACCGCGCCTGGCGGCGCGACCCGGGGCGGGCCCGGCTGGCGTCGGGCCGCAGCCGGTTCGCCGTGGTCGGCCTGCTGGGCCGAATGATCGACGCGTTCCTGCGCCTGTCACTGTGGCTGCGGGGCAGCGTGCCCGGCGGCACGGCGGCGGCGGCGGAACTGAGCTACCGCGCCCGCGCCGACCCGCAGAGCTGTCCCTACTACGGTCACGTCACCCGGGACCGTGGCTTCGTCGTGCTGCAGTACTGGTACTTCTACGCGATGAACGACTGGCGGTCGACCTTCGGCGGTGTGAACGATCACGAGGCCGACTGGGAGCAGGTCACCCTGTTCCTGCCCGACCCACCCGACCCTCTTGCCCGACCGGCATGGGTCGCCTTCTCCTCTCACGACGCGGTCGGCGACGACCTGCGCCGCCGGCAGGACGACCCCGACATCGAGTGGACGGACACGCACCCGGTGGTCTTCGCCGGCGCCGGCTCGCACTCGGGGGCCTACCTGCCCGGTGACTACCTGGTCACCGTCGAGCCGGCTGCGCTGCGGCGGCTGCTCGCCGCCCTGCGGCGGGTGGGCCGGCTGCTCCTGCCGTGGACCCGCGACGAGGCGGGCACCGCTTTCGGTATCCCCTTCATCGACTACCACCGGGGGGACGGTCCCGGCGTGGGCCCGGGCGAGACAGTGGAGTGGAGCCCGGTGCTCGTCGACGACGAGACGCCCTGGCTGCGGGACTACCGGGGGCTGTGGGGCCTCGACACCGGCGACCGCTTCGGCGGGGAGCGTGCCCCGGCCGGGCCGCGCTACGAGCGGAACGGGACGGTGCGGTCGAGCTGGTCCGATCCGGTGGGATGGGCCGGTCTGGACAAGGAGGCTCCCTCCCGCGCCGCCGAGCGGCAGGCCGTCGAGGACCGGCTCACCGAGGTGGACAGTCGGATCAGCGATGCCGGGGAAGAACTCGACGCTCTCGGCGCGCAGCTGCGGGGCAGCCGGGCAGGGGTGCGGGCGCTGCGCCGCGTCGGCATCAAGGGCGACTCCGCCGCGCTGGGGGAGTCGCAGACAGCCGTCAACGGCGTGCGCACACGCCGGCGGGCGCTCGTCGCTGAGCGCGAGGCGCTGGCGGATGCGTCTCGACGGGGGCTTCCGCGCGAGCATCCGCACGCCCACCTGCGGCACCGTTCGGAGCCCAACGTCGACCCGGTCCGTTCCCGTCAACGGGTGCTGCGGGTCTGGTCCTCGGTTTCGGCGTCGGCCCTCCTCGTCGGGCTCGCGGTGGTCATTCTCGACAGCAGCTGGGGACTGCTGCCGACACTTGCCGGGTTGGCGCTGGTCATGCTCGGCGTGGAGGCCTTCGCCAGAGGCCATCTCGCGCGGTTCGTGGCCGGGATCCTCGCGGCGTCTGTCGGGGTCGCGGCCGTCTGGTTGGCGACTCAGGCGGCCTTGGGAAACTGGCGGGTGGCCGTCGCCGCCCTGCTCGTCCTGGCCGCCGTCGTCCTGCTGCTCGCCAACATCCGCGACTTCTTCGTCAAGCGCTGATCACCGAAAGAACGCCGGCGCATCCTCGCCTCGGCCCGCTGAGGGGAGCGTCCCTGCCGTGGTGCCGACGAGGCGTTGACCGGGTATTCGACGCCGGCTGGGCAATTGGTTTGATTCGCCCTCGAGCGCGGCCGATCCACGAGGTCAGCGGTCTTGGGATGTCAGGTTGTCCGAGTCAGCTCCAGGCGCCGCCCGCGTCGAGTCCGACGAGGCCGGCCCAGTCGAGTGATCTGGTCGTCGAGTTCCCCTCAGGGTCGGTTACGACAGCGGGCTTCGGCGTCCTGCTCGACCTCGTCGAGCGAGACGTGATCCGGATCCTCGACCTCGAGTTCGTGGCGAAGGACGACAGTGGTGTCGTGCGCCCGGTGGACCTTCCCGACGTCGTATCGGCAGCAACCGGCGACTTTTCGCCCTTCCTCGGCTCCTCGTCCGGGCTTCTCGACGCCGAGGACGTTCGGCTCGTCGGCGGGCTCATCGAGCCGGGTAGCCTCGCCGGGGTCCTCGTGTACGAGAGCGTCTGGGCCGCATCCATGGCCGCTGGGCTGCGCAGACGGCGGCGCCGCCACCCCCACCGGCCGAGCCGGCCGGGCCCGCAACGCCGTCACCAGCCCGGGACACCCCGGCGATGATCGCGCAGCTGAAGGACCTCGGTGAGCTGCGGAGTTCCGGTGTGCTCACGGAGGCGGAGTTCGAGGTGCAGAAGGTGCGTATCCTGCACGGCGCTTGATCGCCTGATCACCTGACCGTGACGGACATGCGTCTGTCACGTTCAGCGCTTTCTCAGTCGGCTCGGCCAGACTGGCAGCATGCGGATCCTCGTCGTCGATGACGACAACGCCGTCCGGGAGGCGCTGCGGCGTTCGCTGACCTACAACGGCTATGAGGTCGAACTGGCAGCGGACGGGGCAGAGGCGTTGGCCGCCATCGCGGTCCGGCACCCGGACGCGGTGGTACTGGACGTGATGATGCCCAAGGTCGACGGGCTGGAGACCTGCCGACGTCTGCGAGCTGCCGGCGACGAGGTGCCGATTCTCGTCCTCACCGCGCGGGACTCGGTGGCCGACCGGGTCGCCGGTCTCGACGTCGGCGCCGATGACTACCTGCCCAAGCCGTTCGCCCTGGAGGAGTTGCTCGCCCGGTTGCGTGCGCTGCTGCGCCGCACCCACCGCGGCGAGGGTGGCGGCCCGCTGGTCTTCGCCGACCTGTCGCTCGACACCGGCACCCGGGAGGTCTACCGCGGCTCCCGCGACATCCGGCTTACCCGCACCGAGTTCGCCCTCCTGGAACTGCTCCTGCGCCACCCCCGGCAGGTGCTGACCCGGGAGCGGATCCTGGAGGACGTCTGGGGCTTCGACTTCCCGACGACCGCGAACTCCCTCGAGGTCTACGTCGGATACCTGCGGCGCAAGACCGAGGCCGAGGGCGAAGCCAGGCTGGTGCACACCGTGCGTGGCGTGGGGTATGTGCTGCGTGAGACGCCGCCGTGACGCTGACCCTGCGGGCCCGGGTGACGCTGCTCGTCGCGGTCGCCGTCGGGCTGGCGGTGGCGTTGGCTGCGGCGGCGGCGTACATCACCGTTCGGCACGAACTGGTGCACGAACTCGATGCCTCGCTGGTCAACCGCGCTGAGGCGGCGGCCAGCTCGTCTCTGGCTGAACCCAACCTGCTCGTTCGGGTGCCGTCGGCGGCCCTCGGCGCGGCGGACGTCCGGGTGGCCATCGTGCGTGCCGACGGCACGAGTTTCATTGCGCTCGGCGAGGACCCGGTGCCCTTCGGGCCGCCCGAGGTGCAGGTCGCGGCCGGTCAGCGGAATCGCTCGCTGCGCACGATCGAGGTTGCGGGGACGCCCTACCGTACCGTCGCCGTCCCCATCAGGGACGCCGGACTGGCCCTGATCCTGGCCCGTTCCCTCACCGAGTCCGACCGGATACTCGGTACGCTGACCGTCGTCCTCCTGCTGGTTGGCGTGGTGGGCATCGCCGTTGCGGCCAGCGCGGGGATGGCCGTCGCCAGGGCAGGGTTGGCCCCCGTCGAGCGGTTGACAGCGGCGGCGGAGCACATTGCCCGTACCGAGGAGCTCGCGCCGATCGACGTGGGAGGCCCACACGCCAAGGCGGATGAAATCTCCCGGCTGGCGTTGGCCTTCAACGCCATGCTGGCCGCGTTGGCCGATTCACGCGACCGCCAGCGTCGGCTGGTGGCCGACGCCGGGCACGAGTTGCGCACCCCGCTGACCAGCTTGCGGACCAACCTTGACCTGCTCGTGCAGGTCGACGCCAGCACAGCACTGCCCCCGGCCGAGCGCCGCCAGTTGATCTCCGACGTCCGCGCCCAGGTCGCGGAGTTGTCCGGTTTGGTCACTGACCTGGTGGAGCTGGCAAGAGAGGAAGGGCCGGTGGGCGACGTCGTGGACGTCGACTTCCGCAGCATCGTCATCAGCGCAGTCGGGAGAGCCCGGCGGCGCACCAGCAGCCTGCGTTTCGAGGTGGACCTGGAGCCCTGGCTGGTCCGCGGCGATGCCCGGTTGCTCGAACGGGCGGTGACCAATCTGCTCGACAATGCCGGCAAGTGGAGTCCGGAGAACGGCACAGTCACCGTCGGGCTGCGGCGGGGCGAGCTGCGGGTCGCCGACTCCGGACCGGGGATTCCGCAAGCCGACCGGCCGCTCGTCTTCGACCGCTTCTACCGGGCGTCGGACGCGCGGATGCTGCCCGGTTCGGGGCTCGGTCTGGCGATTGTGCGGCAGGTGGCCGAGCAGCACGGCGGCACCGTGCGGGTGGACGCGACTGAGACGGGCGGAGCCGTGCTCGTGTTGACCTTGCCCGGTACGCCCGATCCCGGCGCAGACACCGACCGCAACGGCTGATCCTTGGGCAAAGTTGGGCTGACCCTCAGCCTGCTCTCAGCGTGCCCGCCGAGCCTGGAGGCGTGACCGAGTCAACGTATGCCACCCAGGTCTTCCCGCCGATGTCCGAGCCCCCCACCGCCGGACCGCCCTCCGGTGCCGAGCAGCCCCCGCCCCCGCCGCGCCGACGACGGTCGAGCATGGTGGCTTTGGCCCTGGCCAGCGCCCTGGTCGGCGGTGGCGCCGGCGCGGCGGTAGCGGTTGCGGTGGACGGCTCGTCCTCTCCGTCCCCGGCCGTCGCCACCAGCACGACGACCAACGGCAGCAACGCAGCCACCGCCGCGGACACCAGCGCTGACGCGCCAAGTGGGTCCGTCACCACCATCGCCGCCAGGGTCGTGCCCAGCGTGGTGTCGATCTCGGTCAGTGGACCGAGTGGGTCCGGCGTTGGTACCGGGTTCCTCATCGACAACGACGGTCACATCGTCACCAACAACCACGTCGCAGCGGAAGCGGCCAACGGCGGCACGATCAAGGTGCAGTTCGCCGACGGCCGGGACCGATCGGCGACGATCGTCGGCCGTGACCCCGTGTCCGACCTTGCGGTGATCAAGGTTGGGGACCTCCAGGGGGTCAAGCCGGTGACGTTGGGCCGTTCCGCCGGGTTGGCGGTGGGCGACCCTGTCGTGGCCGTCGGCTCACCGCTGGGCCTGTCCGGCACGGTCACCTCGGGCATCGTCAGCGCCCTCGACCGCCCGGTGAGCACGGATCAGCCCAGCCAGGGCGGCCAGGGAGGCCAGGGCGGCACGGGCGGCACGGACTCGACCTCGACAGTCCTCGACGCCATCCAGACGGATGCGGCCATCAACCCCGGGAACTCCGGCGGCCCACTGGTCAACATGCGTGGCGAGGTCGTCGGCATCAACTCGGCGATCGCCAGCCTCGGCAGTACCGGCGGGCAGTCTGGCAGCATCGGTCTCGGCTTCTCCATCCCGATCGACCAGGCCAAGCCCATCGTCAACGAGTTGATCGCGGATGGCAAGGCGCGGCACGCCTACCTCGGCGTAGCTGTCACGAACCCGACGAATGCCACAACGAGCGGCGCGGTCCTCGGCGCGATCACCCCTGGTGGTTCTGCAGCCAAAGCCGGCTTGCGCTCGGGCGACCGCGTGACCGCGGTCGGTGACCGGCCGGTCGACAGCGCGGACGCGTTGGTGGCGGCGGTCCGCGCGCACCGTCCGGGTGAGCAGCTGTCACTGCAGTTCACCCGGGGCGGGGACATGAAGACGGTCACCGTGACACTCGGCACCGCGCCGTACTGACCCAACAGTGCCCAGCCGCTGATGTGGGCCGATGTCGGCACATCGGTGCCCGCCCGGATGTATCAACGCCCCACCTGTCTCGCTCTACAGGGGGCGGCACAACGGCGCGCACTCCGGTGCGACATCGCCCGCGCGCGATGGCTGCGAGGGGGGCACCGGCGGCGTGGGGGTCAGCCAGCGACTGGCTGACCCCCACGTGTGCGTGCCCGAGTCCGGTATGTCGGGCCAAACGATCCTGCTGGGACGTATCTGGGGCCGCGCGCTGCCGCTCTGTCTGAGCGGACCGCGTTGACCTGGCCGGCCGGCTGATGCCCCGGCCAGGCGCGCCAATGGCCAGGCCGCAGCAGGGGCCCGACTGGGTCTCCCTGGCGCTCTACGTCGCGGCCACCCCGCGCGTCGCCAGCGTCGGCTGTCACCCTGACCCCAGACGTCGGCCAGAGCGGAGGAGTCCGGCTCTTGCCTGCTGGACGGACTACCAGGTGTCGCCGTCCTCCTCCGCGGTGCGCTTGATCCCGCGGGGTGTGAGCGCCGAGGACGGCCCCCGCCAGAGCTGCCAGCCCCGCGCCGCGTAGAAGGCCGTGGCCTCGTCGGTGGCGCCCAGCGTAGCCAGGTCGTACGCGGCGCCCGCCAGCCGCTCCAAGACAGCCGTCATGGCCGCACCATGCCCGCCGCTGGATCAGGGAGGCGTGACCGACCAGCTCGGCCTCCTCCCACATGAGGGCATGGAGGCCGCCCAGGGCGTGCTCCCAGTCGTGGCGGTGCCTGCACCCTGCGGTTGGACGATCATGGGCATCCACTGTGCCGTGACAACGTCCTGACACCACGGAAGCAACAGCGCCGACGGGGTTGGTTCAGTTGTCCCGGTTCCAGATGTACTGGTGCACGTTGACCTGCTCCGGCCTGCGGTAGGGAACGTCGGTTCCCGGCTGGAACGATGCCTGGCCAGCGTGCAGGTTCGGCGACCCGGAAGGCCGGCTGGTGAACCGAACCCGAACCAACTCCGTCAGCGTCTCCCTGGACGTCCCGGCCGATGCCCAGGCTGCGGCAGCGATCTCCGCCAGGTCCGCCTTCGGTGGGAAGATCGGTGGGGAGGCTAGGGCTGGGACCGCCGGGATTTCCCCCGAGTCCTCCAGGGTCACGGCGACCTTACGGGCTTCGATCCTCCACAGCACCCGGGTCACGCGGGTCACCGTTGCCTGCAGTTCGTAGCCGCGCTGTTGAACGTCGCAGCCGGCGTTGCGGGCCGGCCGGGTGTACAGCTCGTCACCGAGCTGGAGACGTTCGGCTTTGGTAACGGGAACGTCGTTCCCGACGAGATGGGTCACGTTGGTGAGCACCTCATCCAAGGGGATCTCCTGGTACGTGCTTGTGAAGAAGCCGTTCCTCGACGCGTAGGCGGGCGCGGGGCAGGGCCACCGCATCGAGTGCCAGCAGGTCCATGGGCCCAGGCTGGCTGCTGGTAGGTGAGAACAGCATGAGAGGACTCACGTCGGCCAGGGCAAAGTCATCTGTGCTTCCGTGCCGCCGTGGGCTGCCGGCGCAGCATCCGGGAGTTCACTCGGCATGACGGATACCTGGCTGATGTCTCATACCGTCGTGCGGTGACCTCCGGGCCTTCGACAGTTCCCGCACCCGACCCGGTGGCGCGACGCGCGCCACGGGGGTCGCTGGCTGTGAGACTGACGGTGCTGGCGACGGGTGCGACCGCCGCGGTGCTGCTGTTGGTGCTGTTCGGAGTGTTCGTGGTGTTCTCCCACCAGCTCGACACCGCCGTCGACAGCTCACTGCGTATCCGCGCCGGTGACCTGGCGGCGGCAATCAGCCAGAGCGGACCGACCGTCGTGCGGCAGGAAGAGCTGTCGGAGCTGTACAAGATCGACGGCACGGTCCTGGCCTCCTCGGAAACGGTGAGAGCGGGCTCGCCCCTGTTACCGGCCGATGCGGACATCCGCTGTCCAGGCTCCGACGTGCTTGTGCGGTCGACGGCCAGGCTCGCCACCAGCACCACAACGCGACCGTTGCGGGTGCTCGCGAGGTGCCTACCCGACGGTCAGGTCCTGGCTGTCGCCGTCTCGGTGGAGCAGCAGCACGACGCCCGCGACCGGCTGCTGCTGCTGCTGTTCGTCGCCGCACCGGTGCTGCTCGCCGGTGCCGCCCTCACCCTGTGGCGTGCGGTGCGGGCTGCGTTGCGACCCGTGGACGATCTCACCCGCCAAGCCCAGCAGATCAGCGCGGGTGACGACGCCACGTTGCAGATGCCGGTGAGCCGACGCGAGGATGAGATCAGTCGGCTGGCCCAGACGCTGCAGGACATGCTGGCGCGGCTGTCGGTGGCGTTCTCCCGCGAGCAGGCGTTCGTCGAGGACGCCTCGCACGAGCTGCGGACACCCCTGGCGGTGCTGCGTGGCGAGATCGAGCTCGCGCTGTCGGACCTGGCCGACCGCGCAGGCGTGGAGGTGTCACTGCGGGCGGCACTCGCCGAGGCCGAGCGGCTCAGCCGGCTGGCGCAGGACCTGCTCGAACTCGCCCGGTGGCGCACCGCCGGTGAACACCAGACCCAGATCCTCGACCTGGGGGGGTTTCTCACCGCATTCGCCCGCCGCGTGGAACCGGTGTTCTCGGTCCGGGTGCGGGTTGCGTGCACGGACGGGTTACTGCTGCGGACCGACTCGGACCGGCTCGAGCGGATCGTCACGAACCTGGTGGCCAACGCTGCGGAAGCGCACGCAACCACCGTCGTCCTGACAGCCCAGCCTGCCGGTTTGGGGCAACAGGACAAGGCGGCGACGGGGCCACCGGTCAGTCTGCTCGTCGAGGACGACGGCCCCGGGTTCCCGCCGCAGTTCCTGCCGACGGCATTCGAACGATTCAGCCGCGCGGACGCCGCCCGCACCCGGACCACCGGCTCAGGGCTTGGACTGGCGGTCGTGCAGGCATTGGTGACCAAGCTCGGCGGCACGGTCACGGCCGACAACCACAGTGCCCTCGGCGGGGCCGCCATCCGGGTCTACCTGCCGGCCGGTGAGCGGAAGCCCGCGCCCCCGGGCTGACGGCAGATCTCATCGGGCTCTCATCGAGGCGGCCGCACGCTGGGACTCCCATCATCGGAGGACACGATGACCGCACAGCCCGATCAGCGCTCGAACGCTTCCTGGGGCGGCGTCAACCTCCGCGACCCCCACCCGATCGGACCTGCCCTCGAACGGCTCCCTGACGCCCCTACGCTGGCGGCCATGAGGCTGCTCGTCGTCGAGGACGACACCGGGATGGCCTCGCTGCTGCACCGTTCGCTCGTCAAGCAGGGGTACGTCACCGTCGTCGCCAATGACGGGACAGATGCGCTGTGGCAGCTGATGGAGAACAACTTCGACGCCGTCATCCTCGACGCGATGATCCCCGCCCCGAACGGTTTTGAGGTCTGCCGCCGAATGCGCCAGGCGGGCCGTTGGGCCCCGGTCCTGATGCTCACCGCCCGGGATGGTGTCCACGACCGGGTGGCCGGTCTCGACGCCGGCGCCGACGACTACCTGACCAAGCCGTTCGCGCTCGCCGAGCTGCACGCCCGGCTGCGTTCGCTGACCCGTCGCGACGCCCGGGAGCGGCCCGTTGTGCTGCAGTGCGGGGACCTCTCCCTGGACCCGGTCAGTCGGTTGGTATGCCGCGCCGAGGAGTCCGTCGAGCTGAGCCCGAAGGAGTTCGGGTTGCTCGAGGAGCTGCTCCGCCACGCCGGGGAGGTTCTAACCCGCACGCACCTGATCGAACATGTCTGGGACTTCGCCTACGACGGTGACAGCAATGTCGTCGACGTCTATATCCGTTACCTGCGCAACAAGCTCGACCGGCCCTTCGGCCGCGGCAGCGTGCAGACTGTCCGCGGCGTGGGTTACTGCCTTGTCGACGATCGCCCCATCTACCCCCCTGATGGCGGGCCCCAGGGGACCTGACAGGCACATTCCACATGCGTCGACGCGTCGACCCTCACCTTGGGGCCAGCACCGAGTCCGCGTCGAGCACCCGGCCGCTACCGTAACCACCAGACAGGTGCCTTTCTGGCGCGGGACTCGCCGCACCGCCCCGGGTACCGGACCCGTGTTTCGACCGTGAGGTGCTGCTCGCGTATCCGGTGGCCCGTGACCTTCTGCTGGACCGGCTTGCTGATCTGCTCGCCGTCGATCAGGAGCCTTCGGGGGTGGCGGGAATCGACCGATATCAACCTGGGGTGAACGTTGGCGGTGGAGCCATCCGCCGGCGCGTCGACGGCCCGCGGATGACGGGGACATGACGGTGTACGGGCTGCGGCTGAGGGTGCGGGCGGTCACGGGAGACGTTGGCGAGGACGACCGGACGGGGGCGGACGTCTGAGCCCGCCGACTGCGCGGGGCTGTTGCTGGGGGAGCGGCGAAACCCGTCGGCTACTGGGACAGTGTTGTACGAATAAGTTCACGAGTCGTACAGTGAACCTATGGCAACGATGAACATGAGCGCAGCACGGGACAACCTGCCTGACGCTGTCGAGCTGGCGCGTACTGAGGCGGTCTTCCTCGAACGGTACGGGCGTCCGGCGGCCGTGTTGGTGAGCCCCGAGCATTACGAGACCCTGCTAGCTGCCTTGGAGCAGGCTGAGGACGCCGCGGCATTCGATGCAGCCATGGAGGAGGAGGGCGCGAGCATCCCCTGGGAGCAAGTCAAGGCCGATCTTGGCTGGGTGTGAGTGAGTACCGCATCGAACTGCGTCCGGCGGCTGTTCGAGCCCTTCGCAAGCTCGACAAGCCAACCCGGCTACGCATCCAGGGGGTGATCGCCCTCTTGGCGGAGGACCCACGTCCACCGGCTGCCCGGGCTCTGCAAGGACGCCCAGGCTGGCGGGTCCGAGTGGGCGATTACCGGGTCATCTATACGGTGGCCGACGATGTGCTGTTGGTCCTCGTCGTTACGCTAGGCCACCGGCGCGAGATCTACGATCGGTGAAGGCGACGCCGTCCTGGCCCATCCCGGACCGGTATGCACGCCTTGGCGGCGCGCGCCGACGCTGGCATCGTTCGAGATGTCATCAGGCGCGAACGAATCTCGCGGTGACCGTGCCGCGTGCGTCGTAGGCGGCGACGCGCATCGGACTCCATGTCATGCCAAACCGAACGCGGTTGACGACGACCTCCGCGGTCAGAGTGACGACTTGGTTCGTGACGTCCTGGACGTGCGCGGTGAACTCGATGGGCTCCCGGTGCCCAGCTGCTTCGAGCGTCCCTTTACAGGACAGTGCGCCACCGTCGGCAGGCGTCGCCTCGATAACAGTGAGGACCACCTCTGGGTGGTTTTCGATATCGAAGAAATCCGCAGAGCGCAGGTGTTTGTCCCGCTGCTTGTTCTTGGTGGTCAGGGAAGTCGCCTCGAACGACAGAGTCCCTCTCACGTCTCCTCCCGGAGCGACGGAACCCTCGCCGGCGATTCGCTCGAACTGGCCGCGAACGGTGATAGCACCCCAAAAGTGCTTCACGGCGAACTCAACGCTGGATG
>JADGOV010000007.1 GCA_017882785.1 Frankiaceae bacterium
CGCAGGGTGGCGGCCAGCAGCGGCGCGAGCAGTTCGCCGTGTCGGTTGAGGCCCACCTCGGTTCGCTCGGCCAGCACCCGCCGACCCTCGGCGAGCGCGACCGAGACGGCCGGCGTCGAGGTGTCCAGGGCGAGCAGCAGCACGAGGTCAGGGTAGGGCGCGGGGCTACCTCGCCCGGCGGGCGCTCAGCCGGGTAGTGCACAGCCGGGTAGTGCGACACCGTGCCAGCGGTCGCCGTGCGCGACAACGTCAACCTCCCGGATCTCTGAGGAGGGGTCGGCCGGCCGCGCGATGACGACCTCCAGACGATCAGCGGCGAGCACCTCGGCCAACCCCCGCCCCCACTCCACGAGGGTGACCGCCACCGGCAGCTCGGAGTCCAGGTCGAGGTCGTCGAGCTCAGCCACCGATCCCAGACGGTAGGCATCGACGTGCACCAGCGGCAGCCGACCGCCGTGGTGCACCCGGGCAAGGATGAACGTCGGTGACCGCACGGCGTCCGGCACGCCGAGACCGGCGCCGATGCCCTGCGCGAGGGTCGTCTTGCCGGCTCCCAACTCGCCGATGAGCAGTACGAGATCCCCGGCACGCAGCAACTCGGCCAGGGCGCCTCCGAAGCTCCGCATCGCCGTCGGCGTGGCGATCATCACCCCAGTCTCACCGCAGTCTCACCGCAGCAATCCAACCGCGAGCGCGAGATCCGCCCGCAGGTGGGCAACCGTCGCGCCCTGCGGACCGCCGCGCAGGGCGGCGGAAGGATGGTAGGTGGGCAGGATCGAGCGGCCCTCGACGAGGTGCGGACGTCCCCGGACGTCCGCCAGCCGCAGCCCTCGCCCGAGCGCCCATCCGGTGGCGGTACCACCGAGGGTGACGATCACCTCCGGGTCGATCAGCAGAATCTGGGCCGCGAGCCAGCCGCGGCAGGTCACCACCTCCGCCCGGGTGGGCGGACGGTTGCCCGGCGGTCGGCACTTGACCACGTTGCTCACTGCCACCCGCTCGCGGGGCATGCCCGCCGCAACCAGCAGCCGGTCGAGCAGCTGGCCGGCCCGGCCGACGAACGGCCTGCCGGTGGCGTCCTCCTGCGCACCCGGTCCCTCGCCGACCACCAGTAACGGTGCGGGCACCGGGCCGGACCCGACAACAACCGTGGTCCTGCCCGCGGCGAGCGGGCAGGCGGTGCAGCAGGCGATCTGGCCGGCCAGCGCACGGTGACGGGTGTCCGTCGACTCCCTCATGCGGGGCAGGCCCGATCGAGGAGGTCCGCCAGCCGGGCGCTGACCACCTCGGGGTGTTCCAGCATCACCATGTGACCAGCCCGCGGGACGACGACCAGCTCGGCGGCCGGCACCGCTCGGGCGATCTCCCGACTGTGGTCCGCCGGCGTCTGCAGGTCGGCGTCGCCGACGAGGACCAGAGTGGGCACCGAGCGCAGCACGCCGAGCGCTCTCAGCTTGTCGTGGCTGGCGAAGGCCGGGAAGAAATCGGCCATGACCGCGAACGGTGTGCTCTCGATGAGCGTGGTCATCAATGCGACACGCTCCGGAGGCACCTCAGAGGCGAAGGAGTACCGCTTGGTCAGCCACGCCCCCAGCGGGCCACCGGCCCTTCGACCGGCGTCGATCAGATGCGAGCGCTGGCCCAGCAGCGGCACCGCCCACGGCGAGACGTGCTTGAGCATGACCCCGACGCCGGCGGGCAGGCCGTAGCTGAGCTCGCCGAGCTTGCCGGCCGACGTACTGAGCAGGGCCACGCCAACGACGCGGGGACCGAACAGTTCCGGGTGGGCATCGGCCAGCGCCATGATCGTCATGCCGCCCATGGAATGCCCGACCAGCACCACCGGGCCACCAGGTACCTCGGCAGCGAGCACGGCGAGCAGGTCCCGGCCCAGCTGGGCCAGGGTGGCCGCCTCGGGCCGGCTCCGGGCCGAGCCGCCGTGGCTGCGCAGGTCGTAGGCCACCAGCCGGGCACCGCCCGAGCGCCAGGAGGCCAACGCGTTCCACTGGTAGTGCCAGCTGCGCCGGTCGACGCAGTAGCCGTGGACGAAGACGACGGTCAGCGGGCCGCTGCCGCGGCGCACCGTGGCGAGCGGCAGGCCGTCGTCGGCCAGGACGACACCTCGCTCGCCCGCCAGGTCGGCCAGCAGACCGGCCGGCGGGGCGACAGGCAGGTGGACGCGATCGGCAGTCCGCCGCCGCAGCGCAATGCCGGCACCGGCAACGGCACCGGCAAGCCCGAGCCCGGTGGCTGCTGCGGTACGCCGACGACGCGAGGCGCTCACCCGGTCCGGTCGGGATAGGTCCTGGGCACCCGCTGACCAATTCGGGTCACGATCTCGTATCCGATGGTGCCTAGCGCCTGCGCCCAGTCCTGGGCGGTCGGTTCCCCGGCGTCGCCGGGGCCGAAGAACAGCGCCTCGTCGCCGGGCCTGACGCGGTCCTCGCCCACGTCGAAGACGACCTGATCCATGCAGACTGTTCCGGCGATCCGACGCCGCCGACCATCCAGCATCACCTCGCCGAGGTTGCCCGCCGCGCGCGGGATGCCATCGGCGTAGCCCAGCGGCACCAGAGCGAGCCCTGTCGCGGCCCGGGTGACGTACTCGTGGCCGTAGGACACCCCCTCTCCGGCCGCGACCCGCTTGGTCAGCACGACCCGGCCGACCAGTGTCATCGCCGGACGCAGTCCGAACTCGGCGGAGGTCCCGACATCCGGGCCGGGTGACACCCCGTAGATCGCAATGCCCGGCCGGACGAGGTCGAAGTGCGCCGCCGGTAGCGTCAGAGTGGCCGCCGAGTTGGCCAGGTGGCGCACCTGCGGGTGCACCCCGAGCCGTTCGGCCACCTCCACCGCCTCGGTGAATGCCACCACCTGTCGAGCGACGGTGGGGTGGCCGGGGGCGTCGGCGTAGGCGAAGTGCGACCAGATGCCGACCACCTCCGCCGTGCCCTCGGCGCTCGCCTTGGCGGCCGCGGTCACCAGGGCCGGCCAGTCCGCCGCGGTCGCGCCACCCCGTGACAGACCGGTGTCCACCTTGAGGTGGATCCTGGCCGGTATCCCCGCCTCGACCGCGGCGGCAACCGCCTCGGCCAGCCCCCACTCGGCGTAGACGCCGACGTCGATGTGTTGGCGGATCGCCTGTGTGACCGGCTCCCCGGGGCCGAGCAGCCAGGCGAGCACCGGGACCTCGAACCCGGCGGCGCGCAGCCCGAAAGCCTCGGGCAGCACGGCGACTCCGAGCCAGGTGGCCCCGCCGTCCAGCGCGGCCTGAGCCGCGGGCACCATACCGTGGCCGTACCCGTCCGCTTTGACGATCGCCATGAGGGCGGCATCGGGCGCACGGGCGGCGAGGTTGGCGACGTTGTCCCGGATGGCGTCCAGGTCGATCCGACATTCGGTGAGCATCGTTCTCTCCTCCGTCAGCGCAGCACGGCCGACACTGCGGCCGGCCATGTGTCGACCAGATCCTCGGCCGCGATCGGCGCTCCGGGCCGACCCGCGGCCAGCTGCCCAGCCAGGCCGTGCAGGAATGCCCCGCACGACGCGGCGTCGAGGGCGGGCAGCCCGCCGGCGAGCAACGCGCCGCACACCCCGGACAGGACATCACCGCTACCGGCGGTTGCCAACCACGGGGTGCCGGTCGGGTTGACGCGCGTTCGGCCGTCCGGGTCGGCGACCAGCGTGCCGGCCCCCTTCAGCAGCACGGTCACGCCCAGCTCGGCGGCGAGCCGGCGTACCCAGGCAAGCCTGTCCGCCTCGACCCCGCCGCGGTCGGTGCCCACCAGTCGGGCGAACTCCCCGGCGTGCGGCGTGAGCAATGTCGGGCCGCGTCGATGCGCCACCCAGTCCAGGTGAGCACTCAGCACAGTCAGCCCGTCAGCGTCGACCAGCACGGGTAGGTCGGTGGCCAGGACTGCGCGGACGACGGCCTCCGCCGCCGGGCCGGTGCCCACCCCGGGACCCACCACCCAGGCCTGCACCTGGCCCGCAGAGGTCGGGTCGCAGCCCTCCCCCATGACCGTGACCACAGCCTCCGGCCACCGGTCGCGGACGGAGCCGGCAGGATGCTCGGGACCGACGTAGCGCACCATGCCCGCACCGGCCCGGATAGCGCCACCGGTGCTCAGAACCGCGGCCCCGGTGTAGGTCTCGCTACCGGCGGCCACGCCGAGGACGCCACGGCTGTACTTGTGCGACGTCGATTCCGGTGTCGGCAGGCGGGCTGCCACGTCCTCGGCGTCGAGGATCTCCACGGCGGCCGGCGGCAACTCCAGCCCGATGTCGACGCACTCCACCAGGCCGGCGAAGGAGGCTCCCGGCGTTACCACCAAGCCGGGTTTGCGGGTGCCGAAGGTGACTGTCACGTCGGCCCGGACGGCGGCGCCCGACACCCGGCCGTCATTCGCGTCCACCCCGCTCGGTATGTCGACCGAGACCACGGTGGCGCCGCTGGCGGCGGCCAGCCCGGCCCACCCGGCGGCCGGGTCCCGCAGGCCGCCGCGGCCACCGATGCCGAGTACCCCGTCCACGATCAACTCGGCACCGAGCAGGAGCTGCTCGGCCGATTGTTCCGGGCCGTCCACCCGTCCGCCGGCGGCGCGCAGGGCGGCCAGCCCGGCCGAGTGGGCCCGCTCCGAGGCGAGCAGCACGTCGACCCGCGCCCCGCGGTGGGCCAGCCGCGCGCCGGCGTAGAGCGCGTCCCCGCCGTTGTCCCCGGCACCGACGAGCACCACGACGCGGGTGCCGTAGACCCGGCCGAGCAGCTGCGCGCAGCGACGCGCGAGCGCGGCCGCGGCGCGCTGCATGAGCGCGCCCTGCGGTACCTGCGCCATCAGCGCCGCCTCGGCGGCGCGAACTTGATCGACGCTGTGCACGGCTCTCATATCGCCCTCACTGTTGCAATCATGCTCGAACCTGCGTTCCAGCCACGCGACCAACCTCGCATCGAGCATGGCCGGCGCGGCTGATCGGCGACAGCTGCGAAGGGAAGCGGGTGAGGCGGACTACTCGACCGTGACCGACTTCGCCAGGTTGCGTGGCTGGTCGACGTCGAGCCCCCGGGCCTGGGCCAGCTCGCAGGCGAAGACCTGCAGCGGCACGACGGTGACCAGGGGGGCGAGCAAAGTCGGTGTCGTCGGTACCGCAATGAGTACGTCGGCGTACGGGAGCACCGCCTCGTCGTCCTCGTCGGCGATCACCACGGTACGGGCCCCCCGGGCTCGGACCTCCTGGATGTTCGACACCACCTTGTCGTGCAGCGAGCCGCGCCCACGCGGCGGGACGATGATCACCACCGGAACGCCGGACTCGACCAGCGCGATCGGACCGTGCTTGAGCTCACCGGCCGGGAACCCCTCGGCGTGCATGTACGCCAGTTCCTTGAGCTTGAGCGCCCCCTCCAGTGCCACCGGGTAGCCGACGTGGCGGCCGAGGAAGAGCACCACGCGGGCGTCGGCCAACTCCCGGGCCAACTCCCGGACCGGCTCGACGGTGCCGAGGACACGCTCGATGAGGGCCGGCATCTGCTCGAGTTGATGCACCAGCGCGGCTACCTCGTCGGCCCACTTCAGCCCGCGGGCCTGGGCCAGCGCGAGGGCGACCAGGTAGGTCGCGGTGATCTGGGTCAGGAACGTCTTCGTGGCAGCGACGCCCACCTCCGGGCCGGCGCGGGTGTAGAAGACCGCGTCGGACTCCCGCGGGATCGTCGAGCCGTTGGTATTGGAGA
This sequence comes from Frankiaceae bacterium, assembly GCA_017882785.1. Lineage (GTDB taxonomy): Bacteria > Actinomycetota > Actinomycetes > JADGOV01 > JADGOV01 > JADGOV01. Next base: position 5,729 of record JADGOV010000007.1, read on the forward strand.
TGGCCAACACTCTCGCGCCCTGTTCCCTGGCGTGTTTGACCGCCATCAGGGTGTCCAGCGTCTCGCCGCTCTGACTGATCGCGACCACCAGGGTCCGTCGGTCCAGGACCGGGTCGCGGTAGCGAAACTCGGAGGCGATGTCGACCTCGCAGGGAATCCGGGTCCAGTGCTCGATGGCGTATTTCGCGATCAGCCCGGCATAGAACGCCGTCCCGCAGGCGACGATGAAGACCTTGTCCACGTCGCGCAGATCCTGGTCGGACAGCCGCACCTCATCGAGCACGATCCCGCCGTCGGGGGACAGTCGCCCGCGCAGGGTGTCCGCAACCGCCGCCGGTTGCTCGGCGATCTCCTTGAGCATGAAGTACGGGTAGCCGCCCTTCTCCGCTGCGGACAGGTCCCAGTCCACGTGGTACTCCCGCCCGACCGCCGGCGAGCCGCTGAAATCGGTCAGCGTGTAGCCGTCCGCGCGCAGCTCGACCACCTCGTCCTGGCCGATCTCGACGGCCTCCCGGGTGTGCGCGATGAACGCCGCCACATCGCTGGCGAGGAAGTTCTCCCCGTTCCCCCGGCCGATCACCAGTGGCGAGTTGCGGCGGGCTCCGACGACCATATCGGGGGAATCCCGGTGCACGGCGACCAGCGTGAAGGCACCATCGAGCTGCCCACAGACGGCCCGCAGTGCCTCGGCCAGGTCACCGACGTACCGTTCCTCGAGCAGGTGCGCGACCACCTCGGTGTCGGTGTCACTGTCCAACTCGTGTCCGCGGCTCTCCAACCCGTCCCGCAAGGCCCGGAAGTTCTCAATGATCCCGTTGTGGATGACGGCGACAGCGCCGTCGCAGGACGTGTGGGGGTGGGCGTTGCGGTCGTTGGGTCCCCCATGGGTGGCCCAGCGCGTGTGGCCTATTCCGGTGGTACCGGGCATGGGGGTGGTCTGGAGCTCCTTCTCCAGGTTGGCCAACTTGCCGGCCTTCTTCACCACGTCAAGGCGACAATCCCCCTCGCAGTCCACGATCGCGACCCCGGCGCTGTCATACCCGCGATACTCCAGGCGACGGAGACCGTCGACCACGACGTCCAACGCCGACTTGCCTCCGACATAGCCGACGATGCCGCACATGGGTCTGAGGGTAGTTGTCGCAGGCCCGGATTGGATCGTGATGCTGCATGTGCGACTGATCGCACCGGAATCGGTCGCCGAGCGGACCTACGCCGTCCTGCGGGACACCGTAGGCGTGACCAACGTCATCGTGCTGCCCGGCGCGGCAAGGGTGCCGCCCGGAGACGTGCTGCTCTGTGACGTCGCCCGGGAATCCGCCTCGGATCTGGTCAGTCACCTGCGCGATCTCGGACTGCACCGCACCGGTGCCATCGAGCTGGCCGCCGTCGACGCCTCGCTGTCCGCCTCGTCGCGGCAGGCCGAGCAGGAGGCGCCGGGAACTGCCGGCGACGCGGTGGTCTGGGAGGAGGTGGAGAGCCGGACGTCAGAGGAATCCACCCTCACCGTCTCCTACCTGATATTCCTTGTCATCGCCACGTTGATCGCCGGCATCGGCGTGCTGCTCGACAGTCCGATCCTCATCGTGGGCGCGATGGTCGTCGGGCCGGAGTTCGGTCCGTTGGCTGCCTTGTGTGTGGCCCTCGTCGAGCGCCGGCCAGCCCTGGCGAGGCGGTCACTGGTCGCCTTGACAGCGGGCTTTCCGGTGGCCATCGCGATCGCGTTCGGCGCGGCCTGGCTGGGGCGGGCAATCGGCCTCATCGACAAGGCGATGCTCACCGCCTCGCGACCGCTCACGGCGTTCATCTGGCACCCCGACGGCTTCTCGGTCGTGGTGGCCCTGCTGGCCGGGGTGGCCGGCATCCTCTCCCTCACCGCGGCCAAGTCCGGCGCGCTGATCGGCGTCCTGATCTCAGTGACCACCGTGCCGGCGGCCGGCAACCTCGCGGTAGCCCTGGCGTTCGCCGACGGGCCGCAGGCGCTGGGTTCAGGCCTGCAGCTCGTCGTCAATCTAGGCTGCCTCGTGGTCGCCGGGACTCTGACCCTGCAGATCCAACGCTGGGTGTCGGATCGCCAGCGCGCCCGGCGGCCGGCCCCGGGCTGAGGGGTGCCGCCGGAGCGGCTGACCCGGTGTCGGACTAACCCGGTGTCGGACTAACCCTGTGTCGGAACAGCCCGTACGACGTGCAGCTGCGGACTTGTACCGGACGTCGGTGTGTAGCTGACGAGGAGCAGTTGCTCAGGACCGCCCGGCGCGGGCACGGGGGGCAGCGTCGAGAGGGTCTCGTGCGCGGTGACCTTGAACGACGCGACACCGTCCGCAGTGCGGAACGTGATGACCCGCTGCAACGGCAGTTGCGCCGGATCGAGCGGCCCAGGAACCGTACTGCTCCCCGACGCCGCGACGAGCACGGTCGTGTCGGGCTGTCCCGGCCGAGCGCTGGCCGTCCACCAGCCCACACCCCCGCCCGTCGGCAGGCCAGGAAGCCCCGCCGCCGTGCCCACGGACTGCAGCGGGATGGCCGGCGCGGTAGAACTGAGCTGCACCGTCGTAGTACCGGAAGTCGGCGTCGGGGAGGCTGGCGGGGACGAGGAACCGGACGGCGACCCCGTCGGGGACGAGGAACCGGACGGCGACGACGGCGGGGACGCGCTCGACGGCGCGGACGACGGCACAGAAGGCGGCGCGCTCGACGGCGCGGACGACGGCACAGAAGGCGGCGCGCTCGACGGCGCGGACGACGAGGCCGAAGGCCCCGACGACGGTGGGCGGGTACTGGCACGGCGCGCCGGGCTGGACGACCCGCCCGTCGGAGGCGGCGGTGCCGCGGACACGGCCGGGGAGTGTCCGGAGTGTCCTTGGGTCGGCGTCGTGGAGGAGGTGGAGGAGGGAGCGGCGGCGTACGGGGACGTGCTGAGTTGGCTGGGAAGCGCGATGGCCGTCGGCCCGCTGGGGGAACCGGCGTAGCTCGCGGCGAGGGCCAAGACCAGCCGGACGTAGGTCACCGAATGGTTGTAAGAGTAGACGGCTGCCGCCAGCCCATCGTGGGTGCTGAGATCGCTCCCTCCAGCGCAGAGGTACCGAGCAGCGGCGAGCGCGGCGTCCCCCACGTTCTCCGGATCGACTCGCCCATCGCCGTTACCGTCCGCACCATCGTGTCGCCAGGTGGAGGGCAGGAACTGCATCGGCCCGACCGCCCGGTCCCAGCTGCGGCTGCCGTCGAGGGAACCGCCGTCGCTGTCCCGAATGGCAGCGAAACCGGCGGAACCGTCCAACCGCGGTCCGAGGATGGGCGGTCGGGCGGTACCGTCCCAGCCGGCTCGGCCGGAGCCGCCGCTGGCCGCGTGGTTTGACTCCACGCGCCCTATACCGGCCAGCACCGGCCACGAGAGGTGACAGCCGGGATCGGAGCGTCCCAGCGACTCCGCGGCACCGCGGTAGGCCGACAGGACGACCGTCGGGATGTCTCCGACGGGAGGGAGCACGGCTGGCGATCCCGAAGCGCCCGCACGGCCTCCGGCGGCCGCCGGCAGACCTGTCGTCGCCGCCGGCCGGCTTCCCGCCGCCCGACGCATGCGGTCGATGTCCAAGCGGCCGTCGAGCCATTGCTCCGTGTTCGCGCCGGCATAGTGCGCGGCCGACACGCCTTGGGGACCGTGACCGGCGAGGGCGCCCGCCCCACTACCGGCGAGCAGCGGCACAGCGCCGAGAACCACGACGCTGGCCGCGATCGGACGTGGTCGCGCCACACGCCACCAGGCGGTACCTCTGCGCACCTGCGGCCCCCATTGCTGCTGTCGATCCCCAGTGGCGCGACTCACTCGGCTGTCACCCGGATGGCCCTCATTCTTCCGCGTTCGACCGCCGCCTACCCACGGATTGCGGTTAATCCCGGACCAATCGGGACCTCAAAGGCCAAAGCACCCTGCCAGCCGAGGCGGCAGGTCACGTGGGATCACACCGGGTCACAACCGAGGCGAGAAGGTGTCACTCTTCGGCGCCACTTTCGGCGATCAAAGCGGGATCTGGTCGAGGACAGAAGCCTTCCTGTGCGACCGCGGCGGTGACGACGGGGCCGTGGCCAGGACCGAGCCGAGCAGGATCAGCGCGAAGCCGACACCCGTGGCCAGGGTGAACGCCTCGTTCAGGACCACCACGCCGAGCAGCACCGCGACGGCCGGGTTGACGTAGGTGATGACCACAGACCGGGCCGGACCCACCTCGGCGACCAGTTGGAAGAAGAGCAAGAAGGCGATCGCCGTGCAGAGCACCGCCAACACCACCACCGCAGCGATCGCGCGCGCGGAAGGCCAGGTTGCGGGAGCCTGCGCCACCCCCACCGGAAGGAACGCGAGCGCGGACAAGCCGAGGGACACCGCGACCACGGACAGCCCAGGAAGGTCGCTGAGGCGGCGAGCCAGAATCATCGGTCCAGAGGCGTAGCAGACTGCCACCACGGCAACGGCGGCGATGGCCCGCAGATCCCCCGCTCCGACCTCGAAGCCGACGAGCGCCGCAACCCCGGCGACGCCGAGGAGCAACCCGGAGAGCCGGCGGGCGCCCAGCGGCTCGCGGCTGGGGCCGAACCGGGCGATACCCGCGCCGACGAGCGGAACCGCGGCGACGAGCAGGCCCGTCAGCGAGCTCGACAGGCGCTGCTCGGCAAAACCCAGCAACAGCCACGGAATGCAGATCTCCACGACGGTGTAGAGGAGCAACGGACGCCAGTACGGCAGCAACGGGCGAACGAGCCCGCGGGCGAGCGCCAGTGGGAGCAGCAGCCCAGCGGCCAGCGCGGTCCGGGCGAACACCAGCGTCGAGGGAGCGAGCTCGCCGACAGCCACCTTGATCAAGAGGTACGGGATGCCCCAGATCAACGACATCGCCGCGAACAGCAGCCACCCACGCCTACTCACCCGCTCCGCCACCTCCTCCGGCTACCGAAGCGGCAATGGCACGCCAACCGTCGCCATTCCGCCGTTTTCGGGTGGGTCCCGCGCGGCACACAACGGGTCACGCTTGGACGGTCCGGAGGTCCCAGGTCAGGATGCGCGTCGCCCCGGACTCGCGGACGGCACCCGTGGCCTCGTAGGTGGCCAGCGCCGCGGCCCCGCGCGTCAGCACGGACTCCCAGTTCGTAGAGGAACATCTCGGTGCCCTTGTCGGGGTGCATCATCTCCACCCCGGTCACCATTCCGACCGGTCGACCCGCCATGTAGGCCAGCAGGAGATGGTGTCCCTCCGTACGGAGGAATCGTCGCGCCGCCGCTTCCCTGATCGGGCCGTCGAACAGGTCCTCGGCCTCGTACACCCGCCCGACGTCATCCGGTCCGATTCGCACGATCTCCATCTCCGCACCTGTCCCGTTGATCGCACCGGCCGGTAGGTTGCCGCCATGCACGGATCCAGCGACGCCGCCACCCACGAGGAGTACATCGAGGCGCTGCCAGAACCACGGCGCAGTGACATCCGTCGGCTGCACGAGCTGATCCGGGCCACGGTGCCACAGCTGGAGCCCACAATGGAGTTCCACATCCTGGGATATGGCACCTACCACTATCGGTACGCCAGCGGTCGCGAGGGGGAGGCGGCGTTGGTGAGCGTAGCGAACAACAAGCGGTACATTTCGCTCTACGTCTGCGCGGTCAGGGACGGGCACTACCTTGCCGAGACCTTCGCCCCGAGACTGGGCACAGTGTCGAGCGGACGGTCCTGCATCCGTTTCAGGCGGCTCGAGAAGCTGGACCTCGACGCCTTACGCGACCTCCTGCGGGAATCCGTCGCCCACCCTCCCGGCGAGTTGTCGCCAGCTGGGGACACCCGGTGACCGGGGATCCCGCCGAGGTGGTGTCTACCGCAGCGCGGCGGCGATCCCCTCGGCAGTGTCCCGGGCCTGGGCAGCCGTCGGCGCCTCGACCATGACCCGGACCACCGGCTCGGTGCCGCTCGGTCGAACCAATATCCGCCCCGCGCCGTTCAACCGGGTCTCCGCCGCGGCCACCGCACCCAGCATGCCCGGATCCCTCATGGCCTTCGCCTGATCGGGCACCGCCACGTTGAGCAGCACCTGCGGCAGTCGGGTCATCACCGCGGCCAACTCGGTAAGCGGTCGCCCGGCTGCCGCGACGTGGCCGAGTAGCTGCAGGGCAGTCAGCAGGCCGTCACCAGTGGTCGCGTGGTCGAGGAAGACAAGATGCCCCGATTGCTCACCGCCATGAGACAGATCCGCGCGGCGCATCGCATCGAGTACGTACCTGTCGCCGACAGGAGTCTCCACCACGCGGATGCCGTGGCACTCCATGGCCTGCTTGAATCCAAGGTTCGTCATCACCGTGGTCACGACAGCATTGCCCCGCAGCCGACCCGCTTCCCGGTCGGCGAGTACGCAGATCGCCAGAATCGCGTCCCCGTCGACGAGCGTGCCGGCGGCGTCGACGGCAAGGCACCGGTCCGCGTCCCCGTCGTGGGCGATTCCCACGTCCGCGCCGGCTTCGCGCACCGCCGCCGCCAGTCGCTGCGGATAGGTGGAGCCGTAGCCATCGTTGATGTTCAGCCCGTCCGGCTCGGCCCCGATGGCGACCACCTCAGCGCCTGCCCGGCGGAGCACCTGCGGGGCAAGTGCGGCGGCGGCGCCGTGCGCGGCGTCGACTACGACCCGCAGCCCCCCGAGCGGATGCGGCAGGGCGGCCACCAGGTGTTCGAGGTAGGACTCGGCCGCGCCGGGATCCGACCATACGCGACCGACGTCCGCTCCTGTCGGCCGCCGCCAGTCCTCACCGAGGCGGGCTTCGATCTCGTCCTCGACCGCGTCGGGCAGCTTGAAACCGCGCGCGTCGAAGAGCTTCATACCGTTGTCCGGCATGGGGTTGTGGCTGGCCGAGAGCACGACGCCCAGATCGGCGCCCCGCTCCGCCGTGAGGAACGCGACAGCCGGTGTCGGGAGTACCCCGAGCCGCACAACGTCCACACCGGCACTGGCCAGCCCGGCGACAACGGCGGCCTCGAGGAATTCCCCACTGGCCCGGGGGTCCCGCCCGACCAGAGCGGTCGGCCGCCTGGCACCGGTGTGCAAGTGTTCGATCACCACGTGCGCAGCGGCAACCGCGAGGTCGAGCGCCAACTCGGCGGTGAGGTCGACATTGGCGACCCCGCGGATGCCGTCGGTGCCGAACAGTCGGCGCGGACCGCCCACGATCAGCGCTTGGAGTACTGGGGAGCCTTGCGCGCCTTCTTGAGACCGTACTTGCGGCGCTCCTTCACCCGTGCGTCCCGAGTCAGGAAACCGGCCCGCTTCAACGCCGGCCGGTTGTCCAGGTCGATCTCGGTCAGCGCCCGGGAGATACCGAGGCGAAGCGCGCCGGCCTGCCCCGAGACGCCGCCGCCGGTGAGCCGCGCGGTGACGTCGAAGACGTCCCCGATTTCCAGCGTGGTGAAGGGGTCCCGGACCAGCTGCTGGTGCACCTTGTTGGGGAAATACTCCTCGAGCGACTTGCCGTTGACGAGCCACCGGCCCGAGCCGGGCATCAGCCGGACCCGGGCGATAGCCTCCTTGCGGCGTCCGGTGGCGCCCGCGTTTCCGGTGGTTACCGCACGTGGCGTCGACGCCCGGGCTCCGGCCTCGCTCACGGTGGGCGGCCCGCCGGGCGCGATCTCGGCGTCCGGGGGGACGACGATGCCCTCCGCGTCCGGAGTGCTGAGCTGTTGGGTTGTCTCTGATGTCACTGGGCGACCTGTGTGATCTCGTAGGGCACCGGCCGTTGCGCCTGGTGCGGATGGTCGGGACCGGCATACACCTTGAGCTTGGTGGCCATCTGCCGGCCGAGAGAGGTATGCGGCAGCATGCCTTTGACCGCCTTCTCGACAGCCATTGCCGGCCGCTTCGCCAGCAACTCGGTGTAGGGCAGGGCCTTGAGCCCGCCCGGATAGCCGGAGTGCCGGTAGGCCATCTTGGACTCACGCTTGGAGCCGGTCAACGCAACCTTCGCCGCGTTGACCACGATGACGAAGTCGCCGGTGTCAACGTGCGGGGCGAAGATGGGCTTGTGCTTGCCGCGAAGCAAGATGGCTACCTGACTTGCCAGCCTGCCCAGCACGACGTCATTGGCGTCGATGACGTGCCACTGGCGCTGCACGTCTGCCGGTTTCGGGCTGTAGGTACGCACGGAACTACCTTCGGGTCGAGTGGTGGCCCCGCGGGACACGCGACGATCGCGTGCAAATGCGGCGCTCAGCGGTGATCGCGAGCACGCCGCGGCGCGCCCTCGATTCGTCAGAATAGCGGGCCGGCTTCCGCAGGGTCAAAGAACGGCTGGGTTGGCGCGGTTGGCGAGCCTGCGAGTCGCTGGGTGGGACCGCTGCGGCCTGGGGGTCCGGTGGGTCCGGTGCGTCCGGGCGTCCGGGGCGTCCGGGGCCGCCGGCTCCGCGCCGATCATGCGAGAACGGACGGTCGTGGGCGCCCCGCAACGTACGTTCTCGCATGATCGGCGCGGGGCAACATACGTTCTCGCATGATCGGCGCGGGGCAACATACGTTCTCGGCATCGGAAGGCCTCACCGCACCGCGCGTCGCTCGTCCCAGACCGGTTCTGCGGACTCGTATACCTCCCCCTCGGGGCCGAAGACGACGTAGCGGTCGAAACCCCGCGCGAACCAGCGGTCGTGGGTCACCGCCAGTACGGTGCCGTCGAAGGACGCCAGTCCCTCCTCGAGGGCCTCGGCGCTGACCAGGTCGAGATTGTCGGTCGGCTCGTCGAGCACGAGCATGGTGCTGCCGCCGATCTCCAGCAGCAGGATCTGGAACCGGGCCTGCTGCCCTCCGGAGAGCGTCCCGAAGGTCTGGTCGGCCTGCTCGTTCAGCTCGTATCGGCGCAGCGCGCTCATCGCCCGCCCCCGGTCGTGCGCCTGGTGCCAGAGCAGGTCGACGAGCGTCCGATCCTGCAGCTCGGGGTGGTCGTGGGTCTGGGCGAAGTGTCCCGTGACCACCCTGGCACCCAGCCGCCAGGAACCGGTGTGGCGGACAGCACCGCCGGCCAGTAGACGCAGGAAGTGCGACTTGCCCGAGCCGTTGGCCCCCAGTACGGCGACGCGCTCCCCGTAGAACACCTCCAGATCGAAGGGCCGCACCAGGCCGGTCAGCTCCAGTCGCTGGCAGGTCAGCGACCGTACCCCGGTCCGACCGCCACCCAGCCGCATCCGGACCCGCTGTGTCGGCGGGCGCTCAGGGGGCGGGCCGGCCTGCTCGAACTTCGCCAGCCGGGTCTGCATCGCGTGGTACTTGCCCGCCATGGCCTCCGACACCTTGGCCTGCTGTTGCAGTGTGCGGACCAGCGTGGTCAGCCGGTCGTGCTCCTCCTCCCATCGGCGGTGCAGCTCGTCGAGCCGTTCCAGGCGCGCGGCGCGGGCCTCGGGGTAGGACGCGAAGCCACCCCCGTGGGTCCACGCCGAACGAGCCTCCAGGGTGACGATCCGGTCCGCGGTCCGCGCCAGCAGCTCCCGGTCGTGGGAGACGTAGAGCACGGCCTTCGCGGTGTCCTGCAGTGCGTCTTCCAGCCATCGCTTGCCCGGCACGTCCAGGTAGTTGTCCGGCTCGTCGAGGAGCAGGACCTCATCCGGACCGCGCAGCAGCGCCTCGAGAACCAGCCTCTTCTGCTCGCCGCCGGACAGCGTGCGGACCTCCCGCCACTGGGCGCGGTCGTACGGCACCCCGAGCGCGGCCGTGGTGCACACGTCCCACTGCACCTCGGCGGCGTACCCGCCCGCGTCCGCCCAGTCGGCGAGCGCGGTCGCGTAGCGCAGCTGGGTCGGCTCGTCGTCGGCCTCCATCATGGCCAGTTCGGCCGCGTCCAGCGCGCGGGCACTGTCACGGACTCGAGGCGGAGCGACCGAGACGAGGAGGTCGCGGACCGAGGAGGCGTCCCGCACCGAGCCGACGAACTGGCGCATCACGCCGAGGCCGCCAGTGCGGCTGATGGTTCCCGCCGCCGGGATGAGATCACCGGCGACGAGCCGCAGCAGCGTCGTCTTCCCGGTGCCGTTGGCGCCGATCAGCGCGGTCGTGGCGCCCTCGCCAGCGCGGAAGGAGACGTCATCGAGCAGTACGCGCCCGTCCGGCAGGGTGAAGCTGACGTGCGCGCAGTCGACGTATCCCACGCCTGGCGAGTCTGACCGCTGCCGGGCGTGCTGTCACGGCGATTCGGCCGTCCGCAGGTGTCGTGTTCGGACGGCCCGGGATGCCAACTCGGCGTCCGGGGGGTAGCGCACCGCCTCCAGGGTGAGGCCGTGAGCGTGTGCAACCCGTACGCCTGGGTCACGCCGACCGTCGGCCAGCACCGTCGCCGGCCAGTCGAGCGGACGACGGCCCTCGCCCACGGCGAGCAGCGCCCCGACCAACGCCCGGACCATGGAATGGCAGAACGCGTCGGCTTCGGCGAGGACAGAGATCCGGGACCCCGCGCAGGACCCCTGGCCGCCGTCCCGCGCGACATCCAGGCGCAGCAGCCGACGCACCGTCGTGGCCCCTTCCCGGTGTCGGCAGTACGCGGCGAAGTCGTGGTCACCGACCAGCGCGGCAGCAGCGGTCGCCATCGCAGCGACGTCCAGCCGCCGGCTGGAAGCCACGGTGTCGTGCCGCCGAAGCGGATCCACGCCGTACGCCGCGTCGCTGAGCTGATAGTGGTAGCAGCGCGACAGCGCCGAGAACCGGGCGTCGAAACCCACTGGCGCGACCGTCACGGCATGGATGCGCACGTCGGCGGGCAGCAACCCGTTGAGCCGACGGGCGAGCGCCGTCGGGTCGGTCACCGGAAGATCAGCGTGCGCCACCTGACCGACGGCGTGCACCCCCGCGTCGGTACGTCCGGCAACGCTCAGCCGCGGTGCCGGCGACAGGTGCAGGATCCGGGCCAAGCCTGTCTCGAGCTCGTCCTGCACAGTGCGCCGGCCGGGCTGCGCCGCCCAGCCGGAGAAACCGCCGCCGTCATAGCCAAGGTCGAAACGTAACCGGGCGAGGTCAGCCCCGCTCAGTCCTGCGCCTGCTCAGTCCCACCGACCGTCCCGGTCTGGTCCGTGGCGGACGGCGAGTCGGTTTCGGCTGCGGCGGGCTCCGTCACGATTTCGGTGTCGCCGCCGGCAGTCGGTACGGCGACCTGCGGCGGAGGTTCCTCCTCCGTTTCGCCGTCCACTGGAGGGTCCTCGACGTCGCCCTCAGTGGGCCCATCAGTGGGCACCTCGGCCGGCTCCCCGGCCAGCTCCCCCGCTGGCACAGCCGTCTGGTCGGCCGGCCGCGGGGCGTCCCGCCGGAAGCGGGTGCCGCGCGCCCGCTCCGCCTCGCCGACCGCTTGCTGGGCCACGGTGAGCGGCTCCACCAGTTCGATCACCGCCATCGGCGCGTTGTCACCTTTCCGCGGACCGATCTTGGTGATCCGGGTGTAGCCGCCCGCCCGGGTGGCGAACCGGGGGCCGATCTCGGCGAAGAGGGTGTGCACCACGCTCTTGTCCCGTACCACGGTCAACACCTGTCGGCGGGCGTGCAGATCGCCTCTCTTGGCAAAGGTGATCAGACGCTCGGCGAGCGGGCGCAGTCGCTTCGCCTTCGCCTCGGTGGTCGTGATCCGACCGTGCTCGAACAGCGCGGCGGCCAGGTTGGACAGCAGCAGGCGCTGGTGCGCCGGGCTGCCTCCGAGGCGAGGGCCACGGGTGGGCGTGGGCATGGCGACGTTCCTTTCGCGACAGGTTGGTGCGGCGGACCAGCCGGGCGGACGGTCTACAGCCGCTCGTCTTCGGCGTACGCCGTGTCGTAGTCATCGGCGCTGTAGGTGTCCACGACGTTGCTCGGGTCGAAGCCGGGGGGCGAGTCCTTGAGCGAAAGGCCCATGCCCACCAGCTTCATCTTCACCTCGTCGATGGACTTCGCGCCGAAGTTGCGGATGTCGAGCAGATCCGCCTCGCTGCGGGACACCAGCTCACCCACACTGTGGATGCCTTCACGCTTGAGGCAGTTGTAGGAGCGGACGGTCAGGTCGAGATCCTCGATCGGCAAGGCCAGATCGGCGGCCAACGCCGCCTGGTCAGGGGACGGGCCGATCTCGATGGAGTCGATGGCCTGGTTGAGCTCGGCCGCCAGCCCGAACAGCCCGACCAGCGTCTTGCCGGCGCTGGCGATCGCATCCCGTGGCAGCAGGGAGCGCTTGGTCTCGACGTCCACGATCAGCCGGTCGAAGTCGGTGCGCTGCTCGACTCGGGTGGCCTCGACTTTGTAGGTGACCTTGAGCACCGGTGAGTAGATCGAGTCGATCGGAATCTCGCCGATCGGCTGGCCGGTCTGCTTGTTCTGCGCCGCGGAGACGTAGCCTCGACCGCGCTCGACGGTCAGCTCGATCTCGACCTTGGCCTTGCCGTTGAGCGTCGCGAGGTGCAGGTCCGGGTTGTGCACCTCGACACCGGCCGGCGGCGCGATGTCGGCCGCGGTCACCTCGCCGGGGCCCTGCTTGCGCAGGTACATCACCACCGGCTCGTCCTGCTCGCTGGAAACCACGAGCTCCTTGACGTTGAGGATGACTTCGGTGACGTCTTCCTTGACCCCCTCCAAGGTCTGGAACTCGTGCAGCGCGCCGGCGACCTTGATCTTCGTTACTGCTGCTCCGGGGATGGAGGAGAGCAGCGTCCGGCGCAGGGAATTGCCGAGGGTGTAGCCGAACCCCGGCTCGAGCGGCTCGATGATGAAACGGGCACGCGAGTCATCGACCGTCTCCTCGGACAGGGACGGCCGTTGGGCGATGAGCAATGGATCTCCTCATGTCGGGACGCCCGCTATTTGACGTCCACCGGGAACTGCTGACTGCGATGGTGCTGGTGGTCTGCTACTTCGAGTACAACTCGACGATCAGTTGCTCTTGCACTGGTGTGTCGATGACACCACGGCTGGGTAGCGCGTGCACGAGGATGCGCATGCGGTTGGCGATGACTTCCAACCACGCCGGCACCGTACGGCTGCCGGCCTCGGCCCGGGCGATGACGAACGGATCGAGCTCGAGCGAGGCCGGCCGCACCTGGACGATGTCGCTCTCGCTGACCAGGTAGGACGGGATGTCCACCTTGCCACCGTTGACCACGATGTGCCCGTGACTGACCAGCTGGCGAGCCTGATCTCGACTGTGCGCCCAGCCGGCCCGGTAGATGACGTTGTCCAGCCGCCGTTCGAGCAGCTGCAGGAGGTTCTCACCGGTCTTGCCGGTGCGTCGGTTCGCCTCCTCGTAATAGCTGCGGAACTGCTTCTCATACACCCCGTAGATCCGGGCGCACTTCTGCTTCTCGCGCTTCTGCAGCAGGTATTCGGAGTCCTTCGTGCGACCCCGACCGTGCTCACCGGGCGGATACGGCCGAATTTCGATCGGGCACTTCGGCGACTCGCACTTGGAACCCTTGAGGAACAGCTTCATCTTCTCCCGGCGGCAGCGCCTACAGTCCGCGCCGGTGTACCTACCCACTACTCAAACCCTCCGTCGCTTCGGCGGCCGGCACCCGTTGTGCGGTGTCGGGGTGACGTCCTGGATGGCGCCCACCTCCAGGCCGGTCGCCTGCAGAGAGCGGATGGCGGTCTCCCGTCCGGAGCCGGGGCCCTTGACGAAGACGTCCACCTTGCGCATGCCGTGCTCCTGGGCTTTGCGCGCAGCCGCCTCGGCAGCCATCTGCGCCGCGAAGGGCGTCGACTTGCGGGAACCCTTGAAGCCAACGTGGCCGGCGCTCGCCCAGGCGATGACGTTGCCCCCCGGATCGGTAATGGACACGATGGTGTTGTTGAAGGTGCTCTTGATGTGCGCATGCCCGTGGGCAATGTTCTTCCGCTCCTTGCGGCGTACTTTCTTCACGCCGGTGCGGGACTTGGGAGGCATCTACCGGTAGCTCCTGGCTGTCGTGTGCGCGGAGGGACTCACTTCTTGCCGACCTTCTTCTTGCCGGCGATCGCCCGTCGCGGACCCTTCCGCGTGCGGGCATTGGTGTGCGTGCGCTGGCCGTGAACCGGCAGGCCGCGGCGGTGCCGGATGCCTTCGTAACAGCCGATCTCGATCTTGCGGCGGATGTCGGAGGCGACTTCGCGGCGAAGGTCACCCTCGATGCGGTAGTTCTCCTCGATCCAGTCCCGCAACCTGAGGACGTCCTCGTCCGACAGGTCCCGAGAACGCAGATCCGGGCTGACCCCGGTTCCGGCCAGCGTGGCGGCGGCCCTGGTGCGGCCGATGCCGTAGATGTAGGTAAGCGCGACTTCCATGCGCTTGTCGCGCGGGAGGTCGACGCCGACGAGTCGGGCCATGGGCGATCGTGCTCCTCTACTTGCACTCGGAGGTCCTACGCTGCCCGGCCCGCGCCTGCCCAGGCACGGCCCCAGCCTCCGACCGGGGGTGGCGTCGAACCGAGGTTGCGGGTCGACGTTCGGGAAACGATGGAGCGTCTGCTATCCCTGCCGCTGCTTGTGCCGCAGGTTGTCGCAGATCACCATGACCCGTCCGTGACGACGGATCACCTTGCACTTGTCACAGATCTTCTTGACGCTCGGTTTGACCTTCATCGGACTCTCACTTGTACCGGTAGACGATACGACCACGCGACAGGTCGTACGGACTGAGCTCCACCACGACACGGTCTTCGGGGAGGATGCGGATGTAGTGCTGACGCATCTTGCCGCTGATGTGGGCGAGCACCCGGTGGCCGTTGGCCAACTCCACTCGGAACATCGCGTTGGGCAGCGGCTCGACGACGCGGCCCTCGATCTCGATGGCCCCTTCCTTCTTGGCCACAATCCTCCTGCTTCGCCAACCGGATATGAACGGTCCGCGGACGAGCCGGAGCCCCTCCGCGAAAGCGGAGGCAGCCGGACGTACGGACCAAGGGATGAGTCTACGTGCAGAACCGCGTTTCGGCCAACCGAGGCGCCGCGGCAACGTACGCTGCCGCCTCGCGGATCCCGCTGTGCCGGACTAGCCGTGCCGGCGCTGATCGTGCCCGTTGGGTGGACCGCCACGACTCGGACCACGAATCGCCTGACCAATGAGCACGATCCCCCAGGGGCCGATGATCCAGATCGGCCAGAAACTGGACGGGTGGCCGCTGACCAGCCAGATCAGGACACAGATCGCCGACGTGGTGGCATAGGAGGCCAGCTGGACCCGCCAGAGCACGCTCGGTTCCCTGGCCGGGCGGGTCGCCACGGGGCGTCGGCTGTCTGAGCCACTCACCGGCACCGGCAGCGCGTACCCGCCCGGATCCTGGGGCAGGTCGGCGAGGAGGTCGGCGAGGTCCCCCATGGTGCGGGCCGCGAAGGCCTGGGACAGTCGCTCGTCGAACTCCTCCGGACTCAGCCGCCCCTCGGCGAAATGCCGGCGCAGAGCATCGGCGGCCCGATCCCGATCGGTGTCACCGACTCGAACGTTGCGATCCACGCCAGCCCGTCCCCAGCCCGTCCTGCCCTGACTTGTCACTCGCTGCTGCCGCTGACCTGATGCAGAGCTGTCAGCGAACAGTACCCCGACGACAGCTAGCCGGTGGCGGCCAGCAGCGGAGCCAGCCGGGCGGCACCGCCGTCGAGGGCGGTCAGCACCCACGGACCGTCCTCGGTGAGGGTGAAGGTGTGCTCGAAGTGCGCGGACGCGGCGCTGTCGGCCGTCACGACCGTCCACTGGTCATCGAGAACCCGCGTCGCCTTCGTGCCGAGATTGACCATGGGTTCGACGGCGAGGACGAGGCCCCGCACGAGCTTGGGCCCGCGACCCGGGCCCTTGGGCGCGAAGTTGTAGACCTGCGGATCCTGGTGCATCTCGGTGCCGATGCCGTGGCCGACGTATTCCTCCACGATGCCCCAGCTGCCACCGAGCGGGTGCGGCTGGGCGCGAACGTAGCTCTCCACCGCGTGCGAGATGTCGCTGAGCCGGCCACCGAGGCGCGCCGCGGCGAAGCCGTGCCACAGTGATTCCTCACACACCCGGAGCAGCTCGAGGAGTTCCGCGGGGACCTGGCCGACCGGCACGGTGATGGCCGCGTCGCCGTGGTAACCCTCGATGATCGCGCCGAAGTCGATGGAGACCACGTCACCGTCGCGCAGGACCTTCGCGCGACTCGGGATGCCGTGCACGATCTCCTCGTTGACCGAGGAGCAGATCACTGCCGGGAAGCCGTGGTAGCCGAGGAACGACGGCGTCGCGCCCTCGCTGGCCAGCGCCTCGCGGGCGACCGCGTCCAGATCGGCGGTGCTGACACCCGGCGCGACCGCCGCCCGCAGCGTCTCCAGCGTGCGGGCCACGACCAACCCCGCCCGGCGCATCACCGCGATCTCGGCGTCGGTCTTGATCTGGATCATCGGGCTGCGTCGTCTCCGTAGTCGCATGGGTCAATGGGCGTATCGCCGAAGCGCGGCGATGGCCCGCTCCGTCACGTCGTCCACCGGCCCAGTGGCGTCGATTCCCACCAGGATGCCCTTGTCGGCGTAGTAGGAGACCAGCGGCGAGGTCTGCTCGGCGTAGACCACCAGCCGATGCCTGATCGTCTCCTCCTTGTCGTCGTCCCGCTGGAAGAGCGGGCCACCACATCCGTCGCAGATGTCCTCGGTCGTGGGCGGTTCGAAGTCGATGTGCCAGATGCGACCGCACTGCCGACAGGTCCGGCGGCCGGAGAGCCGCCGCACCACCTCGTCGTCGTCGACGACCATCTCCAGTACAGCGTCGACCCCACCGCCGAGGTCGAGCAGGAGGGTGTCGAGCACGCGAGCCTGCGGCAGGTTGCGCGGGAAGCCGTCGAGCAGGAACCCCTTGACCGCATCGTCTTCGGCCAGCCGGTCACGCACCATCTGGATGGTCACCTCATCCGGCACCAGGTCGCCGGCGTCCATGAACGCCTTGGCCTGCATGCCGAGTGGCGTGCCCTGACCCACATTGGCCCGGAAGATGTCGCCAGTGGAGATCTTGGGCACGATCAGGTACTGGGCAACGTACTGGGCCTGGGTTCCCTTGCCCGCCCCAGGCGGCCCGACGAGGACGAGTCGCACTAGCGGAGGAAACCCTCGTAGTTACGCAACATCAGCTGGCTCTCGATCTGCTTGACCGTGTCCAGCCCGACGCCGACCAGAATGAGCACAGCGGTGCCTCCGAACGGGAACTGGTTGGCGTTGCTGCCTGGCAGCAGGGCCAACGCGAGGTAGGGAATGATCGCGATGGTCCCGAGATACATGGCGCCGGGCAGGGTGATGCGGTCGAGGACGTACTTGAGGTATTCAGCGGTCGGCCGGCCGGGGCGGATGCCGGGTACGAAACCACCGTATTTCTTCATGTTGTCCGCGACCTCCTCCGGATTGAAGGTGATCGCCACATAGAAGAAAGCGAAGCCGATGATCAGCAGGAAGTACGTCAGCAGGTAGACGGGGCTGTCGGTTCTGACCAGGTACTGGCCGACGAACTTCTTGAAGGTCTCATTGGACCAGACGTTCGACAGGAGCTGCGGCAGGTAGAGCAGGGACGAGGCAAAGATCACCGGGATGACGCCGGCCTGATTGACCTTCATCGGCAGGTAGGTGGAGGTACCGCCGTACATCCGCCGCCCGATCATCCTCTTGGCGTACTGCACCGGGATGCGGCGTTGCCCCTGCTCCATGAAGACGATGCAGGCCACGATGACCACACCCATCGCCAGCACCAGCCCGAAGGCGAACCCACCGCTGACCTTAAGGATGTTGTTGCCCTCGGCCGGCAGTCGGGAGGCGATCGAGGTGAAGATCAAGATGGACATGCCGTTGCCGATGCCGCGATCGGTGATGAGCTCGCCGATCCACATCACCACGGCCGTGCCAGCGGTCATCGTGATGACGAGAGTGGAGACCCGGAACACCGACGTGTCCGGCAGGATGGCCCGGTTGCAGCCCTGGAACAGGTTGCCACTGCGGGCCAGCGCTGCGATCCCGGTGGACTGCAGGATGGCCAACGCCACCGTGAGGTAGCGGGTGTACTGGGTCATCTTGTTCTGGCCGGACTGACCCTCCTGCTTGAGTCGCTCCAGTCGGGGGATGACCACGACCAACAATTGGATGATGATGCTGGCGGTGATGTACGGCATGATGCCGAGGGCAAAGATCGACAGCTGCAGCAGCGCGCCGCCACTGAAGAGGTTGACCAGCGTGTAGAGGCCGCTGCCCTGGGTCTCCTTGATGCAGGCGTTGATCGCCTTGTAGTCCACCCCCGGCGACGGCACGACCGAACCCAACCGGTAGAGCGCGATCATGGCGAGGACGAACAGCATCTTGCGCCGGAGGTCGGGGGTGCGGAAGGCCCGGGCGAAGGCTGTGAGCACGTCTCCTCCTCCAGGCTCGCGACCCCGGGTCAACGGGACAGACGATGTGGATAGTCCGATGTTCCCACGTCCCCCGCCGCCCAGGGAACTCTAACAGCCGCTCCAACCCCGGCTAGACCACCGTGACGGTACCTCCAGCGGCAACGATCTTCTCGCGGGCACTCGCCGAGAAGGCGTTCGCGGTGACCTGCCACGACACGGAAACGTCCCCATCACCCAAGATCTTGACCGGCCGGTCGCGACGCACCGCACCGACGCTGACCAGATCGTCAAGGCCGACCGTCCCACCCTGGGGGTAGAGCGTGCCCAGCCGGTCGAGGTTGATGACCTGGTATTCCACCCGGAAGCGGTTGGTGAAGCCCTTCAGCTTCGGCAGCCGCATGTGCAACGGCATCTGGCCGCCCTCGAAGTTCGGTGGAGTGTTCTTGCGGGCGCCGGTGCCTTTCGTACCGCGGCCGGCGGTCTTCCCCTTCGACCCGGTGCCTCGACCGACCCGGGTCTTCGCCGTCTTGGCTCCGGGGGCCGGGCGCAGGTGGTGCACCTTGAGCGTCATGCGTCTACCTCCTCGACGACGACGAGGTGCGCCACTGCGGTGATCATCCCGCGGATCTCGGGACGGTCCTCCTTGACGACCACGTCACGAATCCGTTTGAGACCGAGCGCGCGCAGAGTTGCCCGCTGCCGCTCGGTGCCGCCGATGGGCGACCGTCGTTGAGTGACCCGAAGCGTTGCCATCCTCAGCCCCCCGCCGCCCGGGCCCGCAGCATCGCGGCCGGCGCCACGTCCTCCAGCGGCAGCCCGCGCCGGGCGGCCACCTCCTCCGGCCGCACCAGCCCGCGCAGCGCGGCCACGGTGGCGTGCACGATGTTGATCGGATTGGAGGAGCCGAGCGACTTGGACAGCACGTCATGGATGCCGGCACACTCCAGAACCGCCCGGACCGGTCCGCCGGCGATGACGCCGGTGCCGGGCGATGCGGGCTTGAGGAGCACGACCCCGGCCGCCGCCTCCCCGGTGATCGGGTGCGGGATGGTGGCCCCGATCCGAGGCACCCGGAAGAAGTGCTTCTTCGCCTCCTCGACGCCCTTGGCGATGGCCGCCGGCACCTCCTTCGCCTTGCCGTAGCCGACGCCCACCTGGCCATCGCCGTCGCCGACGACGACCAGCGCGGTGAAGCTGAAGCGCCGACCGCCCTTGACCACCTTGGCCACGCGGTTGATCGCTACGACCCGCTCGAGGTAGGCGTTCTTCTCGGCACCGCCGGCCCCCCGCCCGTCGCGGCGGTCCCGTCGCTCGCCGCCACCGGCGCCGCGACGTTGGGGTCCTGCCATTAGGAGCTCCTCATAATCATCAGGTCCACAGTCATCACGTCCACAGTCATCAGAAGTCCAACCCGCCGCCGCGCGCGCCGTCGGCGAGCGCGGCCACCCGGCCGGAGTATCGGTTTCCGCCGCGGTCGAAGACCACCGCGCCGATGCCGGCCTTCGTGGCCCGCTCAGCCACCAACGCGCCCACCGCCCGTGCCTTGGCCTTCTTGTCCCCGGTTGCGGCCCGCAGCGTGGGGTCCAACGTGGATGCCGAGACCAGCGTGTGACCGGCGAGGTCGTCCACGACCTGGGCGTAGATGTGCCGCGCGGAGCGGGTGACGACCAACCGGGGACGGCTCGTCGTCCCGGAGACGCGCTTGCGCACCCTGAGGTGCCGCCGGGCCCGGTGCACTCGGCGACGGGCCGCGACACTCGTCCGTGTCGAACCTGCCATCACTTGCCTGCCTTTCCAACCTTGCGGCGGACGACTTCACCCTGGTAGCGCACGCCCTTGCCCTTGTACGGCTCCGGCTTGCGCAGCTTGCGGATGTTCGCCGCGGTCTCCCCCACCTGCTGCTTGTCGATGCCGCGCACGACGAAGCGGGTCGGGGCCTGCACCTCGAAGGTGATCCCCTCCGGGGCGCTGACGTGGATCGGGTGGGAGAAACCGAGGGCGAATTCGAGATCGTTACCCCGGGCCTGCACCCGGTACCCGGTACCCACGATCTCCATGGTCTTGGCGTAACCGTCGGTGACGCCGGTCACCATGTTGGCCACCAGAGTGCGCGAGAGCCCATGCAACGCCCTGGACCGACTCTCATCGTCCGGTCGCTCGATGAGCAGCACACCGGCCTCGGCGCGCACGGTGATGGGCTCGGACACGGCGTGATGCAGGACACCCTTCGGTCCGGTCACCGTCACCGTCTGTTCGGTGATGTCAATCTGCACACCGGCTGGAACCGGAATCGGCAGTCTGCCAATACGAGACACGTCAGCTCCTGCTCACCAGACGTAGGCGAGGACTTCCCCGCCCACGCCACGCTTCTGGCACTGCCGGTCGGTCAGCAGGCCACCGGATGTCGAGATGATGGCCACTCCGAGGCCGCCGAGTACCCGCGGAAGGCCGCCGGCCTTGGCGTACACGCGGAGCCCCGGCTTGGATATCCGCCGCACGCCGGCGATCGTCCGCTCCCGGTTGGGTCCGTACTTCAGATCCACCACGAGCGAGCGGCCCACGGCCCCCTCGGCCGGTTCCTCGACCCGCCAACCGGCGATGTAGCCCTCCTGCTGCAGGATCTCGGCGATCCGCGTCTTGATCTTGGAGTACGGCATAGGCACGTCATCGTGGTAGGCCCGGTTGGCGTTGCGCAGACGGGTGAGCATGTCGGCGATGGGATCGGTCATGGTCATCGTGGGCTGACTGCCTTTCTCACCGCGGTTCCCACGTGCGCGACGTGGGCCTTCGGCGAAGAGCGCGGGGATAGGTCTGAGGGGATGAGGACCTGAGAGGTCAGCAAGGACACGGCTACCAGGAGCTCTTGGTAACGCCGGGCAGTTCCCCGGCGTGCGCCATCTGGCGGACGCAGATACGGCACAACCCAAAGACACGGTAGACGGCTCGGGGCCGGCCGCAGCGCTGGCAGCGGGTATAGCCACGCACCTTGAACTTCGGTGTGCGGGCGGCCTTGACGACTAGTCCGGTCTTAGCCACGGCAGGCTGCCGGGCGGGAAGTCGGCAGAAGTACGGAGGGTGCCGGGGATGTTGGGGGTAGTACAGCCATTGTCAGGACTCCTTGAAGGGGAAGCCGAGGAGCCGGAGCAGGGCTCGGCCCTCGTCGTCGTTACGGGCGCTCGTCACGACCGTGATGTCCATGCCGCGCACGCGGTCAACCGTGTCCTGGTTGATCTCGTGGAACATGGACTGCTCGGTGAGACCGAAGGTGTAGTTCCCGCTGCCGTCGAACTGTCGGGGCGAGAGTCCCCGAAAGTCCCGGATCCGGGGCAGGGCCACGGTGAGCAGTCGGTCGAGGAACTCCCACATCCGATCACCGCGCAGGGTGACGTGGGCGCCGATCGGCATGCCCTCCCGCAGCTTGAACTGCGCGATCGACTTCTTCGCGCGCGCCATCGCGGGCTTCTGCCCGGTGATCGCGGTCAGGTCACGCACCGCGCCGTCCATGAGCTTGGCGTCCCGGGCGGCCTCACCGACACCCATGTTGACGACGATCTTGTCAAGTCCGGGGACCTGCATGACGCTGGCGTAGCCGAATTGCTCGCGCAATTGGCCGACCAGCTCCTCGCGGTAGCGCTGCTTGAGTCGGGGAAGCGTTCGCGGCTCCCGCGGCGCGGCGCCGCCTGCCCCGGAACTTGCCGCGATCGTCACGCTCACAGCACACCTCCGCAGCGCTTGCAGACCCGCGCGTTCGCGCCGTCCTCTCGGCGGTGGGCCACCCGGGTGCGCTTGTTGCAGTGCGGGCAGACGACCATGACGTTGCTCCGGTGCACCGGGGCTTCCTGGGTCACGATGCCGCCGGACTGGGCGCCTCGGGTCGTCGTGGTCACCTTGGTGTGCTTCTTGATCCGGTTGACACCCTCGACCAGGACCTTCACCTGGTCCGGGTAGGTGGCGATCACCCTTCCCTTGGCCCCCCGGTCCTTGCCGGAGATGACCTGGACGGTGTCGCCCTTCTTCACGGTGAGCCGGCGAGCCGCCGCCTTCACGGAGTGGACAGGCATGTCAGAGCACCTCCGGCGCCAGCGAAATGATCTTCATGAAACGCTTCTCCCGCAGTTCGCGGCCGACCGGGCCGAAGATCCGGGTGCCGCGCGGGTCCCCGCCGTCTCGGATGAGCACCGCAGCGTTCTCGTCGAACTTGATGTAGGACCCGTCCGGCCGACGACGCTCCTTGGCCGTGCGGACGATGACCGCCTTGACCACGTCACCCTTCTTGACACCGGCGCCGGGCAACGCGTCTTTGACAGTGCCGACAATGATGTCGCCGATACCGGCGTAGCGCCGCCCTGAGCCGCCGAGCACCCGGATACAGAGCAGAACCTTGGCTCCGGTGTTGTCCGCGACGCGAACTCGGGATTCCTGCTGGATCACTTCGCCTTCTCCAGGATCTCCACGACCCGCCACCGCTTCGTCTTCGACAGCGGCCGGGTCTCCATCAGCAGCACCCGGTCGCCGACGCCGGCGCCGGCCTCGTCATGGGCCTTGAGCTTGCTCGTGCGGCGGATCGTCTTGCCGTACAGCGGGTGCTGGACACGGTCCTCGACCTCGACGACCACGGTCTTGTCCATCTTGTCGCTGACCACGAGACCGTCGCGGGTCTTGCGGAAGCGGCGGACGACCGGGCCGACCGCGGCTTGCTGACCGGCCGGCAGCGACTCGGCTATGGACTCGCTCATGTGGTGCTCCCTGTACTTGCGGCTGTGCTGGCGTGCTCGACGCCGGCGGACTGCTCGACGCCGGCGGACTGCTCGACGCTGGCGGACTGCTCGACCGGATGCAACCCGAGTTCGCGCTCGCGCATCACGGTGTATATGCGGGCGATGTTGCGGCGCACGACCTGCAGCCGGCGGTGGTTGTCCAGCTGGCCGGTCGCCGACTGGAAGCGCAGGTTGAACAGCTCTTCCTTGGCTTCCCGAAGCCGGCTGAGCAGCTCGTCGTCCTCCAGCTCGCGCAGCTCGGCTGCCGAACTGCCGATCCCTGTCGTGTCAGGAGCCATCACACGTCACCCATTTCGCGACCCATTTCGCGACGCACGAAGCGGCACTTCATCGGCAGCTTGTGCATCGCCCGCCGCATGGCCTCCGCGGCGACGGGCTCGGAGACCCCGGAGAGCTCGAACATCACTCGCCCCGGCTTGACGTTGGCGATCCACCACTCCGGAGACCCCTTACCGGATCCCATCCGGGTTTCCGCCGGCTTCTTGGTCAGCGGCCGATCGGGATAGATGTTGATCCACACCTTGCCGCCACGCCGGATGTGGCGGGTCATGGCGATCCGGGCGGACTCGATCTGCCGATTGGTCACGTACGCCGGCTCGAGCGCCTGGATGCCGAACTCGCCGAAGGTCACCCGGGTGCCGCCCTTGGCCACGCCGGAGCGGCTCGGGTGGTGCTGCTTGCGGTGCTTCACCCTGCGCGGAATCAACATGGTCAGCCCTCCGCTCCCGGTGTCGGGTCGGGCTGGGCGGTGTCCGACTGTACGGTGTCCGGCTGGACGTCGGGCGGGGCGGTGATGAGCCCGACCTCACCGACCGCGGCAAGCGCGGGCTCCGGTACGGCGGGCACCTCCTCGACGGCGGGTACCACCTCCACGGCCGGCACCACCTCCACCGCGGGCGGCACGGGCTCGCGGGCGACGCGCTCGCCCCCCGCCCGGTCGCGACGGGGCGGCCGGGTGGAACGGGCGCGACCCGGCCGCAGCGCCTGTGCGGCCTCCCGCTCCGCCAGGCTCTGCACCACGTCGCCCTTGTAGATCCACACCTTGACGCCGATCCGGCCGAACGTGGTCTTGGCCTCATACATGCCGTAGTCGATGTTGGCCCGCAGGGTGTGCAGCGGCACCCGGCCCTCGCGGTAGAACTCCGAGCGGCTCATCTCGGCACCGCCGAGTCGGCCCGAGCACTGCACCCGGATGCCCTTCGCGCCGCCCTTCATCGCGGACTGCATCGCCTTGCGCATGGCTCGGCGGAAGCTCACCCGGCTGGACAACTGCTCGGCGACGCCCTGGGCGACCAACTGCGCGTCGATCTCCGGGCTCTTGACCTCAAGGATGTTCAGCTGCACCTGCTTGCTGGTCAGCTTCTCGAGGTCGCCGCGGATGCGGTCCGCCTCTGCGCCCTTGCGGCCGATGACGATGCCGGGGCGCGCGGTGTGGATGTCGACGCGCACCCGGTCCCGGGTGCGTTCGATGTCGACCCGGCTGATGCCGGCCCGTTCCATGCCCTTGGACATCATCCGTCGAATGGCCACGTCTTCCTTGACGTAGTCGCGATACCGCTGCCCGGATGTGGTGCTGCCGGCGTACCAGCGGGACTTCCACTCGGTGGTGATTCCGAGGCGGAAGCCGTGCGGATTGACTTTCTGGCCCATTTAGCCCGCCTTCCTCGTGGTTCGCCGCGCCGGCTTGATGTCGTTCGGTCGGGACTCCACGACGACGGTGATGTGACTGGTGCGCTTACGGATGCGGTAGGCACGACCCTGGGCCCGGGGTCGGAACCGCTTCATCGTCGGGCCCTCGTCCACGTAGGCCGCGGCCACGAACAGCGTGCGAGGATCCAACTGGTTGTTGTGCTCGGCGTTGGCGATCGCGCTGGCCAGGGTCTTTGCCACCGGCTCGGTGGCCGCGTGGGCGCCCAATCGCAGGGTCGCCACCGCGGACTCCGCCGGGAGCCCGCGGATCAGGTCCACCACACGGCGCGCCTTGCGCGGGGCGACGTGCACGTAACGGGCGGTCGCCTGCGCGCCGGCGAAGTCCTCCGCCAGCCGACTAACCACGACGCGACCTCCGCTCGTCCCTGACATGCCCGCGGAAGGTCCGGGTCAGCGCGAACTCACCGAGCTTGTGCCCGACCATCGCCTCGGTGACAAAGACCGGGACGTGCTTGCGTCCGTCATGCACGGCGATGGTGTGCCCGAGCATGGACGGCACGATCATCGAACGCCGGGACCAGGTCTTGATGACGTTCTTCGTGCCCCGCTCGTTCTGCACGTCCACCTTCTTCTGAAGGTGGTCATCGACGAAGGGGCCCTTCTTGAGACTTCTCGGCATCGTTGGTTAGCTCCTAGCGCTTCCGACCGGTCTTACGCCGGCGGACGATGAGACGGTCACTGGCCTTGCGGGTGCGGGTGCGGCCCTCGGGCTGGCCCCACGGGCTGACCGGATGACGGCCTCCGGAGGTCTTGCCCTCACCGCCTCCGAGCGGGTGGTCGACGGGGTTCATGGCAACCCCACGCACGGTGGGCCGCCTTCCCTTCCACCGCATGCGGCCGGCCTTACCCCAGTTGATTGTCGCCTGCTCGGCATTGCCTACCTCGCCGATCGTGGCTCGGCAGCGTACGTCGACCATCCGAACCTCACCGGAGGGCAACCGCAGGGAGGCGTACGCGCCCTCCTTGGCGATCAGCTGGATGCTGGCCCCGGCAGAACGGGCGAGTTTGGCACCTCCGCCGGGCCGAAGCTCGATGGCATGGACCACCGTGCCGACCGGGATGTTGCGCAACGGCAGGCTGTTTCCCGGCTTGATGTCGGCCCCGGCCCCGTTCTCGATGCGGTCTCCCTGCTTGAGCCGGGCAGGCGCCAGGATGTAGCGCTTGTCGCCGTCCGCGTAGTGCAGCAGGGCGATCCGAGCGGTGCGGTTGGGGTCGTACTCGATGTGCGCCACCCGCGCCGGGACGCCGTCCTTGTCGTGTCGACGGAAGTCGATGAGCCGGTAGGCGCGCTTGTGCCCCCCGCCCTGATGACGCACGGTGATTCGGCCATGCGCGTTGCGGCCGCCCTTGGAGTGCACCGGACGCACCAGCGACTTCTCCGGCTCGGCCCGCGTCACCTCCACGAAGTCGGCCACGCTCGAGCCACGCCGCCCCGGCGTCGTCGGCTTGTATCTGCGGATGCCCATGTCTCCGGCTCGCTCTCAGTCCTGTGGTCTCGGCGGCCCGGTCAGCTGACCGGCCCTCCGAAGATCTCGATTCGGTCGCCCTCGACGAGACTCACGACGGCACGCTTGGTGGCGTTGCGTCGGCCAAAGCCGGTGCGTGAGCGCTTGCGCTTCCCGGCGCGGTTCAGGGTGTTGACGCCGATGACCTTGACTCCGAAGATCTTCTCGACAGCAATCTTGATCTCGGTCTTGTTCGATCCCCGTCGGACCAGGAAGGTGTACTTGTTCTGGTCCAGCAGTCCGTAGCTCTTCTCCGAGATCACCGGTGACACCAGGACGTCCCGCGGGTCGGCGATCACGGCTGGCCCCCATGCTCAATCTCCTGCTCAATCGCCTGCACGGTCTCTTGTTCGGCCTCCGGCACGGTCTCCTCCAGGTCCTCGATCTCCGAGCTACGGGCGATCGCGCTGGCTCCCTTTCCCCGGGCCGGGCCGGCGACGAAAGCGGCCAACGCACCCTCGGTGAAGACCACGTCGTCACTGACCAGGACGTCGTAGGTGTTGAGCTGATCGGCGTGCAACAGGTGCACGGTGGTCACGTTGCGTAGGCTCTTCCAGGTCAGCGTGTCGGACCGCTCGATGACCACGAGGACGTGCCGGGCGGTGGTGACAGCGGCCAGGGCACGGACGGCGGACTTCGTGGACGGCAACTCACCCTCGACCAGGCCGGCCACGACGTGCACCCGGCCACCGCGGGCCCGATCGGACAGCGCCCCACGCAGGGCGGCCAGCTTCATCTTCTTCGGCGTCCGCTGGGCGTAGTCCCGCGGGGTGGGGCCGTGCGCAACGCCGCCGCCGGCGAACTGCGGGGCGCGGATAGACCCCTGTCGGGCCCGCCCGGTGCCCTTCTGCCGATAGGGCTTGCGGCCGCCGCCGGATACGTCACCACGACCTTTGGTGGAATGCGTGCCGGCCCGCGCCGCGGCCAGCTGAGCCACTACCACCTGGTGCAGCAGCGGCACCTTGACCGGCACGTTGAAGATCTCATCAGGCAACTCGACGGTCCGGGCGAGATCGTCCCCTGCGGACCGGACGCTGACCGCGGTCACTGCAGCCCGCCCTTGCGCAGCGGCACCTTGACGGCCGTACGGACCAGCAGGAGGCCACCAGTCGGACCCGGGACCGCGCCCTTGATCAACAGAAGGTTCTTCTCCTCGTCCACCGCGTGCACGATCAGGTTCAGCGTCGTCGTCCGCGCGCGGCCCATATGACCGGCCATCTTGGTGCCGCGGAAGACGCGCGACGGCGTCGCGCAGGCCCCGATCGAACCGGGTGAGCGGTGCTTGCGCTCGACACCGTGACCGGCCCCGAGACCGGAGAAGTTGTGCCGCTTCATACCCCCGGCGAAGCCCTTGCCCTTGCTGGTCCCGGTGATGTCGACCAACTGGCCGGGGCTGAAGGCGCCGGCCCCGATCTCCTGGCCCAACGAGTATTCGCTGGCATCCAGGGTGCGGAGTTCGACGACGTGTCGACGCGGCGGTACACCGGCACGGTGGAAGTGCCCCGCCAGCGGTTTGGTCACCTTCCGGGGGTCGACGCCGCCGTAGGCCAACTGGACGGCGGAGTAGCCGTCAGTGCTGGGCGTTCGAACCTGCGTGACGACGCATGGTCCAGCTCGGACGACGGTGACCGGCACGATCCGGTTGTTCGCGTCGAAGACCTGCGTCATACCGAGCTTCTCGCCCAGTACACCAGTGATCTTGCGTTCCATCGGTACGGTTCCCTGTCGCCTGTCTAGAGCTTGATCTCGATATCCACGCCGGCCGGCAGGTCGAGCCGCATGAGCGAGTCGACCGTCTTGGGCGTGGGATCGAGAATGTCGATGAGCCGCTTGTGGGTGCGCATCTCGAAGTGCTCGCGCGAGTCCTTGTACTTGTGCGGGGAACGGATGACGCAGTAGGTGTTCTTCTCCGTCGGCAGCGGCACCGGGCCCGCGACCTGCGCACCGGTGCGCGTCACCGTCTCGACGATTTTTCGCGCCGAACTGTCGATGACCTCATGGTCGTAGGCCTTGAGCCTGATGCGGATCTTCTGTGCCGCCATCGCTTGCTTCTCTCGTTCCTGGTCGTGGGTTCACGCGGGGGACGTTCACCATCGGCGGCGGCCGAACCTCGCCCGGCCGCCGCCGATGAAGCGGCCCTACTTGAGGATCTTGGTGACTCGGCCGGCACCGACGGTCCGGCCACCCTCGCGGATGGCGAAGCGCAGTCCCTCTTCCATGGCGATCGGCTGGATGAGTGACACGTTCATCTCGGTGTTGTCGCCCGGCATGACCATCTCGGTGCCCTCGGGAAGGGTCACCACACCCGTGACGTCGGTCGTCCGGAAGTAGAACTGCGGACGATAGTTGTTGAAGAACGGCGTGTGCCGGCCACCCTCGTCCTTGCTGAGGATGTAGACCTGCGCCTCGAACTCGGTGTGCGGGGTGATCGAGCCCGGTTTGCAGATCACCTGACCGCGTTCCACCTCCTCGCGCTTGATGCCACGCAGCAGCAGCCCGACATTGTCGCCGGCCTGGCCCTGGTCGAGGAGCTTGCGGAACATCTCCACACCGGTCACCGTCGTCGACTGCACCTTGTCCTGGATGCCGACGATCTCGATGGTCTCGCCCACCTTGACGATGCCCCGCTCGACGCGGCCGGTGACGACAGTTCCGCGGCCGGTGATCGTGAACACGTCCTCGACCGGCATGAGGAACGGACGGTCGATGTCCCGCTCCGGCTCGGGGATCGCGGTGTCGACCGCGACCATGAGCTCCCGGATCGACTCCGACCACTTCGCGTCGCCCTCGAGTGCCTTCAACGCGGAGACCCGGACCACTGGGAGGTCATCGCCAGGGAACTCATACGTGGAGAGCAATTCCCGGACCTCGAGCTCGACAAGCTCGAGAATCTCCTCATCGTCCACCACATCGGCCTTGTTGAGGGCCACCACGATGTAGGGCACGCCGACCTGGCGGGCCAGCAGCACGTGCTCCTTGGTCTGCGGCATGGGACCGTCCGCCGCGGAGACCACGAGAATCGCGCCGTCCATCTGCGCGGCGCCCGTGATCATGTTCTTGATGTAGTCGGCGTGACCGGGGCAGTCGACGTGCGCGTAGTGCCGGGCGTCGGTCTGGTACTCGACGTGAGCGATCGAGATCGTGATGCCGCGGGCCTTCTCCTCCGGCGCCTTGTCGATCTGGTCGAACGGCGTGAACGGGTTGAGGTCCGGATGCGCATCATGCAGCACCTTGGTAATCGCCGCGGTCAGCGTCGTCTTGCCGTGGTCGATGTGACCGATGGTGCCGATGTTGACATGCGGCTTGGTCCGCTGGAACTTGGCCTTAGCCACCTGTTGTCCTCCTCGGGACGGGACGGGGTCGAACTGGTCTGGTCGCAGAGTGTGTCGGAGTGTGCAGAGACCCGTAGGCCTCCGGCCTACTCTCCATGGGCCTTCGCAATGATCTCCTTCGCGACGTTCGGCGGCACTTCGGCATAGGAGTCGAACTGCATGGTGTAGCTTGCCCGACCCTGCGTCTTGGACCGTAGGTCGCCGACGTAGCCGAACATCTCCGCCAGCGGCACGACGGCCTTGATGATGCGTAGCCCGGAGCGCTCGTCCATCGCCTGCATCTGGCCGCGACGGCTGTTGATGTCCCCGATGACGTCGCCCATGTAGTTGTCCGGGGTGGTCACCTCCACGGCCATCATCGGCTCCATGAGCACCGGGTCAGCCCGCCGGGCCGCCTGCTTGAAGGCCATCGAGCCAGCGATCTTGAAGGCGAGCTCGGAGGAGTCCACCTCGTGGTATGAGCCGTCGCGCAAGGTGACCTTGACATCCACCATGGGATAGCCGGCCAGTACGCCGAACTCCATCGCCTCCTGGCAGCCCGCATCCACCGAGGGGATGTACTCCCGCGGGATGCGCCCGCCGGTGACCTTGTTCTCGAACTCGTACCCACCGCCCCCGTCAGCCCCGCCGCCGGTGGGCGCCAGATCGATGATCACCCGGGCGAACTGGCCGGAACCCCCGGTCTGCTTCTTGTGGGTGTAGTCGACCTTGTCCACAGCGCGCCGCACGGTCTCCCGGTAGGCCACCTGAGGTCGGCCGACATTCGCCTCGACCTTGAACTCACGCTTCATCCGGTCGACCAGCACCTCGAGGTGCAGTTCGCCCATGCCGGAGATCACGGTCTGCCCGGTCTCCTGGTCCGTCCGGACCTGGAACGTCGGGTCCTCATCGGCGAGCCGCTGGATGGCCGTGGCCAGCTTGTCCTGGTCTGCCTTGGTCCGGGGCTCGATCGCGACGAAGATCACCGGCGCGGGGAAGTTCATCGACTCGAGGATCACCGGCGAGGCAAGGTCGCTGAGCGTGTCACCGGTCGTCGTGTCCTTCAGACCCTGGACGGCGACGATCGACCCCGCGCCGACGCCACCCGGCAGTTCCTCGCGGTGGTTGGCGTGCATCCGGTAGACCTTGCCGATGCGCTCCTTGCGGCCCTTGGTGCTGTTGGACACCTGGGTGCCGGGGGCGATCCGACCGGAGTAGACCCGGATGTAGGTGAGCTTACCCAGGTGCTGGTCACTCATGATCTTGAAGGCGAGCGCGGCGAAGGGCTCGGCGTCGGCGGCGTGGCGCTCGAGGACGAGCTCCGGATCGCGCACGTCATGCCCCTGGATGGCGGGAATGTCCAGCGGGCTGGGCAGGAATTCGATGACAGCGTCGAGCAGCGGCTGCACACCCTTGTTCTTGAATGCGGTGCCGCAGAGGACCGGAGCGATCTTGCCGGCGATGGTGGCCCGGCGCAGGCCGGCCACCAGCTGGTCATGGTCGGGCTCCTGGCCCTCGAGGTAGAGCTCCATGAGCTCGTCGTCCTGCTCCGCGACGGTCTCGAGCAGCCGGTCGTGCCAGTCCTGTGCCGCGTCTCGATGATCGTCTGGGATCGAGACGATGTCGAACCTGTCGCCCTTGCCCTCGGTCTGCCACAGCAGGGCATTCATGTTGATGAGGTCGATGACGCCCTTGAAATCACTCTCCACCCCCCAGGGCAACTGGACTACGGCCGGTGTCGCGTGCAGCCGAGTGATCATCATGTCCACGGTGCGATGGAACTCGGCTCCGACCCGGTCCATCTTGTTGACGAAACACACCCGCGGCACGTTGTACCGGTCGGCCTGTCGCCAGACCGTCTCCGACTGCGGCTCCACGCCGGCAACCGCGTCGAAGACCGCGACCGCACCGTCCAGCACCCGCAACGACCGCTCCACCTCGACTGTGAAGTCCACGTGTCCAGGCGTGTCGATGATGTTGATGGTGTGCTTCTTCCAGGTGCAGGTGGTCGCCGCGGAGGTGATGGTGATGCCGCGCTCCTGCTCCTGCGGCATCCAGTCCATCGTGGCGGCGCCCTCGTGGACCTCGCCGATCTTGTAGTTGATGCCGGTGTAGAACAGGATGCGCTCGGTGGTGGTGGTCTTGCCCGCGTCGATATGGGCCATGATCCCGATGTTGCGGGTCAGGGCCAACGAGGTCAGTACGTCGGTCTGTGTCATAAGAGGCGTTACCAGCGATAGTGGGCGAAAGCCTTGTTGGACTCCGCCATCTTGTGGGTGTCCTCGCGCCGCTTGACGCTCGCGCCGAGGCCGTTGCTGGCGTCGAGGAGTTCATTCATCAGGCGTTCGGTCATGGTCTTCTCCCGGCGCTGGCGCGAGTAGCTCACCAGCCAGCGCAGGGCAAGGGTGGTGCTGCGACTCGGCTTGACCTCCACCGGGACCTGATAGGTGGCACCGCCGACCCGACGGCTCTTGACCTCCAAGGTCGGCTTGACGTTGTCCAGAGCGCGCTTGAGGGTGATCACCGGGTCGGTGCCGGACTTCGTCCGGGCGCCTTCCAGCGCGCCGTAAACGATGCGTTGGGCGAGCGAACGCTTGCCACCTGTGAGGACCTTGTTCACCAGCGACGTGACGAGCGGTGAAGCGTAGACCGGGTCGGCGATGACCGGGTGCTTGGGAGCGGGACCCTTGCGTGGCATGGGTTAGCTCTTCTCCTTCTTCGCGCCGTAGCGGCTGCGAGCCTGCTTGCGACCGCGGACACCCTGGGTGTCCAGCGATCCGCGGATGATCTTGTAGCGGACGCCGGGCAGGTCCTTGACCCGGCCACCGCGCACCAGCACGATCGAGTGCTCCTGCAGGTTGTGACCGACGCCGGGGATGTAGGCCGTGACCTCGATCTGGGAGGTCAACCGAACGCGGGCGACCTTGCGCAGCGCCGAGTTCGGCTTCTTCGGCGTCGTCGTGTAGACCCGCGTGCATACGCCCCGACGCTGAGGGCTGCCCTTCAACGCCGGGGTCTTGGTCTTGCCGACCTTGTCCTGCCGACCCTTACGGACCAGCTGCTGGATGGTGGGCACCGCAACTCCGTCATCTCTCGTTCGATTGGGACTGCACGTCGGACCCGGCCGTGTCGCGTCCGGTGCGTCCGACCCCCGCAGTCGGGCGTGTCATCCGGCAACCGCACCACCGCGGGCAAAATCTCCGTTGGTGGTCCAGCGACGCCGTCGCCTCGCCCGAGGCGCTGGGCAGCGCCCGGGGTGTCCCGGGCACAAAGAGACACCTTACTCGACCTTCGCCAGCCCGGTCAAAGAAGAGCGGCCTGAGAGGCTAGCTAATGATCACTGATCGGCGACGCGGAACAGCTGACGAGCGGCGGGCCGGCGCCCCCGCGAGGAAGCACCGGCCCTACCGCGACGTTCGGATCGATCAGCGCCCGAAGTTGCCGTAGTCGAAGTCCTCCAACGGCACGGCCGGAGCCGAGCTGGGGCCGAAGGCGTAGTCCGCTTCCTCATACCCCGCCAGGCTGTACATCGCCGCCTTCGCCTCCTCGGTCGGCTCCACCCGGATATTCCGGTAGCGGGGGATACCCGTGCCGGCCGGGATGAGCTTGCCGATGATGACGTTCTCCTTCAACCCGAGCAACGAGTCGCTGCGGGCGTGGATGGCGGCGTCGGTGAGCACCCGGGTCGTCTCCTGGAACGACGCCGCGGACAGCCACGACTCCGTCGCCAGCGACGCCTTGGTGATGCCCATCAACACCGGGCGGGCCGAGGCGGGGTTACCGCCCTCGCTGACGACCCGGCGATTCTCTGCCTCGAAGCGCGGGCGCTCCACGAGGTCACCGGCCAGCAGCTCGGCGTCGCCGGACTCCAGGATGT
Organism: Frankiaceae bacterium; assembly: GCA_017882785.1. Classification (GTDB taxonomy): domain Bacteria; phylum Actinomycetota; class Actinomycetes; order JADGOV01; family JADGOV01; genus JADGOV01. The sequence continues at coordinate 39,221 of JADGOV010000007.1, forward strand.
TCACCCGACGCAGCATCTGCCGGATGATCGTCTCGATGTGCTTGTCGTGAATCGAGACGCCCTGGCTGCGGTAGACCTCCTGGACCTCCTGGACCATCCGCTCCTGCACAGCGCGCGGACCCTGGATGCGCAGCACGTCGTGCGGGTCGACCGCACCTTCGAGCAGCTTGTCACCGACGTCGACGTGCGACCCCTCGCTCACCCGCAGCCGGGCCCGCCGGCTGATCTTCTCGTGCACCTCCTCGTCGCTGCCGTCGTCCGGCACGATGATGATCTTGCGGGTCTTCTCAGTCTCCTCGAGCTTGACCCGCCCGGCCGACTCCGCGATGGGGGCCTTGCCCTTGGGCTGTCGGGCCTCGAAGAGCTCGACGACGCGCGGCAGCCCGTGGGTGATGTCCTCACCCGCGACACCGCCGGTGTGGAAGGTCCGCATGGTCAGCTGCGTGCCGGGCTCGCCGATCGACTGGGCGGCGATGATACCGACAGCCTCACCGACGTCCACCAGCTTGCCGGTGGCCAGCGAGCGGCCGTAGCACAGGGCGCACACCCCGAGCTTGGACTCACACGTCAGCACGCTGCGCACCTTCGCGGTGGCGACGTCCGCGGCGAGCAGCCGGGAGATGGCCACGTCGCCGAGGTCGGTGCCGGCCGGCACCACGTCGCCCTCGCCGAGCACCACGTCCTCGGCGAGCGTGCGGGCGTAGACACTCGTCTCCAGGCGCAGGGGGTCGCTGAGCGGCAGCGTGATGCCGCGCTCAGTGCCACAGTCCTCTTCCCGGATGATGACGTCCTGGCTGACGTCGACCAGACGACGGGTGAGGTAGCCCGAGTCAGCCGTCCGCAACGCGGTGTCGGCCAGCCCCTTGCGGGCGCCGTGGGTGGAGATGAAGTACTCCAGCACGGTAAGACCTTCCCGGAAGTTGGCCTTGATCGGCCGCGGGATGATCTCGCCCTTCGGGTTGGCCACCAGCCCTCGCATACCGGCGATCTGACGCACCTGCATCATGTTGCCGCGAGCCCCGGAGTTGACCATCATGAAGACCGGATTGTTCTTGTCGAAGGCGTCTTCCATGGCCTTGGCGACGTCGGCCGTGGCCTTGGTCCAGATCTCGATGAGCTCCTGCCGGCGCTCGTCGTCCGTGATCACGCCCCGCTCGTACTGCTTCTGGACCTTGTCGGCCTGGCCCTCGTAGTTCTCCAGGATGCCCGCCTTGGCCTTGGGCGTGACGACGTCCTCGATGGCGATGGTCACCCCGGACCGCGTCGCCCAGTGGAAGCCGGCCTCCTTCAGCGCGTCCAGCGTGGCGGCCACCTGCACCTTGGGATACCGCTCAGCCAGGTCGTTGACGATGCTGCCCAGCTGGCCCTTCTTGACCTCGTAGTTGATGAAGGGGTAGTCCACCGGCAGGGCGTCGTTGAACAACACCCGACCCAGCGTCGTACTAAGCAGGAAGGCCGAGCCGCTCTCCCAGCCCTCCGGCGGCTCCCAGTCGCGCGGCGGCACGTCCTCGCGCAGCCGGACGGAGATCTTCGCCTGCAGACTCAGGGAGCCGGCGTCGTAGGCCATCATCGCCTCGGCGGGCGAGCCGAAGATGCGACCTTCACCCACCCCATCCTCCTTCTCGGCGGTGAGGAAGAAGATGCCGAGCACCATGTCCTGGGTCGGTGAGGTGATCGGACGGCCGTGCGCCGGAGACAGGATGTTGTTCGAGGACAGCATGAGAATCCGGGCCTCGGCCTGAGCCTCCGCCGACAGCGGCAGGTGCACCGCCATCTGGTCCCCGTCGAAGTCGGCGTTGAACGCCGTGCAGACCAGGGGGTGGATCTGGATGGCCTTGCCCTCCACCAGCTGCGGCTCGAACGCCTGGATGCCCAGCCGGTGCAGCGTCGGCGCGCGGTTGAGCAGCACTGGATGCTCGCCGATGACCTCCTCCAGCACGTCCCAGACCACCGGCCGGGCGCGCTCGACCATCCGCTTGGCGCTCTTGATGTTCTGCGCGTGGTTGAGGTCCACCAGTCGCTTCATGACGAAGGGCTTGAACAGCTCCAACGCCATCTGCTTGGGCAGCCCGCACTGGTGCAGCTTGAGCTGCGGACCGACGACGATGACGGACCGGCCGGAGTAGTCGACCCGCTTGCCGAGCAGGTTCTGCCGGAAGCGGCCCTGCTTGCCCTTGAGCATGTCCGAGAGCGACTTCAGCGGTCGGTTGCCCGGCCCGGTGACCGGTCGGCCCCGACGGCCGTTGTCGAACAGCGCGTCGACGGCCTCCTGCAGCATCCGCTTCTCGTTGTTGACGATGATCTCCGGCGCGCCGAGGTCGAGCAGGCGCTTCAACCTGTTGTTGCGGTTGATGACCCGGCGGTAGAGGTCGTTGAGGTCACTGGTGGCGAACCGGCCACCATCGAGTTGCACCATCGGGCGCAGGTCCGGCGGGATGACCGGCACACAGTCCAGCACCATCCCCATCGGGGAGTTGCGGGTGTTGAGGAAAGCGGAGACGACCTTGAGTCGCTTCAGCGCCCTCGCCTTCTTCTGCCCCTTGCCGCTGCGGATCTGCTCCCGGAGCACGTCGGCCTCATTGTCGAGGTCGAAACCCTCCAGCAGCCGCTGCAGCGCCTCGGCGCCCATGCCCCCGGAGAAGTACTCGCCGAACCGGTCGCGCAGCTCCCGGTAGAGCACCTCGTCGCCTTCGAGGTCTTTCACCTTCAGGCTGCGGAAGCGGTCCAACACCTGCTCGAGCCGGTCCAGCTCGCGCTGCGCACGGTCCCGCATCTGTCGAAGCTCGCGCTCCGCACCGTCGCGCACCTTGCGCCGGACGTCGCTCTTCGCGCCCTCCGCCTCCAACTCGGCCAGGTCGGCCTCGAGCTTCTTCTGCCGGGCCTCGACGTCGTTGTCCCGCCGGTCCTCGACGCGCCGACGCTCAACCGACAACCCCGCCTCGATCGAGGGCAGGTCGCGGTCACGCTTGGCGGCATCCACTTGGGTGATCAGGTACGAGGCGAAATAGATGATCTTCTCGAGATCCTTGGGCGCCAGGTCCAGCAGGTAGCCGAGCCGGCTGGGGACGCCCTTGAAGTACCAGATGTGTGTGACCGGCGCGGCCAGCTCGATGTGCCCCATCCGCTCCCGACGCACCTTGGCTCGGGTCACCTCGACGCCGCAGCGCTCGCAGATGATGCCCTTGAAGCGCACCCGCTTGTACTTGCCGCAGTAGCACTCCCAGTCCCGGGTCGGGCCGAAGATCTTCTCGCAGAAGAGCCCGTCCTTCTCCGGCTTGAGGGTGCGGTAGTTGATCGTCTCGGGCTTCTTGACTTCGCCGTGGCTCCACTGGCGGATGTCGTCAGCGGTGGCCAGGCCGATACGCAACTCGTCGAAGTAATTGACGTCGAGCAAGTCAGTCCCTCTTTCGGGGTGTGTTGTGGTGCTTGTCCAGGCCGGGTTCCGACCTCATACCTGCCACCTGCCGGTCGCTGTCAGCCCGTCTCAGTCGGCGTTGGTCCCAGTTCTCAGACTTCCTCCACCGATGACGGTTCCCGCCGGGACAGGTCGATGCCGAGCTCCTCCGCTGCCCGGAAGACGTCCTCGTCGGTGTCCCGCATCTCGATGGACATTCCGTCGCTGGAGAGCACCTCGACGTTGAGGCACAACGACTGCATCTCTTTGATCAACACCTTGAATGACTCCGGAATGCCCGGCTCCGGGATGTTCTCGCCCTTGACGATGGCCTCATAGACCTTGACCCGACCCAGGACGTCGTCGCTCTTGATGGTGAGCAACTCCTGCAGGCAGTACGCGGCCCCGTACGCCTCCAGCGCCCACACCTCCATTTCGCCGAAACGCTGGCCGCCGAACTGCGCCTTACCGCCCAACGGCTGCTGGGTGATCATGGAGTACGGACCGGTGGACCGAGCGTGGATCTTGTCATCCACGAGGTGCAAGAGCTTGAGGATGTAGATGTAGCCCACCGAGACCGGGGCCGGGAACGGCTCCCCGGTGCGACCGTCGAGCAGCCGCGCCTTACCGTTGCCGCCCACCAGCTGGTTGTGGCTGCAACCGAGAAGTCCGGTGATCTCATCCTCGCGAGCGCCGTCGAAGACCGGGGTGGCGATCAGCGTGTCGGGCGCGCCGGTCTGCGCGCCGATCTCGGTGAGCCGCTGCTCCCATTCCGTCTCACCACCCGGCACCTGCCAGCCGGCCTTGGCAATCCATCCCAGGTGGGTCTCCAACACCTGACCGACATTCATCCGACCGGGCACGCCCAGCGGGTTGAGCACGATGTCGACCGGCGTGCCGTCCTCCAAGAACGGCATGTCCTCGATCGGCAGGATCTTCGCAATGACGCCCTTGTTGCCGTGCCGGCCGGCCAACTTGTCGCCGTCAGTGATCTTGCGCTTCTGGGCGACGTAGACCCGGACCAGCTCGTTGACGCCGGGAGCGAGCTCGTCGCCCTCTTCCCGACTGAAGACCCGGACCCCGATGACCTTCCCGGACTCACCGTGCGGCACCTTGAGCGAGGTGTCCCGGACCTCCCTGGCCTTCTCGCCGAAGATGGCCCGCAGCAGCCGCTCCTCCGGGGTTAGCTCGGTCTCGCCCTTCGGGGTCACCTTCCCGACGAGCACGTCGCCGGGGTCCACCTCGGCGCCGATCCGGATGATGCCGCGCTCGTCGAGGTCAGCGAGTACCTCCTCGGAGACGTTGGGAATGTCCCGGGTTATCTCCTCCGGCCCCAGCTTGGTGTCCCGGGCGTCCACTTCGTGCTCCTCGATGTGGATCGAGGACAGCACGTCGTCCTGCACCAGTCGCTGGCTGAGGATGATCGCATCTTCGTAGTTGTGGCCCTCCCAGGGCATGAAGGCGACCAGCAGGTTCTTGCCGAGCGCCATCTCGCCGTTGTCGGTGCAGGGGCCGTCGGCGATGACCTGCCCCACTTCGACCCGGGCGCCCTCGACCACGATCGGCCGCTGGTTGATGCACGTGCCCTGGTTGGATCGGCGGAACTTCGCCATCCGGTAGATCCGCCGGGTGGCATCGTCGTGCAGCACGCTCACGTAGTCCGACGAGAGCTCCTCGACCACGCCGGCCTTCTCCGCGAGCACCACGTCGCCGGCGTCCACCGCGGCACGCAGCTCCTGCCCGGTGCCGACCAGCGGCGCCTCGCTGCGCAGCAGCGGCACCGCCTGGCGCTGCATGTTGGACCCCATCAGCGCCCGGTTGGCGTCATCGTGCTCGAGGAAGGGGATCATCGCGGTCGCGACCGAGACCATCTGTCGCGGTGAGACGTCCATGTAGTCGACCTGGTCCGGCGGCAGATAGTCGACCTCGCCGCCCTTCTTGCGGACCAGCACCCGCCTCTCAGTGAAGTTGCCCTTGGCGTCGATGGGCTCGTTCGCCTGGGCGATGACGTGGCGGTCCTCCTCGTCGGCGGTGAGGAAATCGACCTCGTCAGTGACCCGTCCGCTGGCCACCTTCCGATAAGGCGTCTCGACGAACCCGAAGGAATTGACCCGGCCGTAGGTGGACAGTGAACCGATGAGGCCGATGTTCGGCCCTTCCGGCGTCTCGATCGGGCACATCCGGCCGTAGTGGCTCGGGTGCACGTCGCGCACCTCGAAGCCGGCGCGCTCCCGAGAGAGCCCACCGGGGCCGAGGGCGGAGAGCCGACGCTTGTGGGTCAGCCCGGCCAGCGGGTTGGTCTGGTCCATGAACTGCGACAACTGCGACGTCCCGAAGAACTCCTTGATGGACGCCACCACAGGCCGGATATTGATCAGCGACTGCGGAGTGATCGCCTCCACGTCCTGCGTCGTCATCCGCTCCCGGACGACCCGCTCCATCCGGCCCAGCCCCAGGCGGACCTGGTTCTGGATGAGCTCGCCGACGGTCCGCAAGCGCCGGTTGCCGAAGTGGTCGATGTCGTCGACGTCACAGGTGGAGTCGCCGGCGTGCAGCCGCACCACGTAGTCGATGGCGCCGACGATGTCGTCCTCGGTCAACGTGCCTTTTCTGAGGGGCAGGTCCAGGCCGAGCTTGCGGTTCACCTTGTGCCGGCCGACCTTGGCGAGGTCGTAGCGCTTGGGGTTGAAGTAGTAGTTCTCCAGCAACGTCTGCGCCGATTCCCGCGTCGGCGGCTCGCCGGGACGCAGTTTGCGGTAGATGTCCAGCAGCGCCTCGTCCTGGGTGCCGATGTGGTCCTTGTCCAGGGTGATGGACATGGACTCAAAGTCCCGCCAACGATCCCGGATGCGGGCCTCGTCCCAGCCCAGCGCCTTGAGCAGAACGGTGACGCTCTGCTTGCGCTTGCGGTCCAGCCGGACCCCGACGGTGTCCCGCTTGTCCACCTCGAACTCCAACCACGCACCGCGGCTGGGGATCACCTTGCAGTTGTAGACGTCCTTGTCCGGGGAGGTCTTGTCCGCCTCCCGGCCGAAGTAGACCCCCGGCGAACGGACCAGCTGACTGACCACGACGCGCTCGGTGCCGTTGATGACGAAGGTGCCCTTCGGCGTCATCAACGGGAAGTCGCCCATGAAGACCGTCTGACTCTTGATCTCGCCGGTCTCGTGGTTGGTGAACTCGGCGGTGACGAACAACGGCGCCGAGAACGTCATGTCCTTGTCCTTGCACTCCTCGACGGAGTACTTCGGCGGCTCGAAGCGCGGCTCGCGGAACTCCAGCGACATCTTCTCGCCGAAGTCCTGAATCGGGCTGATCTCCTCCAGGATCTCCTGCAACCCCGAGGCCTCGGGCAGGTCGGCCCGACCAGCGGCCCTGGCCACGGCCATCCGGTCCCGCCAGGCCGGGTTGCCGACGAGCCAGTCGAAAGAGTCGGTCTGGAGCGCGAGAAGGTTCGGCACCTCGAGCGGCTCGCGGATCTTGGCGAAGGAGATGCGGGGCGGTGCGGCGGGGATGCCGTTGTAGCTAGCGGGGCTGGTGTCGAGTGACTGTGGTGCGGCAGAGCTGGTGCGCGAGGCGGCCAACAGGGGTCCTTCCGAGCGCTCGTAGAGTCGTGTGCGCGCACGCCTCACGACCCCGGTCGAAACGCGGGGTCATCCAATGGCAGCGCAAACAGGCAGTGTAGCCCGAAAGGCCACTGCTGTCGAGGTGGGCGCCTGAAGGCCAGCTGCCGCGCCAGAATGCTGTTGTCACTGCTGCGCAAATGATCGCTCGGATCGTCGACGACGTCAAGGTCACGCGGTCACCGACGGGCCGAGGCCATCCGGTCCCCGACAGCCGAGAGGGGCGACCCCGTTGCGGGCCGCCCCTGTCGGCTGTCCCGGCGAGGTTGCCGGGCGCTGGCTACCTGACGGTGACGGCGGCGCCGGCGCCCTCGAGGGCCGCCGTGGCCTTGTCGGCCGCGTCGCGGCTGACCTTTTCCAGTACCGCCTTCGGCGCGCCGTCGACGAGGTCCTTGGCCTCCTTGAGACCGAGGCTGGTCAACGACCGCACCTCCTTGATCACCTGGATCTTCTTCTCGCCCGCGGCCTCCAGGACGACGTCGAACTCGTCCTGCTCCTCCTCCACCGGTGCTTCGGCCGCCCCGCCGCCACCAGCCGGCGCCGCCGCTGCGGCCACCGGCGCGGCGGCCGTGACGCCGAAGGTCTCCTCGAACTGCTTGACGAACTCGGAGAGTTCGATCAGCGTCATCTCCTTGAAGGCGTCCAGCAGATCCTCAGTGCTGAGCTTGGCCATGGTGGTTCCTTCCTTTGCATGTCATGTCTGGTCTGGTCTGGCCGGGTCGGCTACCGATCACTCGTCGGCCGCCGGTTCGGGGTCGGTATCTGGGAGCGCTGGCTCTGGAAGCGCTGGCTCTGGAAGCGCCGCTGCCGGCGGTCCGGCTCCGCCGCGAAGCACGCCGGGGTCCTCGGTCGCCTTCTGCTGCAACGCGGCGGCAACGCGGGCGAACTGGGCCACGGGGGCAGCGAAGAGCGCCGCCGCCTGGGACAGCGAGGCCGTCAGCGCACCGGCCATCCGGGCCAGCAGCACCTCGCGGGATTCCAGGTCGGCGAGGGTACGGACCTCTTCGGCCGAGAGCGGTCGGCCGTCGAGCACCCCGCCCTTGACGACGAGGTGCGGATGCGTCCGGGCAAAATCTCGCAAGCCCTTCGCGACCATCACCGGGTCGCCGGTGACGAACGCGACCGCCGTCGGCCCGGTCAGCCGCTCGGTGAGGTCAGGCAAACCGGCGTTCCTCATCGCGATCGCGGTCAGCGTGTTCTTGACGACGGCGTACGTGGCGTTGTCGGCCAGCGCCCGCCGCAGCTCCTTGAGCTGGGCGACGGTGAGACCTCGGTACTCGGTGAGCACGGCGGCCGACGAGTCGCGGAACGCGCCAGCGAGTTCAGCCACTGCGGCGGTCTTCTCGGCGTTGACCATGGGCTCCCTTCCGGTCGGGTGCCGGGGAAGGACCGCGGAAGAGCGAACGCCCCGCGCATTGGCGCGGGGCGTTACGGCATGAGCTGCCGATCGTCCTGGCCTGCGCGGGTCGCCCACCAGGTGGCGGGACCTTCGGTCACCCGAGGTGGGTGACAACCGGCGGTCTGAGGCGTTCCTTGTTCGAGTGGTGACTGATTGTGGTGCTCTCGTGGTGCTGGAACTGCGATTGGAGAGTACGTGGCCGGGTCGGCCCGGGTCAAAGGCGACCCGACCGGTCACTCCCCGACCGCCTCCTCGCGCAGGTTCCGGGTCCGGTTCGGATCGACCGGGATACCCGGTCCCATCGTCGTGGCGAAGGTCACCTTACGCAGGTACCTGCCCTTCGCGGCGGAGGGCTTGGCACGGATGATCTCATCCAGCGCGACAGCATAGTTCTCCAACAACTGGTCGTCGCTGAACGAGACCTTGCCGATGATCAGATGTAGGTTGCCCTGGCGATCGACCCGGTACTCGATTTTTCCGCCCTTGATGTCGGTGACCGCCTTCCCGACATCGTTGGTCACCGTTCCGGTCTTGGGGTTGGGCATGAGCCCGCGCGGCCCCAGCACCCGCCCCAACCGGCCGACCCTGCCCATCATGTCCGGCGTGGCCACCGCAGCGTCAAAGTCCAGGTAGCCGTCCACCACCCGTTGGACCAGGTCGTCGGCGCCGACGACGTCGGCACCCGCAGCCGTGGCCTCCTCCGCCTTGGCGCCGGTGGCGAAGACCGCGACCCGCGCGGTCTTCCCGGTCCCATGCGGGAGATTCACCGTCCCGCGGACCATCTGGTCGGCTTTGCGCGGGTCGACTCCAAGCCGCAGCGCCACCTCGACCGTCGAGTCGAACGTGGTGGTCGCGGTCCCCTTCGCCAGCCGGACACCCTCCATCGGCGAGTGGAGAGCGCCACGGTCGAAGGTGGCCTCGGCGGCGCGGTACTTCTTGCTGTGCTGCATGTCTGTCTCCTTCGACAGCGTGTGGTCAGCGGGCCGGTCGGGGCCCTCCCACGGTGATCTCATTGGACGTCGTCGGTGCTGCCGGGCGGTGCTGAAGGTTCGGCGTGGAGCCGACGCCGGTCAGCCCTTGATCGTGACGCCCATGGACCGGGCGGTGCCGGCGATGATCTGCTCGGCGGCGTCCAGGTCGTTGGCATTGAGGTCGGCTTGCTTCGTCTGGGCGATCTGGCGGACCTGGTCCCTGGAGAGCGTCGCCACCTTGGACTTGTGCGGCTCGCTGCTGCCCTTCTCGATGCCCGCCGCCTTGAGTATCAACCGGGCCGCGGGTGGGGTCTTGGTGACGAAGGTGAACGAGCGATCCTCGAACACCGAGATCTCCACCGGGACGACATCCCCCCGCTGGGACTCGGTGGCGGCGTTGTACTGCTTGCAGAACTCCATGATGTTCACCCCGTGCTGACCCAGCGCTGGCCCGACAGGGGGGGCCGGTGTGGCCACACCGGCATTGATCTGCAGCTTGATGACGGCTGCGAGCTTCTTGGACTTCGGAGGCATGGGCGATCGTCTCTCTAGATCTTGGTGACCTGGTTGAACGCGAGCTCGACCGGTGTCTCCCGGCCGAAGATGGTCACGAGGACCTTCAGCTTCTGCGAGTCCGCGTTGATCTCACTGATGGACGCCGGCAGAGTGGCGAACGGGCCGTCCATCACCGTGACGGATTCACCAACCGTGAAGTCGACGACCTTCGGGGCCTCCTTCGCCCGGCGCTCGGCCGGCGCGTCCTCCGCGAGGATCTTGGCCACCTCGTCCACCGACAGCGGGGACGGTCGACTGGTCGCCCCGACGAAGCCAGTGACCCCGGGAGTGTTGCGCACTGTCGACCAGGACTCGTCGGTGAGGTCCATCCGGACCAGCAGGTAGCCGGGAAACACCTTCTGCTGGACAACCTGGCGCTTGCCGTTCTTGATCTGCGTCTCCGGGCGGGTAGGGACCTCGATCTGGTAGATGAAGTCCTCCATGTTGAGCGAGGTGATGCGACTCTCGAGATTGGTCTTGACCTTGTTCTCATAGCCCGCGTAGGAGTGCACGACATACCATTCGCCCGGCCGGAGCACGAGGTCGCGGCGTAGCTCGGCGACGGGGTCGGCCACCGCCTGCTCGTCCACCGCCTGCTCGTCTCCCGCGTCGTCTTCCGCGTCGTCTTCCGCGCTTGCCTCGACGTCGCCCGGCAGCTCGGCAGGGGCCGGCTCGTCGCCGTCGCCGAGCCCGACCTCCTCCGGTCCCGCCGCGGCGGTACCCGCCACGCTGGCAGGCGCCGAACCACCATGGGCGGCCGCCACCGCCTCAGCCTGCTCGGTGGCCGGAGCTCCAGTGAACGGACCGGCGGGCGCCGGCAGGTCGGGACGGGGTGAATCTGACACGAAACGGAATTCCTCAAACAGTAGGATCGGGCGAGCGTTCAGCCTATCCGAAAACCTGCAGAACGCCCTTGGCGAAGACGACGTCGAAGATCGTCACGATGATCACCATGACCGTGACGAAGACGAGCGCCACGATCGTATAGGTGATCAGCTCTTTCCGGTTGGGCCAGATGACCTTGCGCAGCTCGGCGACGACCTGCCGGTAAAACAGCGCCGCGGCCCGGAAGCGCCCGAGCAGCCAGCCGAAGAATCCGGGCCCGCGCCGTCCCCGACTTCCGCGACCGCCAGTTGCCGGCTGCGCCTCTGGCTGCGGCTCGGTCGTGGCGACGCCGCCACCACGGGTGTCGGTCACGCGTCCCCGTTCCGGTCGTTTGACGATGTCGGGTGGCAGGGCAGGAGGGACTCGAACCCCCAACCACCGGTTTTGGAGACCGGGACTCTGACCAATTGAGCTACTGCCCTATCGAGGGGCAAGTGTACGCGGCGGGCCCTTCGCGGGTCGACCGCTCACGTCGACCGCTCACCGCGGCAGCGACGCGCCGGCGCGCCCGCGGTTGGACGGACTGTCGCCGGGTGCGGGAGCATTGGGGCATGGCTCGTATCTCCGCCCGGGTTGGTGGCATCGCCGAATCGGCCACACTGGCCGTCGACGCCAAGGCACGAGCGCTCAAGGCGGCCGGTCGGGACGTCATCGGCTTCGGTGCCGGGGAGCCCGACTTCCCCACGCCACCGGCCATCGTGGCGGCGGCGGAACGCGCGTGCGCCGAGCCGAAGATGCACCACTACACCCCGACGGCGGGGCTACCGGAGCTACGGGCGGCCGTGGCCGCCGCGACGCTGCGCAACTCCGGACTTCGCCTCGAGCCGTCTCAGGTGCTCGTCACCAACGGGGGGAAGCAGGCGGTCTATGAAGCGTTCGCCACGTTGCTCGACCCCGGCGACGAAGTGCTGCTGCCCGCGCCGTACTGGACGACCTACCCGGAGGCCATCCGCCTGGCCGGCGGAGTGCCGGTGCCGGTCGTGGCCGATGCGTCCACCGGCTACCTGGTGAGCACCGAGCAGCTCGAAGCGGCCCGCACCGAGCGCACGAAGGCCCTGCTGTACTGCTCGCCGTCCAACCCGACCGGCGCCGTCTACCCACCGGATCAGGCCGAGGCCCTGGCTCGATGGGCGGTGTCCGCCGGCGTCTGGGTGGTCAGCGACGAGATCTATGAGCACCTCGTGTACGACGGAGCGAGCGCCCCGTCGCTGCCGGTCCTGGTGCCGGAGCTGGCCGATACCTGCCTCATCGTCAACGGCGTCGCCAAGACCTACGCGATGACCGGGTGGCGAGTGGGCTGGCTCCTCGGGCCCGCCGACGCGATCGCGGCAGCCACGAACATGCAGTCGCACCTGTGCTCGAACGTGGCGAACGTGTCCCAGGTGGCGGCGTTGGCGGCCATTTCCGGCGACCTCAGCGCGGCGGCCGAGATGCGGGCAGCCTTCGACCGGCGCCGGCGGACGATGACCCGGATGCTGGCCGAGATACCCGGGGTGAGCTGTCCGGAGCCGAAGGGCGCCTTCTACTGCTATCCCTCCGTGCGGGGCCTGCTCGACCGTCCGCTCCGTGGGCACCTTCCGGCAAGCTCTCTGGAACTCGCCGAGATCGCACTGGAGGAGGTTGACGTCGCGGTCGTGCCGGGCGAGGCCTTTGGCACACCTGGCTACTTCCGGTTGTCCTACGCCCTCGGCGACGACGACCTCATCGAGGGTGTGTCGCGGCTGGCGAAGCTGTTCGGCGAGGCCGGGTAGTCCCCGGCAGGGCCCCGGCGTGGCGCAGGACGTCCTGTCATGAGCACCGTGTCCTGCGCCGGCGCCAGGACTGTGACCTCGGTGACCGCGGCTTCACTGGCCACGAACTCGGCCACTGTCTGGCCCGGCTGCCCTGTCACCCAACCGCGGCCGCGGACCCAGGCCAGCCGCGGGAGGCCGCTGCCCAACCCGGCGCTCTGACTCGTGGCGCCCAGTCGATCCGTCCCGGCCGGTGGCAGGGTCAGGAGGAGGTTCAGGAGGAAGGTCAGCGATGCCGTCACCGGCCGGCTGGATGGCGAGGCGCGGGCGAGTGGGAGGTGGATGGTGGATGGTGGGGGGCGAGCAGATCTGTCCGGTGCCGGAAGCGCCGGAGGAATCTGTCGTAGTTCCTCTTCGACTCCCGGTCCCGGTAGGCCGGATCCGAGTCGTGGTAGCCGCGATGGCGGCCCTGCCGGATGGGCAATGTGCCGGCCGGCACGACGAGGCGACCACCGGTCGACTCGCGCAGGGCGAAGGAGAACTCCATGTCGGCGTTGCGGTAGAACCTGGCTTTCGGGTCCGGGCCGCCCGCCTCCAACGCGGCCTGCCGACGCATGGCGAACAGGTAGCCGAGGAGGGCGTCGACCTCACCCGGACCAGCCGGGTGGAAGGACCGCCAGTCGTCATCGAGGTCGACGTCGACCCCGCGCCACCCGGCGGCGACCACGCCGGGATCGGCGAACGCGTCGAGGATGGGGCTCAGCCCGTCCCCCTCGAGCAGGGTGGAGGTCTCCAGCCAGACGTGGATCTCGGCGACGTCGAGCCGCAGGGCCGCGGTCCGGGCCGCCGCCCAGCCGGTCGCCGCTTGGACGTGCCACTCCTGCACCCGGTCGGGGGCGGCGAGCGCCAATTCGTGCAGCGCGTCGCCGGCACCGTCGACGTTACCCAGATCGAGGCCGAGGAGGAGCACCTCCGGCGGCGTGTAGGCGAGCAGCGCGTGGACGCACGTCCGCAGGTCTGCCGGCCAGCCATCGACGAGCAGCGCCACAGTGACCCGATGGTCTGAGGCCACAGCGCTGCGGTCGGGCAGGTCGGCCACCGACTGCAGGACGGCGTACGGCGGCTTGGGGCGCAGTGTCCAACCCTGCGCCGTGTCTGCGACCTGCCAACCGGCGCCGTCGATGGCCGCGCGGAGGGCGTCGGCGGTGCCGAAGTCGCGTGCCGTACGGGCCGCTTCCCGCTGCTCGGCCCAGACCAGCACGTCGCCGGGCACCTCGCGGGGCACAGCGTCGGGCGGGTCCGTCCGGGAGGCGGTCACGATCCTGGCGTCATGCCAGCTGCACTACGGCCCGCGCCTGGGTCAGCACCTTGGTCTCCGGACCGCGAGCGGCGAGTTCGACCCGCACCCGGCGTCCCTCCAACTTCTCGGTCACCACGCCGCTCACCTCCAGATTGGCGCCGACGTCGTCGTCGGGCACGACAAGCATGGTAGAGAACCGGACGCCGTAGTCCACGACCGCGCCCGGGTCGCCGGCCCAGTCGGTGACGAACCGGCCGACCAAGGCCATGACGAACATCCCGTGGGCGATGACGTCGGGCAGCCCGACAGCCTGGGCCTTCCGCTGGTTCCAGTGGATGACGTTGAAGTCACCCGACGCGCCGCAGTAGCGGATGAGGTCCAACCGTTGAACCGGGAAGGTCCGCGCCGGCATCTCGGTGCCCACCGCAACGTCGTCGTAGCTGACGGTGGCGGTCACCGGTCCCCGCCCCGCACGACCAGCGTCGACACCGCGGAGCACACCGGTTCCCCCGCCGTCGTCGCGACATCCACCCGGGTGCGGAGCACCTCGTTGCGACCGGCGGAGGTGATGTCCGCGATCGTCAGGGTGCCGACGAGATGGTCGCCGGCCCGGATCGGCCGGGTGTGGCTGAACTGCTGCTGGCCATGCACCGCACGGGTGTAGTCCACGCCGAGATCGGGATCGAACACGGCCTGCCAGGCGACCTTCATGGTCACCACGATGACAAAGGTGGGTGGCGCCACCACGTCGGGATGTCCCAACGCGCGCGCGATGGCGGCGTCGCGATACACCGGGTTAGGGTCCCCGATCGCCTCGGCGAACTCGCGAATCTTCTCCCGACTCACCGCGTAGGGCGCGCTGGGCGGGTAGCTGCGGCCGATGAAGGCGCGGTTGATCGTCATGGGCCGAGACCGCTGGCGTCGGTGGCCGCCGCTACCGGGTCTCGCGGTGCGCGGTGTGCGTGCGGCAGTTCGGGCAGAACTTCTTCATCTCGAGCCGGTCAGGATCGTTGCGCCGGTTCTTCTTCGTGATGTAGTTGCGGTGCTTGCAGTCCTGGCAGGCCAGTGTGATCTTCGGACGGACGTCGGTGGCCTTCGCCATGATGGACTCTCCTGCTTCGGGGTGGAACTTCCTGTACGCGACGGAAACGGGTAGCGGAGGCCGGACTTGAACCGGCGACACAGCGATTATGAGCCGCTTGCTCTGCCTGACTGAGCTACTCCGCCGAAGCCGGTCGCCACCGGCACCAACACGAGGATACCGGGACGCGCAAGAGCCCCCTTACGGAATCGAACCGTAGACCTTCTCCTTACCATGGAGACGCTCTGCCGACTGAGCTAAGGGGGCCGCGGCCGCGACTTTGCCGCGGACCGAAATCGGCGCTCAGGTTACACGACCGGCGGCGCCATCCCGTCGTGCCGGCCGCGCCGGGGATGGCGTGCTCAGCGGCACCTGGTGGCAGGTGTTGGGTTCGAACCAACGTAGGCTGAGCCGACGGTTTTACAGACCGTTCCCTTTGGCCACTCGGGCAACCTGCCATGCGGTACCGAGGATAACCGAAGACCGCCGGCTGCTCGTGTGGGTGACGGGCCGAGCCGGTGGTCTGCTGGCCGCAGGACCCGGCACCCCGACTCCAACACGTAACGAGGTAGCAGTGGCGGATCCATCGTTCGATGTCGTGAGCAAGGTGGATCGCCAGGAGGTGGACAACGCGCTCAACCAGGCGGCGAAGGAGGTGTCCCAGCGCTTCGACTTCAAGGGGGTCGGGGCCTCCATCGCCTGGTCGGGAGACGAGGTCGAGATCCGGGCGAACAGCGATGAACGGGTTCGGGCCGTCCTCGACGTCTTTCGGGAGCGACTGATCAAGCGCAGCGTCTCCCTCAAGGCACTGGACCACGGTGACGCCCAGCCGGCGTCCGGCGGGACGTCGCGGCTCTCGGTCCGCATCCGTCAGGGGATCGCCGACGACAAGGCCAAGGCGATCGCCAAGAAGATCCGGGCCGAGGGCCCGAAGGGGATACAGACCCAGATCCAGGGCGACCAGCTGCGGGTCAGTGGCAAGAAGCGCGATGACCTCCAGGCGGTCATCGCTCTTCTCAAGGCGGCCGACTTCGACGTGCCGCTGCAGTACGTCAACTACCGGTAGCGACCACCGGAGCTCAGCCGGTCCGACTGCCGGCCGTGCCAGCCATCGCCTCGAGCCGACGGATGCGGTCGGCCATCGGCGGATGGGTGGCGAAGAGGCTGGCCATGCCCTGGCCACGGAACGGGTTGGCGATCATCAGGTGGCTGGTGGTCACCAGGCGCTGGTCCTGGGGCAGCGGCCTGGCGGCGGTACCGGTCTCGAGCCTGCCCAGGGCGCTGGCCAGCGCCAGCGGGTCGTTGGTCAGCGTCGCGCCGTCGGCGTCGGCCTGGTACTCCCGGGAACGGGAGATCGCCAGTTGGATCAGACCCGCGGCGACCGGGCCGAGGACCATCAGCAGGAGCGACCCGACCCAGTTCCCGCCCTCGTCGTCGTCGCCGCCAACCGGCAGGAACCAGGCGATCTGAGCCAGGAAGGTGATCACGCTGGCCAGCGCCCCGGCCACCGAGGAGGTGAGGATGTCCCGGTTGTAGACGTGGGAGAGTTCGTGCCCGAGGACGGCCCGCATCTCTCGTTCATC
>JADGOV010000228.1 GCA_017882785.1 Frankiaceae bacterium
ACACCACTGCCCGTTCCTCTCGCTCGCCCGAGCCCACCCAGACATCGTCTGCGGCGTGCATCTGGGACTGCTCAACGGCATGCTCGCCCGGCACGATGTCCCGCCCACCGCCGGCACGCTCGCACCGTTCGTCGAACCCACCCTGTGCATCGCCACGCTGCCGCGGACCGCCGCATAGCCCTGCAGTGGGGCTGGCGCAGCCCGGGTATCGGCGGCGGGTGTCGCCCAGCTCCGGTCAGGAGGTCAGGCCGGCACCCGTCGCCGCGCGCTCCTCGGCATCAGCCGGAGTGCTCCGAACACTCCTGCAAGTCGCGTCGGTACCCACACCACGCCGACACTGCGGCGGAGGCCTGCGGCGACCACGCCCGCGACGTCGTCGACGGCCATGAGGGCGGCCCCGGTGCCGGCCAGCGCGTCCCCGCGGGGCGCGGCGCCGTCCCGGATGGACGCCACGCATTCCGCGGCGACCTCGCGCAACGGCCGATCGGCGTGGCGCCCGGTTTCGCGTAGCACCTCGTACGCCCTGGTGGCGGAAACGCCGTCCCGATGCATGATCACGCCTTGCGCCTGGGCGATCGTCTCTCGGGACTCCAACGCCTCTCGGATCCGATGACCCACCGGCGTATCCGGGCTGCCGAACTGGGCGGCCGCGACCATGGCGGACGCCTCGGCCGCCAACAGGTCAGCCCACCCCGCCTCCTCCGCCGCGAAGGTCCCGGCGGTGTGGGAGTACACGGTCAGCGCCCCGATCGCCCGGTTCGCAGCGACCAGCGGGGTGGACAGGACGGTCTCCACGCCGCGGGCCCGGGCCGTCCGGACGAAAGCCGGCCAGCGGGTCTCCGTGGCCAGGGATGCGACGTGCACCCGGCGGCCTGCTGCGGCGTCCAGACTCGGGCCAGCACCGCGCGCGTTCTGCTCGCGGTCCAGCTCGAGCACTTCCTCATCGCTCGCCGCCACCGTGGTCAGGCGGCCGTGCCGCGGCAGGATGATGCTGACCCCGTCGACGCCGGCCACGACGGCCTGCGCCAGCGTCAGGACCAACGCCAGGGCGGCGTCGAGTACGTCACGGCTCACCGGTAGGGCGGCGGCGGGGACGCGCCGAGAGGCGGCCGCCCTCCCGTCGGGGGTCGCTCGACGCTGCAGAACCAGGGCTCGTGTCTTGATGCGTTGCACGGCGTCCTCGTCGTCGAGGCGGTCGAGCAGCCCGTCCAGCCGGCCGCCCTCGTTCTGCGCGTCGTGCATGTCGGCTCCTCTCAATCGCGCCAGGTCCCGGTTGAGCCGCCCCGGGGCGACAGCACGCCGCCGGTCCGGCAGCCCCCTGAGCCGGGAGCGCGGGTTTGCTACCACGCTCGCGCCGTGCCTGGCACCTCGGTGGGCCCAGTGATCTTCCAGATCGGGTCGGGTCGAGGAAGGCGGGGGAGTCAACCCACGCCGATGGATCGCATGAAGCAACCTACCCCTCGGTTGCACGGTGACGTGGCCGGGACGGGTTTCCGGTGAATGGCCTGGCAACCCGGTTCACGGCGAACGCCCGGAGCCTGCCGGCCACGCCACGCCACGCCACGCAGGGCGCGTAACGGCACTCGGACGGAGGCCTCGTACGGCGATCATGTCCTCCGCGGACATGAGGACGGGTTACTTGGCCGGCCACTGCTCCGCGGCCCTTGCCCTGTCGTAGGTGACGTGCATGTTTCGAACGTGGGGCGGCTTGTCGGGGCGGTCGGTCTAGCGCGTTCTGGTACCTGCCGTCGTGCAGGTACCGCTGCAGCGTCGCCGTGAGGTCGATGTGCGGCGCGGCGCTGCTGGGTAAGCCGGTGCCAAGCGACTCGGGACGAGTCGTGTACGCAGTCGACGATGGGGATCATGTGGTCATGGTGGGGGCATGGGTGCCGGCCGAGCATCTGAGGCGCGCATGACAGCCGGTCGGGAAGCTCCCTAGCCGTCCAGCACCACTGCAGCGCAGGTGCGGAAGAACTGCAGCGCGGCGGCCCGGTGGTCACTGGCTGACAGCAGATCCGACAGTGGCTGGACGGCCCCGGGAAACGCGGTCGCGTTCCACACGAGGCTCGGCACCGCGTCCAGATCCGCGGGCAGCACGTAGAGGTACGGCTCCTCGCTCGCCGCGTGCCCCGGGGAGGCGCCGAAGGTCAGGACCTGGCCGCCGAGGGGGCAGCGGAAGGCGGCGTCGAAGTGCTCCGGCCAGAGCTGGACGCGGTCCGGGTCCGGGCCGCCGAGATCGCCGCGGAGTTCTTCCAGGACTGAGTAGGCCAGGCCGTACCAGTTGCCGAGGAGGGCCGCCGACTCCTCATCGACTTCCAACGGCGCGTCGAGGTCTCCGGCGGGTGGCACGTCGAAGCCGGTGGCCCAGTCCAGGTCCGGCCCGCCGTCGAAGGCGAACGCGGCCGCCCGGCGCAGGGTGCTCAGCGGCTCGGCCAGGGCGTGCTCCCCGCGTTGGCGGACCAGGGTGGCACCGTCGATGCGGACCTGCTCGTCGGCGCCGAAGAACGGGGTGCCGACCCCGCCGAGGGTCCACCGCAGGGCGATCTTCG
>JADGOV010000229.1 GCA_017882785.1 Frankiaceae bacterium
GCCGGCGGGGTCTGTGGGTAGCTGACCTTGCCGGTGACGTGGTCGCGCCGCTCCGGGTAGCTGGCCACGCCGGCCAGGCTGCGCCGCCCCGTCCGGTGGCCGATCACTGCGGCGGTGATCCCGCCGGCTGCCAGCAGGGCGACGACGGCCGCGGCGACGATCCTCAGTGTGCGCCGGCGCCGCTCACGAGCCTGCTGCTCCCGGCGCATCGCCGCCGCCCGTTCCCGGCGGCTCGCCTCCTGCGTCTTCTGCCGCGCGCGACCGGCCATGAGCTTCCTTCCCCCGGTGGCACCGATGACTGCCCGTTGCTCGGTCTCGTCGGGGCCGTCCTGGTCACCAGAACTCTGTTCTCCGTCCATCATCGCGGCGGCGGTGCGGCCATGCCGTAAGGAGCGCCGGCTGGCTGGTTGCCCTTCTGGGCCGAACGGCAACTGTCGCCCTCGTCCGGTAGCCGAGCCCACCTCCCAGCCGCCGGTGCCGCCGCGGAGGCGGCCTGGCGGGCCAGGACGTCGCCGGAAACTCGGAGGCCGTCCGGGGCTGCCGTTGTCGGTGCGGAGGAGGGACTGAGATCGGGCCGGTCGGCGCGGACAGGATGCCTCGGGGCCACTGCTCAGGTTGGCCGCGGTTGGCAGAGCAGGTGGCTGAGGCCGCGGTGGCGGGGTGCTACCTCGGCGACGCTGAAGCCGCCGCGGGTGAGCATGGTAGGGAGCGCGCCGGCCAGATTGGCCCGCAGGTTGGCTCGACCGTCGAAGACGCTGCCGATCCGGAGTAGCGTCCGGGACGTCCAGGTTTGGGGCGCTCCGAAGTCGACGAGCAGGAACCGGCCGGCCGGGCGGAGCACTCGTCGCACCTCGGCGATC
Organism: Frankiaceae bacterium; assembly: GCA_017882785.1. GTDB lineage: Bacteria > Actinomycetota > Actinomycetes > JADGOV01 > JADGOV01 > JADGOV01. The sequence goes on from JADGOV010000229.1 coordinate 861, forward strand.
GCCTGGCGCTTCCCCTCGTCGGGTAGGTGATGGAAGATCAGCGTGCTGATGACCAGGTCGAAGGTGCTGTCGGATAGCGGGAGGTGCTGCGCGTACCCGCGGATCAGGGTGACCTCACCGGCCTCCGCGGGCAGCCGCCGGCGGGCGGCGGCGAGCACGCGGGGGTCCGGGTCGAGACCGGTGTAGTGGGCGGCAGGCTGCCGGGCGGCGAGCGCGCGCAGCAGCGTGCCGGTGCCGCAGCCGAGGTCGAGGACGGCCTCGCCCGCGTCGACGTCGGCCAGCCGCGCGATGCCGTCCTTGAACCTCGCCCCGAAGCCGAACAGCTCCAGGGTGAGGTCATAGAGCGGCGTGAGCACCGGGTAGGCCAACGCCGGCGTGTAGGAACGGGTCACCGCCGCGTCCTCAGCGCCCGAGGATGGGCCGTCACGGCTCAGGGCTGCCTGAGCATCGCGGCCATGGAGGCGATCTCGGCGGTTTGGCTGGTTTCGATGTTCTTCGCCAGCTGCCTCACCGCAGCGTGCCGGCCGGTTCGTGCCTCTATCTGGGCCATTCTGATCGCGCCCCGATGGTGGATGGTCATCTCGGTGAGGAAGGCCCGGTCGAAAGCCCTGCCGGACAGCGTGCGGAGCTGGCTCAGCTGACTGGTGGACATCATCCCGGGCGTGGAGCTGCTGCCGTGATAGCCGTTCATCATGCCGCCGCTGGGGCTGTCGGAGACCGTGCCCGGCATGATGGTCGGCTCGCCCCACTGGCCGAGCCAGCCGGTCATCTGGGCGATCTCCGGGGCCTGCGCGGTCCGGATCCGGGTGGCGAGCTGCTTGACCGTCGGGCTACCGGCCCGGGTGGCGGCGAGTTCCGCCATCACGATCGCCTGCTCGTGGTGCGGAATCATCGTCTGGGTGAACATGACGTCGGCCGCGTTGTGGCTGGCGGCGGGACTGCTCGCGGCCGCGCTGCTCATGGTGGACGTGCTACTCGTGCTGGACGTGCTGCTGCCGCAGGCGGCGACGGTGGCGGCGGCGAGTAGCGCGGCCAGCAGAACCCCAATGCGCTTCACGGTTCGTCCTCTCGTGCAGGGTGGATGGAGTCCGGGGTGTCACGGCGTGCACCCCGGCGGGAACCAGCCGCCGACGCAGCCATAGGAGGCTTGGCGCCCCGCACCCGGCGTATCGAGATCGCTTCCGTCCGGTCTCTCGGCTGGACGTCCCTGATTCATTTCCTCGTCCGCTCGGGGTCGGGTGGGCACCGCCCCGGTCGCGACCGCCCGGCGGGGGCGTACTCGGACTGTAGTTGGCCGTGACGGCACGGTGACGGGGTACCAGTGCAGGGAGTGACCCCCGTCCCGGTTGCGGACCGGTTACCCCTTCAGGTGCTTGCCGACCTGGTTGAGCAGGTCGGAGGGCGACAGCCACATCGACGGGTACTCACCAAACCAGCGCTGCACGCCCTGGTTGTCCACCAAGACGAAGCTGTGGCCGGGCAGCCCGGCGTGCATGCCTTTGCCCAGAGTGTTGTAGGCCTTGGAGACGGTGCCGTCGTCGAGCAGGAACGGGGTGGTGACGCCGTACTGGGCCATGTCCGCCACGATCTGCTCGCGGGTGTTCATCACGACGGGCAGGACGACGACGTTGGCCTTGCCGAACGCTGCCTTGTCCTTTTCGATCGCGG
>JADGOV010000047.1 GCA_017882785.1 Frankiaceae bacterium
CGGCGGCTATCCGGTGTGGGATCCGGCCGCGGAGGCCTACGTCGACCCGGCCAGCGGGGAGCTCCTCCCATCCTGGGACGCCGCGTTGGACGCGATCGGGGAGGACGACCCCCCGGCGCATGTGGTCCGGTTCGGCCCGCAGGTCCAGGTCGACGGCGTCGTCGGCGGCAGCGACAACGCGCAGCGTTGCATCGGCTACCTGACGAAGTACCTGACGAAGGGCCTGGACGAGTGCCACACCGCGGACACCCCCTCGCGGCAGGCGCACCTGGACCGGATGGCCGACGCGCTGCGGTATGAGCCGTGTTCGCCGCGGTGCGCGAACTGGCTGGCCTACGGTGTCCAACCCCAGCAGGCCCGCCCCGGGCTGACCCCCGGGCACTGCAAGGGGAAGGCGCACCGGCGGCAGACCCTCGGCTTCGGCGGCCGCCGCGTCCTCGTCTCCCGGAAGTGGTCGGGGAAGAACCTCGCCGACCACCGGGCCGACCGCCGCAACTACGTCCTGGCCACCCTCGGCGCCGTCCTCACCCGAACCGGCGACCCCGGCCCGGACGGCACGGCGCAGCCGGTCGAGGTTTCGGCAGTCGACGCGGCCGAACGGTACGCCTGGGAGCTGCTCAAACCCGACGACCCCGACGCGCCACCCCGCGCCCACCTCGTCATGCACGCCCTCGCCGAACGCATCGCCTGGCGCGCCCAGTACCAGGCTGCTAAAGCCCTCGCCGACGGCAGCGCTTGCGACGTTCCGGCAATGGACCCCGCCGTGCACGCGGCATGAAGAGAAATGGAGTAGGCGTGATGACTGAGGTGACGCGGAAGTGGTTCACGGTCGCTGAGGTGGCCGAGATGCTTGGCTACGGGGTCTCCAAGACGAAGATGCTCGTAGCGACCGGACAGCTGAGGTCGCTCAAGGACGGTCATCACCGCCGTGTGCTCCTCGTGTGGGTGGACGAGTACGTCGCTCGTCGGGCCGAGGATGCGTTGGTATGACCGTCCGCGGGCGTACCCGAGCGAACGGTGAGGGTTCTATCTACCCGCACCGTGTTGGTTTCGCCGCGTACGTGTGGGTGGTGACTGCGACGGGTGACCGGCGACGCAAGTATGTGTATGGTCCGACCCGCGAGATCGTCCACGACAAGTGGTTGTCGTTGCACCGGCAAGCCCGGGAGGGTCCGGTGGCGACGCGCGTTCCGAGTGTGGGCAGCTTTCTTGAGTACTGGCTGCGAGAGATCGTGCAGCCCAATCGTGCGCCCCTGACGTACGCGACGTACGAAACCTTGGTCCGCCTGTACGTCGTTCCGGGCCTCGGCGGCAAGCGGCTGGACCGGCTCTCCGTCCGGGATGTGCAGACGTGGCTTAACCGGATCCGGCAGTCGTGTCAGTGTTGCGCCCAGGGCAAGGACGCGCGGCGACCAGAGTCCCGGCGCCGGTGCTGTGCGGCCGGGAAGTGCTGTGGCCAGGTGCCGTCGGCTCGAACGACGAAGGATATGCGGGCCGTACTGCGGTCGGCGTTATCGCAGGCGATGACTGAGGGGTTGGTCAGCCGCAACGTCGCCGTCCTGGTGAAGCTGCCTTCCGGTCGGTCGCGGAAGACGTCGGCCTGGTCCAGTGAGGAGGCTCGGGCCTATTTGGAGTCGGCGCGGGCGGACGGGGATCCGCTGTACGCGGCGTACGTCCTCGTTCTGATCTTGGGGCTGCGGAAGGGCGAAGTGCTCGGTCTGTTATGGGACGACGTCGACCTTGATGAGGCGCGCCTGGTGATCGGCGCGCAGCTGCAACGGGTGGGCCGGCGACTGCTTCACCGCGAGACGAAGACCGCGGCATCGGACGCGGCGCTCCCTCTCCCGGTCATCTGCGTTTCCGCACTCCGTTTGCGTGCTGGCGAGCAGGAGGATGCGGCGGCCGCTGTTGGCCCGGCTTGGCAAGGCTCAAAGTTCGTCTTCACGACCCGGTACGGGATGCCGGTCGAGCCACGTACCTTCAACCGGGCTTTCACGGCTCGTTGTGTGAAGGCCGGGGTTCGGCCGATCACCGTGCACGATGCCCGGCGGACGTGCGCAACTCTGCTGGTTGACCTCGACGTGCATCCTCGGGTGGTCATGCAGGTGCTTCGCCATGCCCAGTTCGCGGTGACGATGGAGGTGTACGCACGGGTGTCGTCGGCATCGACGCGGGAGGCGCTGCGACGCCTCGGGGAGAGCCTCGATGGGTGACTACTGCTGTACTTTGCTGCTGTACCGCCCTGCGCCGGGACCAGTGCTGAGGCCGGAATGGGCCGCTGACCTGGTCGGGGTGACAGGATTTGAACCTGCGGCCTCTTCGTCCCGAACGAAGCGCGCTACCAAGCTGCGCCACACCCCGGCGCCCGCAGCCGGGGGAACCTGCTGCAGCCTCGACAGTCTACCCAGGCGCGGTTCTCGGCAGCAGCGTCAGCAGGGAGGCCTCCGGCGGGCAGGCGAAGCGGATCGGCGCGTACGGGGACGTGCCCAGGCCGGCCGAGACGTGCAGCCAGGCAGGGTCCCCGCCCGGACCCCAGCGCGACAGCCCACGGGCCCGACCGACGTCCAGCCCGCAGTTGGTGACCAGGGCGCCATAGCCAGGCACGCGCAGCTGCCCGCCGTGGGTGTGACCGGCGAGGAGCAGCCGGAAGCCGTCGGCGGCGAAGGCGTCGAGGACCCGAGGCTCGGGGGAGTGCGTGACCCCCAGCGTCAGGTCGGCCGCGGGGTCGACCGGGCCGGCGACGAGGGGATAGCGGTCCTGCTGCAGGTGCGGATCATCTACCCCCGCCACCTCGATGTCGAGATCGCGCACACGAAGCCGGAAGCGGGCGTGTGTGGCGTCCCGCCAGCCGGCAGATATCATCCCCGTGCGCAGGTCCCGCCACGGCAGCGGCGGACCCGACCCTCGTTTGCCTTGATGGGGGAGCAGATAGCGGACCGGATTCTTCGGCTGCGGTCCGAAGTAGTCGTTGGAACCCCAGACGAAGACCCCGGGCAGCCGGAGCAGCGGCTCCAGCGCGTGCATCATCGCCGGGACCGCCGCCGCGTGCCCCAGGTTGTCCCCGGTGTTCACCACCAGGTCCGGCCGCAGCAGCGCCAACTCCCGGATCCACCGCTGCTTGTCGTGCTGGTTGGGCGTGAGGTGCACATCTGACAGATGCAGGATGGTGAACGGGCGGGCGCCCATCGGCAGCACGGGCACGTCGACGCGGCGGATCTGGAACGCCCGCAGTTCGATGCCGCTGGCGTAGCCCACGACGGCGGCCGCCGAGAGCGCGAGGGTGAGCGGTAAACCGGAACGGGCTCGCATTGCCCCATTCTCCCAGACAAATTTCCCCCGGCCGGCGCCTCGCCCGAGACCCGGACAGTTCCGGACGGGCGGCCCCTACCCTGACTGCCATGACTCTCAAGCAGCGGCTGCGCGACGACCTCACCCTGGCTATGAAAGACCGGGACGAGCTCCGTACGGCCACGCTGCGCATGGCGCTCGCCGCGATCACAACGGCCGAGGTCGCGGGCAAGAGGGCACGGGAGTTGACCGATGATGACGTGGTCGGCGTACTCCGACGCGAGGCGAAGAGACGGCGGGAGGCGGCCGAGGCCTATGACGCGGCGCAGCGCGTCGAACTCGCCGAGCGGGAACGGGCCGAGAGCCGAGTGATCACGGACTACCTTCCCGACCAGCTGGGCGATGAGGACCTGCAGGCGCTGGTCGCCGAGGGGATCGCCGAGGCCGGCCTGGAGGGCCAGGTGGGCATGGGCGCGGTGATGAAGATCGTGTCGCCGGCCGTGGGCGCCCGGGCCGAGGGCGGCCGGGTGGCCGCGGAAGTACGTCGGCAGCTGGCCCTGGGACGCTGAGCCGGCCGCCGGATCGATGCTCCCGGCTTCGGCGGCCCTGAACTCCCCTGGCGGTTCTCCGAGACCGGCGCGCCCGCCGAACGAGGCGGCTGGTTGTGCGTACGAGTCGGGTTCACGCCCCGCGGGTGGGTTGAGCGCCTGACTGCCGCGCCGCGGCCAGGGCGGCGCGCACGGCCTCGGCAGGATCGCACGCCGTCGTGGATCCGTCGCCCACGGCCGCTCCCGAGGAGTCCTGGACCGACCAGCCGGCGAGACTGATCACCACTCGACCGAGGCGGCGGGCGAGGGCGACCTCGGAGAGGGTCCCCCAACTACCGCCGACGGCGATCACGGCATCCGCGGAGCGAACCACGAGCGCGTTGCGAGCCTCGCCCAGCCCGGAAGGCACGCTCAAGGTGAGCCACGGGTTAGCTGCGGCACGATCAGTTCCCGGGAGGAGGCCGAGGGTGAGGCCGCCGGCGTCCGCAGCACCCCGGCAAGCCGCCGCCATCACCCCCCCGAGCCCGCCGGTCACTACGGCGGCACCGGCGGTGGCCAGTGCTGCACCGACCTCGTACGCGCTCGCCAGCAGCGGGTCCCCGGCGGTGAGGTGGCCGGGACCGACGACGGCGACGTATGCCTGTGGCTGGTTCGTCATGGGCTCCGCCCGGCGCGTTGGGCGGCAACATCGGCCAGCCGCTCCAGGGTGGCGGCGATGCCCTTGGCATTGGCCGCGGGAAACCGCATGAGCTCCAACAGGCGAGGCGCGGGCGAGGTGGAGTAGTCGAAGGTCTCGGTGACCAGCGTGCCGTCCTCGGCCGGCTCGAGTTCGTAGCGCCAGCGGTGCAGCCCGGGGTGCCGCCACGCGATGAGTCGCCCCTCGTCGTACTCCACGACCTTGTTGATCAGCGCGTACGGCATGAGGTTGTGCATCCGCATCCCGAACCGGGATCCCAGCGTGAGCCGTTCCGGCCCGGACATCGTCGAGCGCACGGTCCCGGACCCGTCGATGACCGGGTGCATGCGCGGGTCGGTCAGGATGTCGAAGACCACCTCGGGCGGGGCAGGGACCAGGCGGCTGCGGGAAACGGCGTGGGGCACGCCCGCAGGGTAGTCGCCGCGCGTGCCCCGGCCCTCCTGTTCGCCGCCGCTCGCCGGTGCCTCCGGTTCTCGCGGCCCCGGTTCTCGCCGATCATGCGAGAACGTACGTCACCACCGCCTGGGGGACAGCCATTCCAGCATGATCGGCGGTATCACCGGCACTCGGACACCCAGCCCGCGCGCGACGTGGGCCACGATCACCTGCGGCCGCCGGTACACGTCGGCACCGCCGTAGTTCCGCAGTTCCCAACCGAAGTCGAACCAGATGTCGTTGCGCCGCCGTCGGTCGGCTTCCCACCGGACCTCGTGCTCTGCGCCGTCGAACTCGTAGCCCTTGCGGGCGTCGCGATACCCGAGATCAATGCGCGCGACCTCCTGTCCGCCCGGCCTGCACAGTGCCACCTGAGCCTCGGGTCGGGGCAATCCAGGGAGGACGATGACCATGCGGAGCCGACTCTCCATCGGCGACTCCGACCTGGGCTCCGCCAGCGTTACCGCCTTCGCCGCCGATCGCACGCCGCGCCAGGCTCGGTGGGCAGCGACGTACTCGCGCAGTTCGTCGAGCGCGACGAGCCGGGCGTTGAGTAGGGCATCCAGTGCCACCACCCCTTCGATCAGGTTGCGCCGCCGGGCCAGATCGAAGGCGGTCCGCAGTGGCGTGGTGACCGGGATGCCGCCCAGCTGGGTGATGTCGGTCGAAGGCAGCTGGGCATGCCGAATGACCACCTCGCGCCGGCTGGAGATCCCGTTCGTACGCGGGTAGGTGACGGTGATCGGCTCGTCGAGCGGGCGACGGACGTCGACTCCGTGTACCCAGGCGGCGGCGGTCCCGCTCACGACGGCACTCGGCGGCAGCAGCTTGGCAATGGCGGCGACCCGCAGGCCGATGCTGTCGGGCAGGGCCGCCGAGCAGTGCACCTCGTGGAGCAGCCGACGCCAACAGGCGCTCCGCAACTGCGAGCGGGTCAACCCGACCGCGGCCGCCTCAGCCGTGGTGAAGGGGCCATGGAGCAGCTCATCGGGGCGGCGAGGCGCGGGCACGGGAGGAGCCTTGCGAGCGGCGGCGAGTTTGCCAACCGGTTGTCCACAGCCCCCGGGCCTGGCGGCCTGCTCCCGGCCTGCTCCCTGTCGCCCCCTGGCGCTCCCGGCGGTGCTGCCTCTCGCCGATCATGCTCAAAGGGACGTTGCGGGTCGGCTGGAAGCGCGCACTTGAGCATGATCGGCGTACCCGGGCGGGTTCGGGCGCGCGTTTGAGCATGATCGGCGCACCTGCGAAGGTCGGCGCCCCCGGGGTCGGTGTCGCGGGAGGGGAGTGCATCGCGAGCCCCCTGGAGCTGCTGCCCTCGCCGATCATGCGCGAAAGGGCGTTGCGGGTCGCCGGGGAGCGCGCGTTTGAGCATGATCGGCGTACTCGGGGGTGCGTGGGCGCGCGTTTGAGCATGATCGGCGCACCCAAGGGGCTACCGCCGGGCTACCCCCGCCAACCCCGCCAACCCACCCTCAGCCGAACCGGCCGGTGATGTAGTCCTCGGTACGTTGCTCCGTAGGGTTCGTGAAGATCTTCGTGGTGGTGTCGACTTCCACCAGGTACCCGGCCTCGCCGGGACCGCGCAGCGTGAAGAAGCCTGTCGTGTCACTGACCCGGGCGGCCTGCTGCATGTTGTGCGTGACGATGACGATCGTGTAGCTGTCCTTGAGCTGGGAGATCAGGTCCTCGATCGCCAGCGTGGAGATCGGGTCGAGCGCGCTGCACGGTTCGTCCATGAGCAGGACAGCGGGCTCCACAGCGATCGCCCGGGCGATGCACAGCCGCTGCTGCTGGCCACCGGAGAGGCCGGCCCCGGCCTTGCCGAGCCGGTCCTTGACTTCACCCCACAGGTTCGCTGCCTTGATCGAACGCTCGACGGCGTCGTCGAGTTCGCTCTTGCGCCGTACGCCGTTGAGCTTGAGGCCGGCCGCGACGTTGTCGTAGATGGACATCGTGGGGAAGGGGTTGGGGCGCTGGAAGACCATGCCGATGGTCCGGCGTACGGCCACCGGGTCGACGTCCGGACGGTAGATGTCGACGTCGTCGAGCAGCACGCTGCCCTCCACCCGGGCGCCGGGAATCACCTCGTGCATCCGGTTCAGCGCGCGGAGATAGGTGGACTTGCCGCATCCGGAGGGGCCGATGAGCGCGGTCACGCTCTTCGGCTCGATGACGAGTGAGGCGTCATCGACCGCCTTGTAGCTGCCGTAGAAGCAGGACAGCCGAATTGTTTCGATGCGCTTGGCCATGAGAATCGGGACCTACCTGCGGGCCAGGGCGTTACGCCGGGTGAGGAGCCGTGCCGCGATGTACAGCGCCATGACGATGAAGATGAGTGTGAGCGCGGCCGCCCAGGCGCGGTCGACGGCGGCGTCGATGCCTCGGCTGGTCTGGTCGAAGACGAACAGGGGCAGCGCGCCCTGGATGCCGGAGAAGGGGTTGACGTGGATGAAGGTGTTCCCGCCGGCGGTCAGCAGCAGTGGTGCCGTCTCGCCGGTGACCCGAGCGACGGCCAGCATGACGCCGGTGGTGATGCCCGTCGCGGCCGTCGGCAGGACGATCGAGAGGATAGTGCGCCATTTCGGCACGCCCAAAGCGTAGCTGGCCTCGCGCAGGGACGACGGCACGAGACGGATCATCTCCTCCGACGAGCGCACCACCACGGGCAGCATGAGTACGGCCAACGCCAGCGCCGCCGCGAACCCGGAGAAGCCGCGGTGCAGGGCGAGCACCCAGAACGCGAAGATGAACAATCCCGCGACGATCGAGGGGATGCCGGTCATCACGTCGATGAAGAAGCGGATCGCCGAGGCGAGCTGACCCCGACCGTATTCGGTGATGTAGATGGTGACCAGCAGCCCGATCGGCACCGCGAGCAGCGTTGCCAACAGGACCTCCTCGAGCGTGCCGATGATCGCGTGGTAGATCCCACCACCCGCGTCGAGCGGGCCGACATTGGCCATCGAGTGGGTCAGAAACGCCGGCGTCAGCCGCTTGAAGCCCCGCACGAACGTGTAGCCGAGGACGGCGACGAGCGGCACGAGCGCGACGACCATCGAGATGTACGTACCGACCGTCACCATCCGGTTGACCGCCTTGCGACGGCCCTCGACCCGCCAGCTGACGGCGGCCACGGCGGCGCCCACCATCAGGGCGCCGACCATGAGGAACCCGACCCGGCCGCCCAGCGGCGTCAGGAGGAACAGCACGGCGGTGACGACCAGCGCGGCGGCGATGGTGCCGGCGAGCAGCGCCGGCGACAGGCGGCGTCCACGCAGGGCGACCGCCGCGTCCGAGGTCGTCAGGGTGGCGCTCACACCGCCGCGCTCCGCTCCACCGCGCCGGCCCGGTAGATGATCGCCCGAGCGGTCAGGTTGACCACCAGGGTGATCGCGAACAGCACCAGTCCGCTGGCGATGAGGGCATTGCGGCCGAGGGAGCCGGCCTCGGCGAACTTGACGGCGATGTTCGCCGCGATCGCGTTGCCGGAGGACATGATGTGCGGGCTGATCGTGAAGCTTGCCCCGATGACCAGCGCGATCGCGATGGTCTCGCCGAGCGCGCGGCCGAGGCCGAGCATGATGCCGCCGACGATGCCCGGCCGGCTCGGCGGCAGGACCGCCATCCGGACCATCTCCCAATGGGTGGCACCGAGGGCCAGCATCCCCTCGCGCTGCGCCGGATCCACCTGCGAGATCACTTCCCGGGAGATCGCCGCGATGATCGGCAGGATCATCACCCCCAGGATCAGGGCGGCCGCGAGTACGGATTGGCTGAACTGGCCGGCCCGGTTCTCCGGGTCGGCGAACAGCGGAATCCAGCCGAAGTGGTCGGCGAGGAAGACCTGCAGCGGCACCATCCGCTTGAGCAGGAAGTAGACCGCCCACAGTCCGTAGACCACCGAAGGGACGGCGGCGAGCATGTCGACTGCGTATCCGAGGAACGTGGCGATGCGCTTCGGGGCGTACTCGACGATGAAGATGGCTACGCCCAGCGCCAACGGCACCGTCAGGATCAGCGCCAGCACACTGGAGAGCACCGTGCCGAAGGCCAACGCGGCGATGCCGAAGACCTTCGAGCCGTCAGGATCCCAGGTCTTCGTCGTGAAGAAGTTGCCCTTGTCCTGCGCGATGGCCGGCACCGACTTGGCGATGAGGAACACCGCGATGGCCACCAGGATGGCCAGCACGAAGATCCCGGCGCTCAGCGTGAGGCCGCGGAAGATGCCGTCGCCCCTGCGGCGGGGCCCCACCAGGTCCGCCGGCGGGCGGGTCCTGACTCCCGCTCCCGCTGGACCCGGCCGGCTCGCCTGGCCCGGCGGGAGCGGTCCCGCATCCGGCGCGCCGTTCGTACCGCTCACCATTGCCCTCTCCCGCACGATGCCGACGGCCCGCTGGTCACTTCCGGACCCATCGGCTGATCAGTTCAGACTCTGGACGCTGGCTTGCGCCTTGGTGCCGATCGAGGCGGGCAGCGGGGCGAAGCCGAGGGAGTCCGCGACGCCCTGTCCGGAGCCGACCGCGTAGGTCAGGTAGCTCTTGAGCAGCGTGCCCTTCGAGGCGTTGGAGTCCTTCTGGCACACGATGACGTAGGAGACGGTCGAGATCGGGTAGCCGGCGGTCGCCTTGAAGTTGATCGTGCCGGCCAGGTCGTTGCCCGTGCCGGTGACCGTGAACGCAGCGGCCAGGAAGTCATCGACGGTCTGGGCGCTGATTCCACTGAACGTGGTCCCGGCCCCCTTCACCTTCGCCGTCGGCAGGTTGCTGGCCTTGGCGAAGGAAACCTCGACGTAGGTCACACTGCCGGTGGTCTGCTTGACGCCCGCGGTGACGCCGTCGGAGCCCTTCGCCGCCTGACCACCGGGCCAGTTCAGCGACTTGTCCGAGCCGAGCTTCCACGACGGCGCGTTGGCCGCCAGGAAGCCGGAGAACACCTTGGTGGTGCCCGACCCGTCGGAGCGGTGGTACGGCGTGATCGTGGTGGTCGGCAGCGTCACGCCCGGATTGTCCGCCGTGATCGCCGGGTCGTTCCACTTCGTGATCGTGCCCTGGAAGATGCTGGCGAGCGTCGGCGCCGACAGGTTGAGGGCGGCGACGCCCGGCAGGTTGTACATCACGGCGACCCCGCCGGCGGTGACCGGAATGGTGATCGCTGGGTCACCGCACCGCGAGGTGGCCTTCGACTGCTCGTCGGCCTTCATCACCGCGTCGGAGCCGGCGAAGTCGATCGTCCCCGCGCCGAACTGCTGGATGCCGGCCCCCGAGCCGGTGCCCGCGTAGTTGATCTGGGCGCCGGAGCACTTCTCCCCGTACGTCTTGATCCACTCCTGCTGGATGTTCTGTTGGAACGTCGACCCTGCGCCGGAGAGCGCGCCGCTGGAGCAGTTGATGCTCGCGGCGCTCGCCGAGCTGGTTCCGGAGGAGCTCGTCGAGGAGTTGTCGCTGCCGCAGGCCGTCGCTGTTACCAGGCTCGCGGTGGCCAACCCGAAGAGCGCAGTTCGCATCAAAGTCATGAAAGCGAACGTAAGGCCATCAAGTGACCGGATCGCCGAGTGAAGGTGAACGCAGCATGAACGAACGGTGCCGCACCGGTCACGACAACGGCAGAACGTCCCCTATGTCCCGCCATACCGACAGGAAACCGCCCACAGCGAGCCGCTCGGCCGACCGCTCCTCGGCCGCCAGCATGCCCAGCCCGAACGCCACGGGGGACGGTGCGTCCCTCCGCAGCAGCCCGTGCGCCGCTTCCGCCGCGGCGACGGCGTCGCGGTGCTCGCCGAGCACCACCCGCACCTGTCCCGCCATGCGGGCCAACGCCTCAGCCGGCGCCCCGAGTACCGCCGCGGTCAGCTCAGCGGCGCAGCAGGCATCCGCCGCGGCGCGCCGGACCGGGGCGTACGCGGCATCGGCGGAGTCCGGCCGCACCAGAGAGCCAGCCCGGTGCAGCGCCTGCGCGGCCGTGCCGAGCCGGGCCGGCAGCACGTCCCGGGCCGGTAGATCGGCCTCCGCGACCAGTGGCGGTGCGCTGGCCACCGCCACCATCCGCTCGACGAGGTGCAGGTAGCGTGACCCGCCGAGCACGTCGAGCACCCTGGCCCGGGCGGCGGTGAGTTCGACACCGAGCGCGCCGGCCACGTACTCGGCCAGCGCGGCTCGCTCCGCGTCGGCGAGCGGCAGGTCCCGGATGTGCCTCTCCAGCCGGGCCAGCAGCGCGCTCCGGTCGTCGGCCTCGCCGAGCACGTCCGCGGCCCAGCCCACCTCGTCCACCAGCCCGGTCCTCGGCTCCGCCTCGAACAGCGGGCCGAACACACTCAGCGTGCCGCGGAACCGGTCCGCGGCGACCCGCAGCTGATGTACGGCGTCCGGCAGCTCCCGCCGTACGCCCACGTCGCGCTCGAGCACGGCGCGGGCCGCGGTCCGCAGGTGGGCGGTCACGACAGCGGCCGCGGTGTCGTTGGGCCCGACCTCCCGCGCCGGCGGCGGGGACGGGGGTTGCCGGGCAGCCGGGCCGAGAGCCTGGACGAGCTTGGGCACCTGGCTGCCCACGCTCGCGCCGGCGGCGGTGAGCCGATCGGCCACCGCGTCGAGCAGCGGGCCGGGCTCGGTCACCTCCGGCGCGGCCTCCACCTCGATCTCGCGGAAACGGGAGCGCTCGTGGGAGCCGTCGAGGACCCGTACCGAGTCGTCGACCACCACGCCCAGCAGGTCCCCGTCGGGTCCCAGCAGCCGGCGCGTCGTACGGGTGGTCTCCAGCGTGGCCACCTCGCGCACCGGGGCGAAGCGGGTGTAGCCCCGCACCAGGTCGAGCAGGGCCGTCGGCGGCGTGCTGCCGGTCGGTTCGGTCCGGATCTCGTGGCGCCCCTCCGCGCCGGCCGGCACCTTCAGGTGCCACCCTTCGTCATCGCCCAGCCGGCGGCGCAGCGTGATGCCCTCCCGGGCGAGGCGCAGGTCGGGGGTGTCGAAGTACGTGGTGCTCAGCACCGCGACCGTGGCGTCGGCCACCGCCGAGACGGGCCCGCCGAGAGCGGCCGCCGGGTCCAGCCCGGCGTCGTCGGGCACGGTGAGTTTGAGCTCGGTCTCCCGCACGGTGTGCAGTGCCGCCGCCGCCCCCGTGCTCATCAGAGCGCCTCCCGCCCCTTCTTGCGGCTCAGCATGAGCTCCTGGTAGTCGCGGCCGGGCATCCGGGTCCACTGGCCGTCGGCGTCGAGATGCCAGGACGCGACGTCGGTGCCCATCGCCACGGCGAGGATGTCGTCGAGTTCCGCAACGGCCGCCGGGTCGACGACCCGGACGAGAACCTCGACCCGCCGGTCGAGGTTGCGGTGCATGACGTCGGCGCTGCCGATGAGCACCTCGTCCTCCTCCGGGTCGGGCCCGTAGCGGAAGCGGTAGACCCTGGAGTGTTCGAGGAACCGGCCGACGACCGACCGCACGCGGACCGTCTCGGACAGCCCCGGCACACCGGGGCGCAGCGCGCAGATGGCGCGGACGAGCAGGTCGATGGGCACGCCGACCTGCGCGGCGCCGTACAGGGCGTCGATGACCGCCTCGTCGACCAGGTTGTTCAGCTTGAACTGGATGTGCGTTGCCTGCCCGGCCTGGTGTGCGGCGACGACCCGCGCGATGCGGGCCAGCAGGCCGCTGCGCAGGTCGTTCGGGGCGACGAGCAGGCGGCGGTAGTCGCGGTGCAGGGAGTAGCCGGAGAGCCGGTTGAACAGGTCGGTCAGGTCCCCGCCGACCATCGCGTCGGCGGTCAGCAGCCCCAGGTCCTCATAGCGTCGGGCGGTCCGCGGGTTGTAGTCGCCTGTGCCGACGTGGGCGTAGCGGCGCAGACCGTCGCTGTCCTGCCGTACGACCAGGCACAGCTGGCAGTGCGTCTTCAGCCCGACCTGGCCGTACACGACGTGGCAGCCGGCCTGCTCCAGGGCGCGGGCCCAGCGGATGTTGGCCTGCTCGTCGAAGCGGGCCTGCAACTCGACGAGCACGAGCACCTGCTTGCCGGCCTCCGCGGCGTCGATGAGCGCGTCGACCACGGGGGAGTCCCCGGAGGTCCGGTACAGCGTCTGTTTGATGGCCAGCACCTTCGGATCCACCGCCGCGGCCTCCACGAGGGCCTGCACGCTGGTGGCGAAGGAGTCGTACGGGTGGTGCACGAGCACGTCGCCGGCGCGCAGCGCGGCGAAGTAGTCGCCGGGCTTGCCGGCATCGACCTCGGCCAGCCGGATGTGCGTGGTGGGGATGAAGGCCGGGAACTTGAGCTCGTCGCGGTCGAGGTCGGCGAGGGCGGCCAGGCCGGCGAGGGCCAGCGGGCCGGGCACCCGGAAGACCTCTTCCGGTCCCACCTCGAGTTCGCGGGCCAGCAGGTCCAGGACGTAGGGGTCCATCGTGTCCTCGACCTCGAGCCGGACCGGCGGGCCGAACCGGCGGCGCAGCAGCTCCCGCTCCAGCGCCTGCAGCAGGTTCTCCTCGAGGTCCTCCTCGACCTCGAGGTCGGCGTTGCGGGTGACCCGGAAGCAGTCCGCGCGAATCACGTCCATGCCGGTGAACAGCTGGTGGAGGTGGGCGGAGATGACGTCCTCGAGGGGGACGAAGCGCTCCCGACCGGTCGGCACGAATCGGGCCAGCAGCGGCGGGACCTTCACCCGGGCGAAGTGCTCGGCGCCGGAGCCGGGGTCGCGGACGACGACGGCGAGGTTGAGGGACAACCCGGAAATGTAGGGAAAGGGATGCGCCGGGTCGACTGCCAGCGGCGTCAGCACCGGCAGGATGCGGGAGGCGAACAGGGTGTTCAGCCGTTCCCGCTCCTCGGCCGCCAGCTCATCCCAGCGCAGGATCTCGATGCCCTCCTTGGCCAGCGCGGGTACCAGGTCATCGGCGAAGAGCCTGGCCTGACGCTCGAGTAGGCCGTGCGTGCGGGCGGAGATCTGTTCCAGCTGCTCCCGGGGAGCCAGCCCGCTCGCGCCGGTCACCGCCAGGCCGGTGGCGATGCGGCGGGTCAGACCCGCGACGCGGACCATGAAGAACTCGTCGAGGTTGCGGGCGAAGATGCCCAGGAAGCGGACGCGCTCCAGCAGCGGCACGTCGGCGTCCTCCGCCAACTCCAGGACGCGCGCGTTGAAGTCCAGCCAGGACTGTTCCCGGTCCAGGAAACGGTCGGCCGGCAGGGTCACGTCCGTTCGCCCGTTACCAGCTCGCCGGTGACGAGGTACACCACGCGGCGGGCCACCGAGACCGCGTGGTCGGCGAAGCGCTCGTAGTAGCGTCCGGCCAGCGCGATGTCGATGGTGGTTTCCACCCCGTAGGGCCAGTCGTCGTCGAGCATCACCGTGAACAGCCGGCGGTGCAGCGCATCCATCACGTCGTCGTCCTCTTCGAGCTCCTCCGCCTGCTCGATGTCCCGGTTGGCGATCACACTGCCGGCCTTGGTGGTGATCCGCTCCGCCACCTGGGACATCTCGAGAATCGTGTCCCGCAGCTCCGCGGGTATCGCGCAGTCCGGGTAGCGGCGGCGGGCCAGCTTCGCCAGGTGCAGCGCGAGGTCCCCGGACCGTTCCAGGTCGGCGACCATCCGCAAGCCGGTGACGATGGTCCGCAGATCGCTGGCCACCGGCTGCTGCCGGGCCAACAACTCAAAGCAGCGCTTCTCGATCTCCTGGTAGATCGCATCGACGGCCATGTCGCCCTCGATCGCGCTGTCGGCGAGGGTGAGGTCGGCGTCGAGCAGCGCGCCACTGGCCCGGCGCATGGCACCCGCGACCAGGCGGGTCATCTCGACGAGCAGGTCGGTGACCTCGTCGAGTTCGATGTGGTAGGTGTCGCGCACCGTTGTCTCCTTCGTGCTCCACTGTTGACGATAGCTACAAGGGCAAGGGCGGCTGGCCACTGAATGGCCGTAACGCGACCGGCGGGTGAACACTGCGGGACGACTCGGTGCCGAACTCGCCGAAAGGGGACGTCGGGCTGATCCACACCTACCATGACAGCGTGCTGCGTCTCCTGCCCCGACGCAGCCGCGCCGACGGGTCGGCCGAGGACAGCGGACGCGCCGCTGTGGCTGAGCTGGCCGGGGACTCCTTCGAACTGGCTGACGTGCTGGAGACCGTGGCTGCCGCGCTCGACTCCGGGGTCGTGCTGCTCGAGGGCTACGACGTGGTGCTCGCCAACGATGCCGCGCTGGCCCTGCGCGTGGTCCGGGGCACCGCGCTCGCCTCCCCGCTGCTGGCTCGCCTGGTCCGCGACGCGCGACGCGGCGGGAAGCGCGTGCAACAGGACGTCGAGCTGCCCTGGGGCGCCGGCCGGCGACCGGTGAACGTGACCGTCGCCCCGGTGCCCGGCACCGAACGTACAGTGCTGCTGCTGCGCGACCTCACCGAGGCCCGGCGGGTGGAAGCGGTCCGGCGGGACTTCGTCGCGAGCGTGTCGCACGAGCTCAAGACGCCGGTGGGCGGTCTGCTGCTGCTCGCCGAGGCGATCCGGGACGCGGCGGAGGATCCGGTGGCCACGCTGCGCTTCGCCGACCGGATGACGCACGAAGCCGGTCGACTGTCCCAACTGGTGCGTGACCTGCTCGACCTGTCCCGGCTGCAGGGCGGGGAACCGTTGCCGTCCCCCATCGGGGTGGACGTCACCTGGCTGGTCCAGGACGCGGTGGACCGGGTCCGGGTCGCTGCCGAGGCGGCCGGCGTGGACATCGCGGTCGGTGACTGTGAGGGGTTGCACGTCTGGGGTGACCCGCGGTCGCTGGAGACCGCGTTGGTGAACCTGCTGGACAACGCCATCAACTACTCCGTCGCCGGCAAGCGGGTCGCGGTCGGCGGCCGGTTGGCGGCTCCGGAGGTGGTGGAGATCTTCGTGGCCGACCAGGGCACCGGCATCGCCGCCGGCGACCTCGACCGGGTCTTCGAGCGCTTCTACCGCGCCGACCCGGCGCGGTCCCGGCGTACCGGCGGCACCGGCCTGGGGCTCGCCATCGTCAAGCACGTCGCGGAGAACGCCGGGGGTCGGGTGTCGGTCTGGAGCCAGCCCGGCATGGGGTCGACCTTCACCCTCGCCCTGCCGACTCCGCCGAACAACCGACCGGTCGGCGGGGGCCAGAGCCCATGACCCGCGTGCTCGTCATCGAGGATGAGGAAACCTTCTCCGAGACCCTGCAGTACATGCTCGACCGGGAGGGCTTCCAGGTCGCTGTGGCGGGCACCGGGCCGGCCGGACTGGAGGAGTACGAGCGCAACGGGGCTGACCTGGTCCTGCTCGACGTCATGCTGCCCGGCCTGCCCGGCACCGAGGTCTGTCGTCGGCTGCGCAGCTTCAGCGACGTACCGGTGATCATGCTGACCGCCAAGGACAGTGAGGTCGACAAGGTGGTGGGCCTGGAGCTGGGTGCGGATGACTACGTGACCAAGCCGTTCTCCGCCCGCGAGCTGGTGGCCCGGATCCGGGCGGTGTTGCGTCGCCGGGTGGACTCCGCGGAGCTGATGCCCGGCATCGTCGAGGCCGGTCCGGTCCGGATCGACGTCGACCGGCACGTCGTCACCGTCTCCGGCGAGGCGGTTTCGCTGCCGCTGAAGGAGTTCGAGCTGCTCGAGCTGCTGGTCCGCAACGCCGGCCGGGTCCTGACCCGGGGGCAGATCATCGACCGGGTATGGGGCAGCGACTACGTCGGTGACACGAAGACGCTCGACGTGCACGTCAAGCGGCTGCGCTCGAAGGTCGAGCCGGACCCGGGGCTGCCGCGCCACCTCGTCACGATCCGCGGCCTGGGCTACAAGTTCGAGCCCTGAGCTACCCGGCCCTGCTGGCGGCTGTCGTGCTGCGGGCGGCTGCGTTGGCGGCCGCCGTGCTCCTGGCCGCGGTCCAGCCCGGATCCGTCCAGTCCATCCGCCGCAGCAGCAGGCCCTCCCGCAGCGCCCACGGGCAGAGCTCCACCTCCTCAACGCCGAGCATCTCCATGGCCGCATCGGCCACGATCGCGCCGGCGGGCAGCTGAGGCGCGCGCCCTGGTGACACTCCGGGCAGGTCCGCGCGCTCGCCCGGGCGCATCTTCGCGAGCCGTTCGGCGAGGCCGCGGACGTCGCTGCGGCGCAACGTCCGCCGCACGTACGGGCCCTCGCTGTAGGGGGCGGCGCCGCCGATCCGGGCCAAGGATCGGAACGTCTTGCTCGTGGCGACCACGCGGTCCGGTTCGCCGGAGGCGGTGAACTCCGGCTCGCACCGGGCCAGTTCCTTGCGTACGTGCTTGCGCAGGTCCCGCAGGCCCTTCGGGTCCGGCCGGTCATCGGGCAGCCAGTCGCGGGTGAGCCGACCGGCGCCCAGCGGCAACGACAGCGCGAGATCGGGCTCCTCGTCCCCACCGGCCGCCATTTCCAGCGACCCGCCGCCGATGTCGAGCACGAGCAGTCGCCCCGCGCCCCAGCCGAACCACCGGCGAGCGGCGAGGAAGGTGACCCTGGCCTCCTCCCGGCCACTCATGATCGTCAGCTCGACGCCGGTCTCGTCGCGGATCCGGCCCAGCACCTGCTCGCCGTTCGACGCGTCGCGGATAGCGGAGGTGGCGAAGGCAAGGAAGTCCTCCGCGCCCATGCCCTCGGCCACCGCGGAGGCGCTGCGGACCGCCTCGACGAGCTGGTCGGCGCCCTGCTCGGGCAGCGAGCCGTCCGCGTCGAGCAGCTCAGCCAACCGCAACTCGAACTTCACCTTGGCCGCGGGCAACGGTCGGCCACCGAGGTGGGCGTCGACGACGAGCAGGTGAACGGTGTTGGAACCGACGTCGAGGACACCCAGGCGCATGGTGAGACCGTAAACGGTCAGGCGGCTCAGCCGCGCCGGTAGCTCACGTCGACGTCCCAACGGGTGAAGCCGAGTGAGGTATACACCCTAATCGCGGCCGCGTTGGACTCATCGACGTAGAGCATCGCCTGGGTCAGGCCCTTCGCGCGCAGGTGGGCCAGGCCGACCAGGGTGAGGGCCGGGCCGAGATGCTGGCCCTGGGCGTCGGGGTCGACGCCCACGACGTAGACCTCGCCGATGGGCTCATGGCCGTGGTCGCCGGAGCGTTGCGATGGCTGGTCACCGGACGCGCCGTGCACCTTCGTCCAGTGGAAGCCGATCAACCTGGCGTCGCGTTCGGCGAGGAAGAAGCCGGCCGGGTCGAACCACGGCTCGTTCTCCCGCTGGCAGAGATCCTCCAGCGTCCAGTGCCCCTGGTCCGGATGGGCGGCGAAGGCGCGGTTGTTCACCCCGATCCAGGCATCCTCGTCCGCGCCGACGACGAAGGTCCGCAGCGTCACGCCCGGCGGAAACTCCGGCGCCGGCAGCGGCGCGAACAGCGAGCGGCGCATCTGCCAGAGCACCCGCTCCCGCTGGAAGCCCAACTCCCGGGCCAGGGAGGAGGCGGCGGCGTTGCGGCCGTGGGCCCACAGCCGCAGCCGGCCGTCCGGCGTCTCGGCGACGAGCGTCTCGACGAGTTCGCGGGCGAGGGCGGCATGGCGGTGCGACGGGGACACCGCCAGCTCCGCACTGGAGCCCTCCACCTCATCCGTCGTGTCGAGGAACGCGTAACCGATGAGCTCACCGTCCGTGTGGAGGAGGAGGTTGCGTCCCGGCTCGTCGCCGCCGTACCGCAGGTGCAGCATCACGTGCTCGGACAGCGGGCGTACCCCGTCGGTGTCGGTCACCGCGTCGACCAGCCGAAACACCCGGCGGACCTCCTCGGGGGAGAGCTGGCCGCGCCGTTCGATGGTGACGGTCATTGGCACGACGATACGGTCGGTCGGCGGCCTACGCTGCCAACAGCAAAGGTGGGCGGAGGTGAGGAATGTCAGCGGAGATCCTGCTCACCAAGCAGGGGTTGTGGACGCTGGCCGACCTCGACGGCCTCCCGGACGACGGCCGGCGCTATGAGATCATCGACGGCAGCCTGCTCGTGTCGCCGCCGCCGAGCAACGACCACCAGCTGCTCGCCTTCGAGCTCGCCAGCCTCCTGCGGTCCGCGCAGCCGGCCGGCTACCGGGTGCTCAGCCCCGGCTCGGTTGCTCTCGGCCCGGGCAACTACCGGCAACCGGACGTGCTTCTCCTCGCCGAAACCGCCGTCGGCCGCGGGCAGCCGCTGGCCGCCGAGCCGGAGGACGTCCTGCTCGCGGTGGAGGTGATGAGTCCCGGCTCGGTGACCGAGGACCGGATCACCAAGCCGGCGATGTACGCCCGTGCCGGCATCGAGCACTACTGGCGGCTCGAGCCGGACGCTGACCGGCTGACGCTGCACGTCTACCGGTTGGCCGGCGACGTCTACGCCGAGACCGCCCTCGTCCGCGACGAGCAGCGGGTGGACATCATCGAGCCGTTGCGGCTGAGTCTCACGCCGAGCCAGTTGCGCGGCTGATCACCGACGGCCGCTCCGACACCCCCGAAGGCTCGGACCGCGTCGTCCGCGCGGGCCGCTCCGGCAACAGATCCGGGGTGGGCGTGACGAACTTGTACCCCACGTTGCGGACCGTACCGATCACCGCTTCGTGCTCCGGCCCGAGCTTGGCCCGCAGCCGGCGGACGTGCACGTCCACGGTGCGGGCGCCGCCGTAGTAGTCGTATCCCCAGACCTCCTGCAGCAGCTGCGCCCGGGTGAAGACCCGGCCGGGGTGCTGGGCGAGGAACTTCAGCAGCTCGAACTCCTTGAACGTCAGATCGAGTGAGTGGCCACGCAGCTTGACCGCGTACGTGTTCTCATCGATGTCCAGCTCGCCGCGGCGGATCCCGACGTCGCCGCCACCACCCGAGTCCGCCCGGGCGGCCATCGCCGCCGCGTGGGCCAGCCGGGAACCGGCGAAACGCAGCCGCGCCTCCACCTCCGACGGGCCGGCGGTGTTGAGCAGGGCGTCATCGATGCACCACTCCGCGGACAGGGCAATGAGGCCACCCTCGCTGAAGACCGCGAGCAGCGGCGTGGACAGCCCCGCCGCGCGCAGCACCCGGCACAATCCGCGGGCCCCCACGAGGTCCTGGCGGGCGTCGATGACGACCCACTCCGCCGGCGGCGCCTCCAGCATGCCGGTCGGGTCCGCAGGTGCCACGTGCACGTCGTGGCCCAGCAGCCCGAGGGCAGGCAGGACGTCGGTCGAGGCACGCGCGTCACTGAGTAGCAGCACCGTGCTCACGATGTTCTCCCTTCGGTGCCCCGTTCAGAGTCTCCTGGACCGCCGGACTCCTGGCGGCAAAATCCCGACGGCAGTGTTCCTGAGAGCCGAGTTCCCGACAGCAAAAGGGACCCGTCAGTGCCAGCCGTCACGTTTCCGTGCCAGGCAGCTCTGCCCGAGTCCCGATACGGGAAGAATACCTGATGTGCCCCGCACAACCGGCGCTTCGAGGCCACTGTCGCTGATGACCAGCGACGGTGAGCGCCTCGACGGCACCCATCTGCCGCCCGCCGCCGGTGACGGGGACGGGGTCGGCGCAGAGGCTGGCACCGCCCTCGCGGTCGTGCTCGCGCACGGTTTCACCGGGTCGTGGCGGAAGGAACCCAACCTTGCCGTCGCCGCGGCCCTGGCCCGCCACGCCGGCGTCGTGGCCTTCGACTTCCGGGGGCACGGCGGTTCCAGCGGGCACAGCACCGTCGGTGATCGGGAGATCCTCGACGTGGCGGCGGCGGTCGCCGCGGCCCGCGAGTTCGGCTACCGGGCGGTCGTGACCTGCGGGTTCTCGATGGGCGGCGCGGTCGTGCTGCGACACGCCGCGCTGCTGCGGGGAGTGGACGCGGTGGTCAGTGTCAGCGCGCCGGCGCGCTGGTACTACCGGGGCACGGTGCCGATGCGCCGGGTGCACTGGGCGATCGAACGCCGCCTGGGCCGGGCGGTCGCCCGGCGCCTGCTGGGGACGCGGATTGCCCCGCGTCGTTGGGATCCGGTCCCCGAGTCGCCCGCGGAGTGCGTCGGGGCGATCGCGCCGACGCCGTTGCTGTTGGTGCACGGCGACAGCGACCCGTATTTCCCGCTGGAGCATGTGCAGGCGTTGGCCGCGGCCGCCGGCACGCCCACGGAGGTGTGGGTCGAGCCGGGCTTCGGGCATGCCGAGGGCGCGATCTCGGCCGAGCTGCTCGACCGGCTCGGTCGCCGGATCCGCGAGCTGGTCCAGCTGTGATCACCCTCCGTTACTGGGCTGCGGCCAAATCGGCCGCCGGCGTGGCCGAGGACCGGTTCGAGGAGGACACGCTGGCCGCCGTGGTCGACGCGGCGCGGACCCGCCACGGACCCGACCTGGGGCGGGTGCTGACCCGCTGCTCCTACCTCGTCGACGGGCACCCGGTCGGTAGCCGTCCACCGGCCTCGGTCGAGCTGCCCGACGGGGCCGTGGTCGAGGTGCTGCCCCCGTTCGCGGGCGGCTGAGGTGTTCCGCCGCCTGCTCTCGGGCGCGGTGGCCGTTGTCCCGACCGGGCTGGCTGCGGCCGACCGGGTCACCGCGTCGGTCGTGGCCGGGCTGGTCGCGGACCGCATCCGTACCCAAGAGGCGCTGCCCACCAGCCCGACGGTCACCATCGGCGGGTTCCCGTTCCTGACCCAGGCGCTGTGCGGCACGTACTCCGACGTGCGGGTCACGGTGGCCGAGCTCCGCCGAGGCTCGGTGGCGCTGACCGACCTCACCGCGCACCTGCACGGCGTGCGGGTGCCGCTGGTCAGCGTGCTGCGGGGCTCGGTGCGCGACGTGCCCGTCGACGACGCGGACGCCAAGGCCTTATTGACGTACGCGGACCTGACCGCCGCGCTGCCCGCGGAGCGGCTCTCCCTCTCGGAGCAGGACGGCCGGGTCCGGCTGCACGGTTCGGTGATGGTGTTCGGGCAGCGGCTGGCCGGTTCCGCGGTGGGTGAGGTACGGGTCGAGGGCAACCGGCTGACCATCATCCCGCACAACATCACCCTCGACGTCGGCCCGACGAGCCTGGCGCTCGGCCCCGCCTACGCCGCCGCGCTGACGTACTCGACGACGCTCACCCTGCCCTTCGGGCTGCGGCTGGGCGAGGTGGCCATCCAGCCGGACGGCCTGCGGCTCTCGGCATCCGGCCAGGGCCTCGTCCTCGGGCGCTGATGCCCCCCGACGGGTGCCGACGGGGGCCGCGGCGGTTCGGCGGTTGGCGCCGGGCCGGAAGTGTACGTAGAATGCCGGCAATGGTGTCGACAGAGTTGACGAAGCGCCGCGCGGTGGACTTCCGCCGTGTCGGTAGCTCCCTCTGTCCGTCCTGACCCGGGCGGTTTCCACCCCGTCCACACCGCGCGCCCTCATCCGCGTCCATCGCACGTTCACCGTCCAGGGAGTTCCCGTATGAGCCGCAGCGACGTCCTCGTCGACGCCGACTGGGTCGAGGCCCACCTCGATGACCCGACGATCGTTCTCGTCGAGGTCGACGAAGACACCTCCGCCTATGACAAGAACCACATCGCCGGTGCCGTGAAGATCGACTGGCAGAAGGACCTGCAGGACCAGGTACGTCGCGACTTCGTCGACAAGGCCGCGTTCGAGAAGCTGCTGTCCGGAAAGGGCATTGGCACCGATGACACGATCGTGCTCTACGGCGGCAACAACAACTGGTTCGCCTCCTACGCCTACTGGTATTTCAAGCTCTACGGCCACGACAAGGTTCTGCTGCTCGACGGTGGCCGGAAGAAGTGGGAGCTGGAGTCGCGTGCGTTGACCGACGAGGTGCGCTCGCGCCCGGCGACGTCGTACACGGCGAAGGAGCCGAACAACGACATCCGCGCGTTCCGGGACGAGGTGCTGGCCGCGATCGGGCAGCAGAACCTCATCGACGTGCGGAGCCCGGATGAGTTCTCCGGCAAGCTGCTCGCCCCCGCGCACCTGCCGCAGGAGCAGTCCCAGCGCGCCGGGCACATCCCGACCGCGAAGAACATCCCATGGTCGAAGGCGGCCAACGACGACGGCACGTTCCGCAGCGATGCGGAGTTGACCGAGCTCTACTCCACCGCCGGGGTCAACCTGGGCACCGATACCATCGCGTACTGCCGGATCGGCGAGCGCAGCGCGCACACCTGGTTCGTGTTGCACGAGCTGCTCAACGAGACGAATGTGAAGAACTACGACGGCTCGTGGACCGAGTGGGGTTCGCTGGTCGGCGTGCCGATCGAGAAGGACGTCTGATGTGCGGCGCAACTGTCGGCGGTGTTTCTCTGGAGGACGTTGACGTGGCGAAGGAAGCGGTCATCGT
>JADGOV010000230.1 GCA_017882785.1 Frankiaceae bacterium
GACATGGGGGCTCACGGGGCTCGCGCTGGCAGGAGCGCTGGTGGGCGGCGCGGGCATCGCGGCGGCCGCAACCGGCACGACGCCCTCGCCGCCGCCGTTGAGCACGTCGTCCGTCGACCCGCCCTACGGTCACCTGGGCGGCATGGCAGGTATGCAAGACATGGGGGATATGACGGGGATGGCCTTCGGTGAGCACTCGGCCATGGCCGCGGCGGCGGACTACCTGGGCCTGAGCCTGACCGACCTTCGGGCTCAACTGAACAGCGGTACGTCGCTCGCCGATGTCGCCGCGGCCCAGGGTAAGTCGGTGTCCGGGCTCGAGGACGCCATGGTCGCGGCGATGACGAGCAATCTCGACGCCAACACCACGTTGACCGCGGACCAGAAGGCGGCGGCCCTCGCGCTGATGAAGAGCCACCTCGACGCGATGGTGACCGCAACCCACTCGCCCGGTTCCGGTATCGGGCCGATCGGCGGCGGGACGGGCCGAATGATGGGGCGGTAGCCCTGGCCGGGCACCGCCCGAGCGATGCAGGACCGCCGTGCGAGGAGAGCGGCACCGGCACCTACCGGGGCGCGGGATGCGGACCAGCCCTCGTCCGACCCTTTCGGCTGCGGCGATCTGCTGAGCTGCTCCGTCTGCCCGTCCGTCAGGCAGGTGATGTGTCGGACCCAACAATCACCTCGGCGGTGTGTTTGGCTCCGGTTCGTCGGTGACCTCGGCGCGGCAGGGTAGGAGGCTCCGGCCCTCGGGGGCTGGTCGAAGGAGTGAGCCATGCGAAGGGTGTTGGTCGTCGACGACGAGCCGCATATCCGCACCGTCCTGCGTGGCTACCTGCAGTCGGACGGGTTCGAGGTGACGGAGGCCGTCGACGGTGAAGCGGCGATCGCCGCGCTGCGTGACAAGCCACCCGACCTGGTGCTGCTGGACGTGATGCTGCCGGGGATCGACGGGCTCGAGGTGCTCCGGCAGCTGCGCACCTTCAGCGACGCCTACGTCATCCTGGTCACGGCACGCGCGGAGGAGGTCGACAAGCTCGTCGGACTTGGCATCGGCGCGGACGACTACGTCACCAAACCGTTCAGTCCCCGTGAGGTCACCGCCCGGGTCAAGGCGGTGCTGCGCCGTGACCGTGGCGTTCGCACCGGTGAGGACGCCACGCTGCGCTTTGCCGGCTTGACCATCGACACCGTGGGCCGCGAGGTGGCCGTGGACGGAGCACCGGTGATGTTGTCCAGCCTGGAGTTCGACCTGCTCGCCGCGCTCGCCGCAGCGCCGGGGCGGGTGTTCTCCAGAGCCCAGCTGCTCGAGCGGGTGTGGGG
This sequence comes from Frankiaceae bacterium, assembly GCA_017882785.1. Taxonomy (GTDB): domain Bacteria; phylum Actinomycetota; class Actinomycetes; order JADGOV01; family JADGOV01; genus JADGOV01. Next base: position 1,324 of record JADGOV010000230.1, read on the forward strand.
TTACGACTTCTACGGCGACGAACGGGTGGTCGATGTCCACATCCGTAGCCTGCGCGCGCGGCTCGGCGACCCCGCGGGTGATCCGCACCTGATCGCCACGGTGCGCGGCGCGGGCTACAAGTTCGTGGGCAGCCCGGGATGAGGATGCGCCTGCCGCTGCGGCTGTTCCTCTCCTACGCCGCCGTGGCCATCATCGGAGCCGTCGTGGCCTACCTGACCGTGCGCCTGCTCGCCCCGCGTCTGTTCGATCAGCAGGTCGGGATGATGAACGGCACGGCCGGCGGCATGGGCAAGGGCATGGGCATGGGCGCCGCGACGCAGGCCGGCGTGCACGAGGCCTTCCAGTCCGCGCTGAACACCGCCCTCATCGTCGGGGTACTGGCCAGTGTCGCCGCGGCCGTCGTCGTCGCCTGGCTGGTCACCCGCCGGCTGCTGCGCCCGCTGGACGCGGTCCGGTCGGCGACCAGACAGATCGCGGCCGGCAGGTACGAGGTCAGCGTCCCCCTCCCGTCGGAGCCGGAGCTGGCCGCGCTGGCCGCCGACGTCAACACCCTCTCCCATGCCCTGGCCGACACCGAGGCCCGCCGCACGCGGCTGCTCGGTGAAGTCGCGCATGAACTGCGGACCCCGCTGACCGCCCTCGACGGGTACGTCGAGGGCCTGATCGACGGTGTCTTCGCCCCGAACCCCGATATCTTCGCCTCGCTCAGCGAGGAACTCCGCCGGCTGCACCGGCTGGCCAACGACCTGTCCAGCCTGTCGCGGGCGCAGGAGCAGGGACTGGACCTGCATCCGGTCGATGCGGACCTGGCCGACCTGGCGAGCCGCGCGGCCACCCGGCTCGCCCCGCAATTCCAGGACGCGCACGTCACGCTGATCGTGAACGCCGACACCGTGCTGCCCGTCCACGTCGATCCCGACCGGATCACCCAGGTGCTGACCAACCTGCTCGGCAACGCGCTGCTCGCCACCCCCGCGGGCGGCACCGTCACGATCACCGCACGTCGCACCGCCCGGGGCGGCGAGGTCGTGGTGACCGACACCGGGGTGGGCCTGTCCGAGCAGGACGTCGAACGGGTCTTCGAACGGTTCTACCGGGCGCCCGGCCAGCCCCGCCGGTCCGCCGGATCGGGTATCGGCCTGACCATCGCCCGCGGAATCGCCCGCGGCCACGGCGG
>JADGOV010000103.1 GCA_017882785.1 Frankiaceae bacterium
GTGGAACGGGCAGTCGATTCCGCTGGAGCTTGACCACATCAGCGGGGACCGCGCGGACAATCGACTTGCCAACCTGAGGATATTGTGCCCCAATTGCCACGCGCAAACTCCGACCTATCGTGGACGAAACCGCGGGGCTATTTCAGGCGCAATGGTAGAATGAATACAATAGAATAGTCGAAATAGCCTTGACAATGCCCCCGTAGCCCAATTGGCCAGAGGCTTCGGACTTAAAATCCGTTCCAGTGTCGGTTCGAATCCGACCGGGGGTACGGCAACCATCCACGCGCACATCGCCCATACCGCCCAGTCCGGGCCACCCGGGCTATATCCTCGAGATAGGAAAGAGAGGAGTCCAAGCGTCCATGCCCATCCTCCGCAGTAGCAACCCAGCCTTCGCTCGGGGCAAGGGGTTCTCCACTCCCAGCACGTCCGAGCTCGATGCGATGTACGCGACCCAGCCTCGGCTGACCATCGACGACGTCATCATCCACACGGTCGGACTGTTGGCGTTGCTTGGCGTCACGGCCGTGATCGGCTGGCAGCTGCCGCCGCGCGACGCGGGACTCGGTTTCGCGGCGGGTCTGGCCGCACTTTCGCTGTCCTTCGTCATCGCATTCAGCCGGGCGATCAGGCCCCCCTTCGTGATCATCTTCGCGGCGTTGGAGGGTCTGTTCGTCGGCGCCATCAGTCGGGCCTACAACGACCAGTTCTCCGGGATCGTGGCGCAGGCGCTGATCGGTACGGGCATCATCTTCGGCGCCATGCTCATCGCCTACCGCAGCGGCCGGCTGCGGGCAACACCGCGGATGACCCGGATCGTCGTCGGCACCCTGCTCGGCGTCGTCGGCCTCGGTCTGGTGGACCTGGGGCTGCGGGCGTTCGGCTCGCATGTGCCGATCCTCAACGACGCGACGCCGCTGGGCATCCTGGTCAGCCTCGGCATCCTCGTGGTGGCGGCGTTGCAGTTCATCCTGGACTTCGACTTCATCGACAGGGCGATCGCGGCTGGGGCGCCGCGCAGCGAGGCCTGGCGGGCGTCCTACGGGCTGCTTGTCGGCTTCGTCTGGGTCTATCTCGAGCTGCTGCGACTACTGTCCAAGATTCGTCGCTGAGGGGTCAGTTGCGGAAGGCCCGTCGTCGGTCGTGTTCGTGCACGATCGCCACGGCGTAGCCATGCGGCAACTCATGTTCGGCGCGCAGCCAGTTCACCCGCTCGTCGAAGCGGACCAGACCAGGTCCGTTCTCCAGGCAGGCGAACCAGTCGGGGAGGCATCGCCCCGTCACGTCGGGAATCCGCGCCAGCAGGCTCTGGTGGGTCTCCGCCGAGTGATGGAGCGACATGAGCGCCTCCAAGAATTGAGAACACCGCTACTCCTCTGGAGCTACCGTACGCCGTGCCCCTCTCCCTGCCGACGCCGATGGGGGAGCTCCTTCGCCAGGAGCTCGATCTGTTGGTGGCTAGGCTGCGGAACTTCACCCCGACGAGGTACGCGGCTGCTGCGCAGCCGTGGGGGACCCGCGCGGACGTCCTGTGGCACCTCGCGAACAGGCTTGTGGTCGCGGCCGGGGTGAACCATGAACTCCCCCCGTTGCCGGACATGGCGCTGGCCGACGTGCTGGCGGTCACCGGTCACGACCTGTGCCGCGTGGGCCCGGACGAGCCGCTGGCAGCCGCCGCGCTGGCGGAGATCCTGCTGCACCGCTACGAGGTGGACGCCCAGCTGCCAGGTCCTCGGGTCGCGTCCGCTGTGCTGAGCGTCCTCGTGGGGCCGGCGTCGGCCCCGACACCGGAGGGCGGCGAGCCGGTACGGCTGCTGCGTGCCGCCCGTGTTCGCTGCCCCCGCCACCCGGCGGCAGCCGATTAGGAGAGCCGCTCGAGGATCATCGCCATCCCCATGCCACCGCCGGCACAGAGCGTCTGCAGGCCCAAGTGCTTGTCGCGGTTCTGTAGGCCGTTGAGCAGTGTGGTGGTCATCCGGGCACCGGTCATCCCGTAGGGATGTCCGAGGGCGATCCCCCCGCCGTTCACGTTGAGCCTGTCCAGCTCGATGCCCAGTTCCCGATAGCTCGGGATGACCTGCGCGGCAAACGCCTCGTTGATCTCGACCAGGTCGATGTCCTCGATGGTCATGCCCGCCCTGGACAGTGCCTGTCGGGTCGCCTCGACCGGTCCCAGCCCCATGATCTCGGGTGAGAGTCCTGAAACGCCCGTGGCGACGATCCGGGCCAGGGGGCGGATGCCCAGTTCGCCGGCCCGCGTGTCGCTCATCACGATCAGCGCCGCCGCGCCGTCGTTGAGCGGGCAGCAGTTGCCGGCGGTGACGGTGCCATCGGGGCGGAACACGGGCGGCAGCTGCGCCAGCCCGGCCAGCGTGACTCCTTTCCGCGGACAGTCGTCGGCATCGACGACGGACCCGTCGGGCAGCTCGACGGGAGTGATCTCCCGGCGCCAGAAACCGGTGGCCGCGGCCTGCTCGGCCAGGTTCTGGGACCGGACCGCGAACTCGTCCTGCATCTCGCGGGTTATGCCGCGCATCGCGGCCACGTTCTCCGCGGTCTGCCCCATTGCGATGTAGGCGTCGGGCAGCCAGTCGTGGTCGCGGGGGTCCTGCCACGGTTCGGCACCGCCCTCGGCCCGCGCGGCGCTCCGCTTTCCGGCCAGGTCGAAGGCCGGGTTGCGGGTCTCGGGGGGGCTGTCACTGCTGCCGCGGGAGAACCGGCTGACCGTCTCCACGCCGGCGGAGATGAAGGCGTCCCCCTCGCCGGCCCGGATGGCATGCGCCGCCATGCGGGTGGTCTGCACGGAGGAGGCGCAGTACCGGGTGAGGGTCGTGCCGGGCAGGCCGTCGTACCCCAGGATGACGGCGACGATGCGGGCCAGGTTGCGGCCTTGCTCCCCGCCCGGCAGCCCGCACCCGAGCATGAGGTCACCCACCTCGGTGATGTCCAACTGCGGCACCATGTCCAACGCGGCAGCGATGATCGTCGCCGCGAGGTCGTCGGAACGCAGGTCCCGCAGGGCGCCCTTGCCGGCACGGCCGATCGGGGAACGGGCGGCGGCGACGATGACGGCCTCGGGCATGCCGGTCACGGTAGCCGAACCCCGCGACCCGCCTCAGGGTCGGCCTCAGGGTCGGCCTCAGCGTCGGTCGCGGGGTCGATCTCGGAGATCCCGGCCGCGGAACGCACCGCCGGCAGCATCGCGGAGACGATCGCCCGGTAGCCCTTTGCCGAGGGGTGGAAGCGATCAGGGCAGAACATCGCCGGGTCGGTGCCGAACTGCCGCCCCAGCTGGGCCCCGAGCGCGACCGGCACCCCTCCGGCGGCCACCACGCCCAGCGCCTGAGCGGCCGCCATCTGCGCGCTCTTCACCTTGCCGAAGGCACGCAAGGGTTGCGGGACGAAGCCGAGGGCGCCGAGGTCCGGGCAAGTGGCGACCACGACCCGGACGCCTGCGCCGCGCAGTCGCGTCACGGCTGCGGTCAGGTCGGCGGCCGCACGACGCGGCGGGTTCCAGTGGGTGACGTCGTTGGCCCCGATGAGCACAACCGCCATGTCCGGCCGTGCGCGCCGGTCAGCCAGCGCCAGGGTGATCTGCCCGTCGAGGTCGGCAGACCGCGCGCCGGTGACCGCGAGCACCTCAAGGGTGACCGAGCGGCCCGCCTCGGCGAGAACCCCCGCGAGGAGGGCGCCGGGTGTCTCCGCCGGCGTTTCCGCGCCGAAACCGGCCGCGCCGGAGTCCCCGAGCATGACGAGCCGCAGCGGGATGCCGTCCGAGTTGCCGTAGCGACCGTCCGCGACGGGGGCGGCGGTGATCGGCGGCACGGCGCGGCGGGCCAGCTTCGCCTCGAGCTTGATCAGGGCATATCCCAGCGCGCCCAGGGTGCCGACCATGCCCAGGCCGCCGCCGCCGTACGCTGCGCCGCGGGTCACGCCCCTGGGCGGCGTCCAGCTGACCACTTCTCCGCCTTCCACTTCGGTTGTGCAGGCACGCTCACGGACAGCCCATTGCGGGGCAGAACGACTGCTCCCTTCCATTGTCGGTCCCGCACGTACGCTCTGGAGCGTGCAGGTCTCCCGGTCACTGGTCGACCTCGTCGGCAACACGCCGCTCGTGGCGTTGGACAGGCTGGCGGCCGGCCTGGCTCCGTTAGTGGTTGCCAAGGTGGAGTACTTCAATCCGGGCGGCTCGGTGAAGGACCGCATAGCACTGCGGATGGTGGATGCCGCCGAGGCGAGTGGTGAGTTGCGGCCCGGCGGCACGATCGTGGAACCCACCTCGGGCAACACCGGGGTAGGGCTGGCCATCGTCGCCCAGGCCAAGGGCTACCGCTGCGTCTTCGTCTGCCCGGACAAGGTGTCCGCTGACAAGATCAACGTCATGCGGGCCTACGGGGCCGAGGTCGTGGTCTGTCCGACCGCGGTGGCCCCGGAGCATCCGGAGTCCTACTACAAAGTCTCCGACCGGCTGGCCCGGGAGACGCCTGGCGGCTGGAAGCCCGACCAGTACGCCAACCCAGCTAACCCCGCCTCGCACTACGCCTCCACCGGCCCGGAGCTCTGGGCCCAGACCGACGGCCGGATCACCCATTTCGTGGCGGGCATCGGCACCGGTGGCACGATCACCGGTGCCGGCCGGTACCTCAAGGAGGTCAGCGACGGCCGGGTGCAGGTCATCGGTGCCGACCCGGAGGGATCGGTGTACTCCGGCGGCACGGGGCGGCCCTACCTCGTCGAAGGTGTGGGCGAGGATTTCTGGCCGAGCACCTACGACCCCAGCGTGTGCGACCGGGTGATAGCGGTCAGTGACCGAGACTCCTTCGTCACGACCCGCCGGTTGGCGCGGGAGGAGGCCCTGCTGGTCGGTGGCTCGTGTGGGATGGCCACGGCCGCGGCCCTGCAGGTGGCCGCCGAGGGCGGCCCGGCCGACGTCGTCGTCGTGTTGCTGCCGGACGGCGGGCGCGGTTACCTCTCGAAGATCTTCAACGACGACTGGATGGCCGACTACGGCTTCCTCGCCACGTCGGCGAGTGAGTCCACCGTCGGCGCGGTGCTGTCCCGCAAGGGTGCGCAGCTGCCGGAGTTCGTCCACGTGCACCCGAACGAGGCCATCCGGGCCGCCATCGACGTGCTGCGGGAGTACGGGGTGTCCCAGATGCCGGTGGTCAAGGAGGAACCGCCGGTGATGGCCGCAGAGGTGATCGGTTCGGTCGTGGAGCGGGACCTGCTGGACGCACTGTTCACCGGCCGGGCGACGCTGGCGGACCGGCTGGAGAAACACATGTCCCCGCCGTTGCCGCTGGTCGGTGCCGGGGAGCCGGTCAGCGCCGCGCTGCGGGCCCTGGAGCACGCCGACGCCGCTGTCGTGCTCGACGAGGGCAAACCTCGCGGCATCGTCACCCGACAGGACCTGCTCGGCTACCTAGCCGCCCGGTAGCCGGTCGGCCTTCACCAGCACGCGCTCCGCAGCGGCCACGACCGGAGCGTCGATCATCTTGTCGTCGAGGGCGAAGACCCCGATGCCGCGCTCTGCGGCCTCCCGAGCGGCGGCGACCACCTGCCGGGCGCGCTCCACCTGCACCTCGGTCGGCGCGTACGCCTCGTTGGTGAGGCGGACCTGCGTCGGGTGGATGCACATCTTGCCCTCGAAGCCGAGCCGCACACCCAAGGCCGCGTCGCGGATGAAGGCCGCCTCGTCGCGTACCGCGAGGCACACGTTGTCGATCGGGTCGACGCCGGCAGCCTTCGCCGCGATGGCGATCGAGCAGCGGGCCTGAAGGACGACGCCCTGGGCCGGGTCGGCGTCGAGCAGGCCCATGTCGAGGCAGAAGTCGGCGTGCCCAAAGCACAGCGCCTGCACCCGTGGCGACGACGCGGCCAACGCCGGTGCAGCGATGACGCCGGCTGCGGTCTCCACCAACGCCAGCACGGCGACGGGTTCCCGCCCGGAATCCCGCTCGAGGGCACTCAGCGTCTCGACAACCTCACGCAAACGATCCGGGTGCTCCGCCTTGGGCAGCATGATCGCTGCTGCCCCGGCCTCGACGACCGCGGCGAGGTCCTCGGCGAAGTACGGCGAGCCCTGGGCGTTCACTCGCACCGCCGGTTCGCACCCGTGGAACGAACCGGCGGCCAGGGTCTGCACCACCAGTCGGCGAGCGGTGGCCTTCTCCGCGGGCGGCACCGAGTCCTCGAGGTCGAAGAGCAGGGTGTCCGCGCCGGCGTCCCGAGCACGCTCCAACCGGCGCGGTTCCGAGCCGGGGACGAAGAGCAACGAGCGCCGAACACGCGTGGACAAACCCAGCCTCCTTCGCGGTGACGCCCGTCAGCGACCCGATGTGCCCGCCGGGCGCCAGCCCACCGTACTCGCTGCACGATCAACGAGGTTCGCCCCCTCCGGGCGGAACGGGGCTCGCCGGCGGTCGATAGATTGCCAGAAACATCCGCTCCGTCGGGAGAGCCCTTGCTTTCCACAACCCGCCCGGGTGGGCCGTACTTCGATGATCTCCAGGTCGGCTACCGGCTCTCCGACGCTCCCGCCTCGACGCTGACCGCCACCCAGGCCGGGCTGCATCAGGCCATCGTCGGCGAGCGTTTTCGGCTCGCGCTGGATGCTGAGCTGTGCGCCGCGGTGACCGGGTCGCCGCGGCTGCTGGTCAGCCCGCTGCTCGTGTGCAGCGTGGCGATCGGCCAGTCGACCGAGGTCTCCCAGCGGGTGCGGGCGAACCTGTTCTACCGCCGGCTGGTGCTGCTGCGACCGGTGTACGTGGGGGACACCCTGACCACGACCACCGAGGTCACCGGGATGCGCAAGAACACCGTCCGCGCCGGCAAACCCGCGACCGGCCTGGTCGTGCTCCGTATCCAGACCGTCAACCAGAATGGGCAGTCGGTGCTCGACTTCTGGCGCTGCCCGATGCTGCCGCTGTCCGACCCGACAGCGGCGGCGGACCGCAGGGATGACGTGACGGGCGCTGACCAGGCAGGCGAGGCTCTCGACCTGGACGAGGTGGCCGCCGCGGTGCCCGCCAGATGGCGGCTTGCCGAGTGGTGCCGGCAAACGCCCGGAGTGCACGGCGCCGACCTCGCACCGGGCATGAGCCAGGACGTCGGCGGCGCGGACGTCGTGACGAACGCGCCGGAGCTGGCCCGCATGACACTCAACCTGGCGAGCGCACACTACGACCCGGCGGCCAGCCCGTACCGGCGTCGGTTGGTCTACGGCGGTCACACCATCGCGCTCGCCGCCGCCGCCCTGACCCGGGTTCTGCCCAACGTGCTGACAATCCTTGCCTGGCGCCGCTGTGACCACACCGGGCCCGTGTTCGAGGACGACGTGCTTCGCAGCCGGGTTGAGGTCGACGCGGTGCATCCGCTGCGGGACGGCGTGGCCCTCTGCGAACTGCACATCACCACGACCGCGGACTCTGGCGAGGGCACCGGCGGCACGTTGGCGACCGAGGCGCGGTCCGTGCTGGACTGGCAGCTCGTCGCACTGATCTGATCGGGGACGTCGATGGACAGCATGCTGAGCGGGCTTCGCGTCGTGGAGGGGTCGGCCTTCGTGGCCGCGCCACTGGGCGGTATGACGCTTGCCCAGTTGGGTGCGGACGTCATCCGCTTCGACCCGATCGACGGTGGCCTCGACGCCAAGCGGTGGCCGGTCACCGCCGAGGGGGTGAGTCTGTTCTGGGCCGGGCTCAACAAGGGCAAGCGATCGATAGCGGTAGACATCCGCTCGCCGGCCGGTCGAGAACTCGTCACCGGACTGATCACGGCGCCCGGGGCCGATGCCGGCTGCTTCCTGACGAATTTCCCCCCGCGCGGCTGGCTGGACTACAAGCGCCTGAGCACGCGGCGAAACGACCTCGTCATGGTGGTGATCACCGGGAACCACGACGGGTCGTCCGCGGTGGACTACACCGTCAACCCGGCTACGGGCTTCCCCTGGGCCACCGGGCCGGAGAACCTGGCCGTGCCGTTCAACCACCTCCTGCCGGCCTGGGACGCGATCAGCGGAACACTTGCCACCACTGCCGTCCTGGCCGCCGAACGCCACCGCAGCCGCACCGGCCAGGGGCAACTGGCCCGGATCGCCCTCTCCGATGTGGCGTTCGCCATGGTCGGCCACCTCGGCAAGGTGGCGGAGGTGCAGATCAACGAATCCGAGCGGCCGAAGTACGGCAACTACCTCTACGGCGCCTTCGGCCGGGACTTCGCAACGATGGACGGCAAGCGCATCATGATTGTCGCGCTGACCACCGGACAATGGCACGGCCTGCGGGCCGCCACCGGACTCGACGAGGGCTTCACCGCGATCGAGCATCTGCTGGGGCTGGACCTTGAGGAGCAGGGCGACCGCTTCATCGCCCGGGAACTCATCGGGGCGCTCCTCAAGCCCTGGGTCCAGCGCCGCACACTGGCCGAGGTGCGCTCCTGCTTCGACTCCCACGGGGTGTCGTGGGGCCCGTACCAGACCTTCCGCGAACTCGTCGAAGAGGATCCCCGGTGCTCCACAGCCAACCCGATGTGGGTGGACCTCGACCAGCCCGGCGTGGGCGCCTACCGGGTCCCGGGCTCGCCGATCGACTCCAGCTTGTTGCCCCGCCTGCCACCGACGCCGGCGCCGCTTCTCGGTCAGCACACCGATGAAGTCCTGGCTACCGTCCTCGGCCTCTCCGATGCCGAGATCGGCACGTTCCACGACGCCGGCGTGGTGGCCGGTCCCACCGGCCACGACGCCTGACTACCCGCTTGCGCCGCGTTCCTACCGGGCTGCCACCGGTGTCTGCCTGGACTACTGAAGCCGTAGGAACGCGGTGATCGACTGCGGCAACGCCACCGGCGCATCACCCGACATGCCCCAGTGAGTGGTCGCGCCACCCGCCACCGACCACGTGCCGGAGAACGGTCGGTAGATCGTCTCGTCGGCCTGGCCGTCGCCGTTGTAGTCCCCGGGCACCGGCACGTCCCCCGACTGTCCCAGGCGCACCGTGGACTGGCCGAGGACCCACCACGTGCCTGTCGACGGTCGCCACACCGCGAGGTCCGTCTTGCCGTCGCCGTTGTAGTCGGCGGGC
>JADGOV010000008.1 GCA_017882785.1 Frankiaceae bacterium
GCGCTCGTTGTCGAGACGCTACGGGCCGCTCCCGATCTGCTCGCCTTCGGAGCCGACCGGCGCTGGCTCGCCGGCGTGGAGGCGGCGGACGCGGAGTTGACCGGCGTCGCGCGGTCCGCCGGGCGGGCCGCCGGCTTGGGCGCGGGGTTGTCCGCCCTCGCCGGCGGGCTGGCGGTATGGGGTGCGCTGCTCGTCGGCATCCCGGCCGTCCGTTCGGGGGCGCTGCCGGGCATCGAGCTCGCGGTCGTCGTGCTCCTACCGATCGCCACCTGGGAGGCCGTCTCCGCGATCGCCCCCGGACTGTCCGCATGGCATCGGGTCCGGAGCTGCGCGGGACGACTCGTCGACGTACTCGAGGCGCCGTTGCCGGTGACCGAGCCGCCGTCCCCACGACGCCTTCCCACCGGGTCGGGTCAGGTCCTCGCCCGCGGGCTCGCGGCACACTGGCCGGCGGCCGCCGACGCACCGGGGGCCGAGCTTCCGCGGGGGGTAGCCGGGGTCGATCTCGACCTGACCCCCGGACGGCGGGTGGCCGTTGTCGGGCGCACCGGCGCCGGCAAGACGACGCTGGTGGCAGCGCTCCTGCGTTTCGTCGACCTCGACGCGGGTCGCTATCTGCTCGACGGCGGGGACGCGCTGGCCAGCTCGTCGGAGGAGGTACGGAGCCGGCTCGGGCACGTCGCGGGGGGAGCCCACATCTTCGACTCCACGGTGCGCGAGAACCTGCGGCTGGCCCGCCCCGACGCCACCGACGACGAGCTGTGGGCGGCCTTGCGCGGCGCCCGACTGGAGCCGTGGGTCGCCAGCCTGCCGGAGGGCCTGGACACCGAGGTCGGCGAGGGGGGGGCGCGGATGTCCGGCGGCGAGCGGACCCGCCTTGCCCTCGGCCGGGCATTGCTCGCCCGCAGACCGGTCCTGCTGCTCGACGAGCCCACCCTCGGGGTCGACGGGGCGACGGCCGACGCGCTGACGGCGGACCTGCTCACCAGCTGCGACGACCGTGCGGTGCTTCTGGTGACGCACCGTTTCGCTGACCTTGCACAGGTTGACGAGGTCGTGGTGCTCGACGACGGTCACGTCATCCGACGCGGGGCCGCTGTCCCCGGCGGGACCTAGGTCGGGGAAAAGACACAGACCGGCCACGCCGTCGCGCCCCGGTCCTTGACAAGCGCTAGCACGGCGCCATCCGGGCCGAAGACCCCCACCGGTCCCCCGCCCCGTCCTCCCCGCTCGCCGACCGCCGGCAGCGGCCGCCCGTGCAGCACGCCGCGGGCCTGCTCGGCATCCACGTCGCGCCGCGGGAACGCGACGGCGACCGCGTCCGCGAGGCTGAGAACCACCAACCGGTCGGCGAGCTGGTCCAGGGTTCGCGCGGCCGCGACACCGAAGGGGCCGACCCGGGTGCGCCGCAGCGCCGCCAGGTGTCCCCCGACGCCCAGGTCCGCGCCCAGGTCCCGGGCGAGGGACCGGACATAGGTCCCGGCAGAACACACGACCCGTACGTCGAGGTCGTTCCCGCGTGCGTCGAGCAGGGCGAACTCCGACACCAGCACACGCCGGGACTCCAGGGTCAGCGGCTCCCCGGCCCGGGCGGCCGCGTACGCCCGGCGACCCGACACCTTGATCGCGCTGTAGCTGGGCGGAACCTGGTCGATCTCCCCGGTCAGTCGGCGCATCGCGGTCACCGCCGCCGGCATCGACCACGTGACCCGTGCGCGCTCGGGCCCGGCGGCGACGAGCGGCTCACCCTCGGCATCGTCGGTTGTGGTCGCGGCACCCAGTCTGATGGTGCCCAGATACTCCTTGGTCTCGTGCGTGAGGTGCCCGAGGAGGCGGGTGGCCCGCCCGAGGCCGAGCACCAGCACGCCGGTGGCCATGGGGTCCAGCGTCCCGGCGTGACCGACTCGACGGGTGCCGGCGAGCCTACGAACCCGCGCGACCACGTCGTGCGACGTCCATCCCGCCGGCTTGTCCACGACCACGAGGCCCTCCACGACCGGGCCGTCTGCGGAGGCCGCGCCCTCGCCGGTCACGGCTGGCTCACTCCGGCAGGTGCGGGGCGACCGCCAGTAACGCGCGCAGCGCGTTCATCGTGTCCTCGACGCAGACCGTCGAGGTGAAGCCCGCAGCGAAGCGGTGCCCACCGCCACCGAGCTGGGCACAGACCGCGCTCACGTCGATCCGACCCTTCGACCGCATCGAGACCTTGACGGTCCTGTCCGCGTCGCCCTTGCAGACAACGGCGACCTCGGCCGCGTCCGCGGTACGGATCACGTCGATGAAGCCTTCGATCTCCGGCATGGTCAGCCCGTGGCGGTCGAGCTCGTCGCGGTTCGTCCACGTCCAGACCAACCCCAGCCCACCCGCCGCGTCGGTCTCGATTGCCGCCCGGTCGAGGGCTCTGCCGAGCAAGCGCAGGTAGCTGAAGGGGTTGGTGTCCCAGATCTGTCGAGAGAGCACGTCGTGGCGGATGCCACAAGCCAGCAGCCGCCCGGCGAGCTCGTGCACGGCCGGCGTGGTCGAGGCGTACTTGAACGAACCCGTGTCGGTGGTCAATCCGGTGTAGAGGCAGGTGGCGATCTCCGCGTCCAGGGTCACGCCGAGGCGACGGAGCAGTTCGTCGATGAGCACCGCTGTTGCCGCGGCGGCCGGGTCGATCAGGTGATGGGTGCCGAAGCCGTCACCGACCACGTGGTGATCGATCACGAGCACGGTCCGGGCGCCGTCGAGCGCGCGCGCCAGCTCACCCAACCGTTCGGGGCTGCTCGTGTCCAGCGTGATCAGCAGGTCGGGCGCGACCGGGAACTCCTCGGGCGGGACCAGCACCTCGCGACCCGGCAGCATCCGGTAGGTCGGCGGCAGCTGGACCCCGCCGCCCCAGCTGCCCACGACGTTCTTGCCAGATCGTCGCAGGGCAATTCCCAACCCCAGCATCGACCCGAGCGCGTCGCCGTCTGGATGCAGGTGACACAGCAGCGCGATGGGATCGGATGTGTCGAGCGCGGAGAGCGCGCTCTCCCACTGCGTCTCGGGCAGGCTCGTGGCCGGACCGGCCTGCGGACGACGACCGTTGCCTCTCGTCCTGACCCTGGCGGGGACGGTCACGGCGCGGTCACGGAATTCTCATCACGGTCATCGCCCTCGAGATCGTCCTCGAGATCGTCCTGGTCCTCGCCGGTGCGGGCCGGCCGGTACGGGTCGGCGTCGCCGGCGGGACGAGCGCCCTCCGCGCTGCGGTGCACCTCCGCGTCGGCAGCCTGAGCCCGGGCCAGCAGGTCATCGATCACCCGGACGTGGTCCGGCACGACGTCGGCGACAAAGGTGACCGTCGGGGTGAACTTGATTCCGGTCTGTCGCCCCACCTCGGAGCGGATAACCCCGGTGGCGCTGCGGAGCGCGATGGCGGTGTTCTGGCGCGCCGTGTCGTCGCCGTAGACCGTGTAGTAGACGGTGGCGTCGCGCAGATCAGGGGTGATCCGAGCATCGGTCACGGTGATGAAGCCGAGGCGGGGATCCTTCACCTGACGCTCCAGCACGTCGGCGACGATCTCGTGGATCAGGTCTGCAAGACGCCGGGCCCGGGCTGCATCGCTCACCCGTCCTCCTCTCCCATCAGCCGTCGGTGCGCCGACAGCAGTTCTATCTCAGGCCGGGCCGCAACCAGTCGCTCACACCCGTCCAGGACATCGCGGCATCGGCCCGCATCGGCGGCGACGACCGACACGGCGAGAAGTCCGCGGCGGTGCAGATCAAGATGCCCCACCTCCGCCGCGGAAACCCCATACCGACGCGTCAACTCGGCCAGAATCGGGCGAACGACGCCGCGCTTGGCTTTGCGCGAGTGCACGTCCCCGAGCAGCACGTCGAACGCCAGTGTGCCGGTGAACATCGCCGCCCCGCCCTACTGTCGAGTTGCTACGATCGCGGCTTCTCCCGGAGCTCGAAGGTCTCCACGACGTCGTCGACTTTGATGTCGTTGAACGAGCCTAGGCCGATGCCGCACTCGTAACCTTCCAGCACCTCGCGGACGTCGTCCTTGAATCGCCTGAGCGAGTCGACGGTGAGATTGTCGGCCACGACCGCGCCATCACGGATCAAGCGAGCCTTGGAATTACGCACGATGGAGCCGGACCGGACGAGCGAGCCAGCGACGTTACCGATCCGCGGCACGCGGAAGACCTCGCGGACCTCAGCCGTGCCCAACTGGACCTCTTCGTACTCCGGCTTGAGCATCCCCTTGAGCGCGGCCTCGACCTCGTCGATCGCCTGGTAGATCACCGAGTAGTACCGGACATCGACCTTCTCGCGCTCGGCGAGCTCACGCGCCTTGCCCTCGGGCCGGACGTTGAAGCCGATGACGACCGCGTCCGAGGCCTTGGCCAGGTTGATGTCGTTCTCGGTGACCGCACCCACGCCGCGGCCGATGATCCGCAGGCCGACCTCGCCCTCCTCGCCGACGTCGATCTGCACCAGGGCGTCCTCGAGGGCCTCCACCGAGCCGGAACCGTCACCCTTGAGGATGAGGTTGAGCTCGTTGAGCTCGCCCTGCTTGATCCGCTCGAGCACATCCTCCAGCGTCATCCGGCCGCGGCTCTTCGCCAGCTCGGCGTAGCGCTCCCGGGCCTGCCGCTGCTCGGCGATCTGCCGGGCCACCCGGTCCTCCGGCACGACAAGGAGGTTGTCGCCGGCCCCGGGCACGCTGGTGAAGCCGAGCACCTGGACCGGCCGCGACGGCCCGGCCTCGGTCACCGGCTTCCCCTTCTCATCCAGCATCGCCCGGACCCGGCCGAATGCCTCACCGGCCACGATCGAGTCGGAAACGTGCAGCGTGCCGCGCTGGATGAGCACCGTCGCAACCGGCCCGCGGCCGCGGTCGAGGTGGGCCTCGATCGCCACCCCTTCCGCGTGCCGACCGGCGTTGGCCCGCAGGTCGAGCGAGGCGTCCGCGGTCAGCACGACGGCTTCCAGCAGGGCGTCCAAGCCGAGCCGCGCCTTCGCCGAGACGTCGACGAACATCGTGTCACCGCCGTACTCCTCGGCGACGAGCCCGAACTCGGTCAACTGCTGACGGACCTTGGCCGGGTTGGCGTCCTCCTTGTCGACCTTGTTCACCGCGACAACAATCGGCACGTGCGCCGCCTGGGCGTGGTTAAGCGCCTCGATGGTCTGCGGCATCACACCGTCGTCGGCGGCCACCACCAGGATCACGATGTCCGTCACCTGAGCGCCGCGGGCCCGCATGGCCGTGAACGCCTCGTGACCGGGGGTGTCCACGAAGGTGATCGTGCGCTCGGTGCCGTCGACCTCCGTGCGCACCTGGTAGGCGCCGATCTGTTGGGTGATCCCGCCCGCCTCGCCACGGACGACGTCCGTTGAGCGGATGGCGTCCAGCAGCTTCGTCTTGCCGTGGTCGACGTGACCCATCACGGTCACGACAGGCGGACGGACGACAAGGGTGGTCTCGTCCTCCTCCTCGGCATCGAACTCGAGGTCGAACCGGGCCAGCAGCTCGGCGTCCTCTTCCTCCGGGGTGACGATGCGGACTTCCCAGCCGAGTTCGGTGCCCAGCAGCTGCAACGTCTCTTCCGGGCAGGACTGGGTAGCGGTGACCATCTCACCGAGCTGGGTGAAGACCACCTGGACCAGGGAGGCCGGATTTGCCGAGATCTTGTCCGCGAAATCAGCGAGCGACGCGCCCCGGGGCAACCGGATCATAGCGCCGTTGCCACGGGGAATCTGCACGCCGCCGATGGATGGCGCCTGCATGTTGTCGTACTCCTGGCGGCGCTGCTTCTTGGATTTCCGGGCCCGTCCAGGACGTCCGCCGGGGCGACCGAACGCGCCGGCGGTGCCGCCGCCGCGACCACGGCCGCCCGCGCCGGGACGACCTCCACCACCCGGCGGACCACCGGGTCGGCCGGCACCAGCGCCACCGCCCGGCCCGCCGCCAGCGCGGGTGCCGATACCGCCGCCGGCGCCGGGACGACCGGTTCCAGCACCGGGCCGTCCGGCGCTGCCGCCCATGCCGGGGCGGCCGGCGCCTGGGCGGCCCGCACCGCCGGGAGCGCCTGGCCGGCCCGCACTGGGCGCGCCGGCCCGGGGGGCGAACATGCCGGGGTTGGGTCGGGGAATGCCAGGGGCGCCGGTCCCGTCCGCGGACGGCGTTGCGGCGCTGGGATCAGCCGGCCGAGGCTCCGGACGCGCCGAGCCCATCCCAGAGCTACTGGAGGCGAAGGGGTTGTTGCCGGGGCGCGGGCCGGCCGCTGCAGGTCGCGGCGCGTTCGGGCGCGGCGGGGAGCCGCGACCGGGCGGAGCCGGGCTGACCGTTCCGCCGCGCGTATCGCCGGGGCGCACGCCTGGCACCGCGCGGGCAGCCGCCGGTAGACCGGGGGCGGCGGTCGGGGTCGCACGTGCAGGGCCGGGCCGCGGAGCCCCGGAGGGCGCGGGTCGCGACGGCACTGCAGGTCCCGGTCGCAGCGACGCCGCAGCGGCCGGTGCCATCGGCGCCGTCGTGGGGGGTGCGCTCACAGCGGGTGCCGTCGTGGCGGGCGCTCCCGGCGACGTCCCGGTGTCGGCGCGCTCCGGTGGCTCCACCGGTGTGGAGGGGCCCGGGGTGACACCCGCCGCCCGGCCCGGCTGAGGCCTGGGCGGTCCTGGCTGTGGACGGGCAGCGCCCGCACCGTTGCCGGCGGGAGCCACGACCGGAGCGCCATTGCCGGCTGTCGGCGAGGTCGCCGCACCAGCCGGGAACGCTTCCTTCAACTTGCGCACGACCGGCGCCTCGATGGTGGACGACGCGGACCGAACGAATTCGCCGAGCTCATTGAGCTTGGCAAGGACTACCTTGCTCTCGACGCCGAACTCTTTGGCGAGTTCATAGACGCGAACCTTGGCCACGAACCACTCCTTCTCGGTCCGCGGATTCAGCCGCGCGACCGGTTACTCCAGCTGACTGGTCATCGGTACGTGCTCATCGAGCGCTCATCGCGTCACTCGACCTGCTTTCGTTGTCGGCATCGGATGCTGCCTTGGGATGTGCTGCTCTCGATCGCTCGTCGCACAGCGGACGCCTCCAGTGGACCCGGCAGGTGCAGGGCCCGGGAAAACGCTCGGCGGCGCTCCGCTAGGTCGAGACAACCGGTGTCGGGATGCACGTGTGCTCCCCGGCCCGGTAGGCGGCCGCGCAGATCCGGAACCAACTCGTCCCCGACCGCGACGACACGCATCAACCCGGTTTTCGACGTCCGCGCCCGACAGCCTACGCATAGGCGCATCGGATGGGAACGGCGAGCCGCGACCAACTTTACTACTCCGGGCGATTCTACTACTGAGGGGTCGCTCTCGTCGCTACGGCCGAGCCCCGGACGTCCGGTCACGAGGCCCCGACAGGGGGCTCGCTGCTGTCCGGGGACCCCCTCCTTGCCGTGCTGGTCGTGCTGGTCCCCGTGCTGGTGCTGACTCCGTTGCTCTCCCCTGTGCTGTCCCCGGTGTCCGGCCGGATGTCGATGCGCCATCCGGTCAGCCTGGCGGCCAGCCGGGCATTCTGACCCTCCTTGCCGATGGCCAGCGATAGTTGGTAGTCCGGAACGATCACCCGGGCGGCTTGAGCCTCCGCATCGACGACATCCACCCTGGAGACGATCGCCGGCGACAGCGCGTTGCCGACGAACACCGCGGCGTCTTCTGACCAGTCGACGATGTCCACCTTCTCGCCGTGCAGTTCGGCCACCACGGCCCGGACCCGGCTACCCATGGGGCCGATGCAGGCGCCACGGGCTCGGACGGTAGGTGCAGTGGACCGAACGGCGATCTTCGACCGATGGCCCGCCTCGCGGGCCACAGCCATGATCTCCACCGTGCCGTCGGCAATCTCCGGGACCTCCAACGCGAAGAGCCGCCGGACCAGATTGGGATGGGTCCGGGAAACAGTGATCGCCGGACCGTGCATCCCCTTGGTCACATGCAGCACGTAGCCGCGCAGCCGGGTGCCGTGCTCGTACCGTTCGCCCGGGACCTGCTCGGCCGGCGGCAGTACGGCCTCGACGTCGCCGAGATGGACATACACCGCGCGGCGTTCCCCGGACCGGTCGGTCCGACCGTCGTGTTGCTGCACGACACCCATGACGATGTCGCCCTCGCGCCCCGCGTACTCCCCGAACGTCACGTCCTGTTCGGCCTCCCGAAGCCGCTGCAAGATGACCTGCTTGGCGGTCGTGGCCGCGATCCGGCCAAAGCCGTTCGGCGTGTCGTCCCACTCACGCAGCGTGTTGCCCTCGGCATCGAGATCCCGAGCCCACACCCGGACCTCACCAGTGGTGCGGTCAAGTTCCAGCCGCGCCTGCGGGGCAGCCCCCTCCGTGTGCTGGTAGGCAGTGAACAGGGCAACCTCAAGCGCTTCCACCACGGTAGGGAGGGAGATGTCTTTCTCGCGCACCAGGCTGCGCAGCGCAGTCATGTCAATATTCATGCTGCTCTCATCCGGCTCATCCGGCTCATCCCGCCGCAGACGGGGTGGCCCTCAGCCCGTCCGTCGCCGGCTCGACAAGGCGACCGAACTCGACCTGGACGGCGCCCGGTCCGAGATCGGAGTAGGGGTAGCGCCGGTTCTGTCCGCCGATGTCGAGCTCGACAGCGTCGTCGTCGGCGGACGTCACGCGCCCGGTCACTGCAGCCGCACCGAGGATCGACACGCTGACCAAGCGACTCGTGGCCCGTCGCCAGTGTCGCGGCAACCGCAGCGGCCGATCGATGCCGGGCGAGCTCACTTCCAACAAGTACGGCGTCTCGCCCATGGCTTCGATCTCATCCAGCGCGGCGGAGACGGAGGTGGACACCTCTGCCACGTCGTCCAGCGTCAGACCGCCGTCACGGTCCACGACGATGCGGACGACCCGCCGGCGGCCCGCCGGCGTCACGGCCAGATCCTCGAGGTCACAGCCCCGCTCACGAATCACCGGCTCCAGCAGCGCGCGCAACTGGCCTGCTGCGGCCGTCCGGTTCGCGGACACGGCGACCTCCCGGCGTCACTGCTTGTCCGGAGTGTAGCTGGACTATCCCGCCGCTCCCCGTATCGAATCGGGGCCAAGCTGCCTGCGCGGCCCCGGCAGCGTGCAAGACTCCCCCACCGTGGTGACCCGCCGGATGCTGCTCCAGCTCCCCGGCCTGGCGATCGTGGGACTGCTGGGCGGCTGCCGAGGTTCCGGACGGCCGGCGCCGGAATCCACGACCGACCCGCAGGCCCTGGCGCGGCGGCGTGCCCGGGCCGACGAGCGGACGCTGCTGGCCGCCTACGACGCCACCGTGACCCGGCACCCCGCGCTGCGTGCGCAGCTCATCCCGCTGCGCCAGCAGCATGCCGGGCACCTCTCGGCCGTCGATGGGCAATCCCAGCCGGCACCCGCACCGTCGGCGCCGGTCATCAGTACGACCCCGGCAACGGCTGTCCTGGCCTTGGCAGCGGCCGAACGGAGGGCCGCGTCCGTCCGTCTCGCGGACTGCGTCTCCGTGGCAGCGGACTTCGCCGGGCTCCTGGCGAGCATCGGCGCGAGTGAGGCGACGCATGCGGCAGTGCTCCCAGCCCTGGCCCGGGCTGCGGCCGGCACGTCGGCGCCGACGCCCGGCGGAGCGCACGGGGTGAGCACGCGGGTGAGCAGGACTCAGCCCGCCACCGCCGATCTGCCGGCCCTGCAGGCGGCTCTGGCCGGTGAGCACGCCGCGGTCTACGCCTACGGTGTGATCGGCGCGCACCTCGATGCCGCGGGGCAGCCGCTGGCAGCTCGCGCGCTCGGCGCGCACCTTACAGCCCGGGACACCCTGCACGCGGCCATCGCCGCCACCGGCGGACAGCCGGTGGCCGCCGAGCCGGCGTACGTGCTGCCGTTCGTCGTCCGCACCCCACCGGCGGCGCTGCGGCTCGCGGTGCTGGTCGAAGACCGCCTGGCCGCCCTCTACCTCGCGCTCGTCACCGCCGCTGAAGATCGCCCTACCCGCGCGCTGGCCGCGGCCGCGCTGCAGACCACCGCGGTGGCCACGGCAGGCTGGCGCCAGCGTGGCCGGCTGACACCCCTCACCGAGGCGTTCCCCGGTCGTTGAGCCACCCGTCGACAAGAGGGAGAAGGTCGGAGAGCCGGCTGATCCTCGCGTCGGGGCGTACGTCGTAGGCCGGCACGACCGCGTTGGGCCGCAGCACTGCCCGCATGCCCATGGCCTGCGCGCCGTAGATGTCGTCGTAGGGCCGGTCACCGACGAAGACGGCCGCCGTCGGGTCCCCGATCCGCAGCGCCGCCAAGATGGCCCGGAAGGCCGGTGCATGCGGTTTGAGCGTGGCCAGCTCGCTGGTGTAGATCCGTGCGTCGAGCAGGTCCAGCACGCCGTCGCGGGCCAGCCACGACTCGTGCCAGGCCCGGGGCCAGTGCGTGTTGGACAGCAGCCCGAGCCGCAGACCCCGCTTACGCAGGGCCCGCAGTACGGGCCCGGCCTCCGGATCGGTGACCGTGTGCGGACTCCACGCCTGCAGGTGGGCGGTGAGGGCCGCATCGTGCAGCGCGACGTCGACCGGGATGCCGGTGCTCGCCACCGCCGCCGCGACGACGTCCGCCGTCGTGCCGCTGCGACCGGTGGCCACGGCGGATTCCCACCAGGCGCGTTCGGCCGCCGCCAGCGCGTCGGCCAACTCCGGGGCCTGCTCGGGCGCCAGCACGTCGGCCGCGACCCTCCAGAGGTCGAGCAGGTCGACGTCGTGGTAGGGCGTCAGCGTGCCACCCCAGTCGAAGACCACCGCCTGGGGCGGAGTGCGGGTTGCCATGGGGAGGGCGGCGTCGGGGGGGCTAGGAGGCGGCCAGCTCGCTGACCACGGTGTCGACGCGCGCCCGACGGCGCTCGCCCGTCCGCCGATCCTTGACCTCCACCTGTCCCTCGATCAACGCCTTGCCGACGATGACAATCGTCGGCATGCCGAGCAGGTCGGCGTCGGCGAACTTCACCCCGGCCGACACCGGTCGGTCATCGAGCAGCACCCGCAGACCGGCCGCGGCCATCTTCTGTGCCAACTGCTCGGCCGCCTCCGGCTGACCGGCTCGGCCGACGGGGACGAGGTGCACATCGAAGGGCGCGATCCCCGCCGGCCAGCACAGCCCGGCTGCGTCGGCGCTCTGCTCCGCGACGGCGGCCACCGCGCGGCTGACGCCGATGCCGTAGGAGCCCATGGTGATCCGAATGGGGTGCCCGTCGCTGCCGAGGGCGTCGAGGCCGAACGTGTCGGCGAACCGCCGACCCAGCTGGAAGATGTGTCCGATCTCGATGCCCCGATCGACCGACAACGGAGAACCGCACCGCGGGCAGGGGTCCCCGGAGAGCACGGTGGCCACGTCGAGGTACCTCTCGACCACGAAGTCACGGCCCGCGACGACGTGGCGGGCGTGCCGGTCCGGCCGATTCGCGCCGGTCACCCACGCCGTGCCGACTGCAATCCTGGGGTCGGCGTAATACCGGAACGCCGGACCGCTTCCGCTGGCGCCCGGCGGACCGACGTAGCCTTTGACCAGGTCCGGGCGGGCATCGAAGTCGGCCGGCTCCAGCAGGTCCACCCGAGCGGGCGCCAGCGCCGCTTCCAGCTTGCCGACGTCGACCTCACGATCGCCGGGGACGCCGACCGCGACGACCTCCCCGTCCACCTTCACGAGCAGGTTCTTCAACGTGGCGCTGGCCGGAACGCCGAGGAACGCCGCCAAGGTCTCGATCGTCGGGGTGCCAGGCGTCTCCAGCACCTCCAGCGGCGGGTGGGCCAGGGCGTCCTGGGCCGACACGTCGGGGACGGACACCTGCACCGCTTCGACGTTCGCCGCGTAGTCACACGTCGAGCACTGCACGAAGGTGTCCTCGCCGATGGGGCACGGCGCCAGGAACTCCTCGCTAGCGCTACCGCCCATGAGACCGGACATCGCGGCGACTGTCCGGAAGTCCAGGCCGAGCCGCGTGAAGATCCGCTCGTAGGCCGACCGGTGGAGTTCATAGCTGGCCCGCAAGGCCTCGTCGTCCAGATCGAAGGAGTAGGAGTCCTTCATGACGAACTCGCGTCCACGGATCACCCCGGAGCGCGGCCGCGGCTCGTCGCGGTACTTGGTCTGCACCTGGTAGAGGATCACCGGATAGTCCCGGTAGGAGGAGTAGAGGTCCTTGACCAGCAGCGTGAACATCTCCTCGTGCGTCGGCCCGAGGAGCAGGTCGCTGCCCTTGCGGTCCCGTAGCCGGAAGAGGTCCGGCCCGTACGCCTCCCAGCGCCCGCTCGCCTCGTACACCTCGCGGGGCAGCAACGCCGGGAACAGCACCTCCTGGCCGCCGATGGCGTCCATCTCCTCGCGGACCACACGAGCCACGTTCTCGAGCACGATCTTGCCCAGCGGCAGCCAGGTGTAGATGCCCGCCGCGACCCGACGGATGTAGCCGGCGCGCACCAGCAGCTTGTGGCTGGGTACCTCGGCGTCCGCCGGGTCCTCGCGCAGGGTGCGCAGGAACAGCGCCGACATCCGGGTGATCACGACAACGGCTCCTCGTCGAGGCTCGGGCCGGTCGCGGTCGCGGCCGCCCACGTACGGCTGAACGCCGCCGAGCCTATAGAGCGCAACCGAGAGCCCGACCGGCGCGAGGTGAGCGGCGCACGTCGTACACTGCCTGATCGAGATCGGGGCGGCGAAGTCGCCGTGCCACGGCGTGGAGTGAGTCACGCATGGACTTCGCTCGGCAGGAGATGCGGCGGACGATTCTGGATCCGCGGGCCGGCTTCGCGCCGGTGGAGTCGGTCTCCGAGGTGCGGTGGGACCCGCTGACCGGGCACACCGCCCGTGTGTTGCGGGATCGTGTGCCGTTGGTGCCCACGGTGGACGGCGAGCCGGCGCAGCTAGCGGCGCAGACGCGGCTCGGGTGCCCGTTCTGCCCGGAACGGGTCCGCGAGGTGACTCCCTGCTTCCCGCCGGCGCTGGTCGAGCAGGGTCGGATCGACGTCGGCGCCGCGGTGTTGTTCCCGAACCTCGTCGGCTACGCCGAACACAGCTCCGTCTGCGTCTACAGCCCCGCGTTGCACCACCTGCCGCTGGCTGCGATGACGTCGGCGCTGGTGGCGGACAACCTCGCCGCGCAGGTCGAGTTCTGCCGGGCGGTGCAGCACCCCGGTCGGCCGGCGCCGCGGTTGGGCTCGGGCTGGGCGTCGCTGAACGCCAATCACATGCTGCCCGCGGGGAGTTCGCTCTATCACCCGCACACCCAGGGGGCGGTGGACAGCGTTCCGAGCAACGAGCAGCGGCTGCTCGCCGAGGTACCGGCAGCCCGTTTCCGGGACTACCTCGACGCGGAGCGCCAGGACGGCCGGCGGTATCTGGGCGGTAGCCCGGACGTGGAGTGGCTGGCCGCCTTCGCCCCGCGGGGGCCGGGCGAGCTGCGGGCGTTCGTGTGGCCGGCCGGCAACCCGGCGGATCTCGATCGACCGCTGGTCGACGAGTTGGGCTCGGGCATCGCCACGGCGATGAACTTCTATGCGGAACTGGGCTATTCCAGCTGCAACTGGGCGCTGTACGGGGCACCGGTGGACCGGGTGGGCTATCCACTGAACCTGCGGATGGTCCTCCGGTCGAACGTCGCGCCGCTCTACCGCTCCGACGTGACGTGGCTGGAGCGGCTCCACCACGAACTCGCCACCGACGTGCTGCCGGAGGACCTTGCCGAACGGGCGGGGGACCGCTTCAGGCGCTGAGCGGGTCACACCGTCGGGTGCTCGTGGCGGCCCGCGGCGGCCCGGCGGCTAGGGTCGGGCCGGGTACGCCGACGGGGAGGGGACGGCCGTGGTGTTCAAGGCCGTTGGGGACACGCGGCCCTATCCGGACCACGGTTTGGACGCGCGCGGCTGGTCGCGGATCCCACCCCGCCAGGTCCGGCTCGACCAGCTCGTCACCACCCGGCGCGAGCTGTACCTGGACCGGGTGCTTGCCGACGACTCGACGTTCTACGGTGACCTCTTCCCGCACGTGGTGCAGTGGAACGGCGAACTGTACCTGGAACAAGGCGTGCACCGGGCGCTGCGCTGCGCCCTGCACCAGCGGAACTCACTGCACGCCCGGGTCCTCGACTTGACGCAGTGATCGACCCCCGATCGGGCCAGCACCCCGTGCCTCGACCCCCACCGGCGCCCACACCGCAGCCTGACGGCACCCGGCCGCTACGCTCCCCGAGCCGCGCGCTCCCCAGCATCAGCCCCGGAATCGGCCGCAAGGTCAGCCCCGGTTCCCGTCGTGTCCCGAACCAGCGCGTCCACGGTGAAGCCCTCGAGGACGGCGTGCAAGCCGGCACGAACGCCGAGCCACATGGCCTCCAGCCCGTCGGTGGGGGGTCGCACCCGGTTAGCTCGGCCGGTGAGTCCGCAGGCCTCCGCGAGCGGGCGGTCCACCGCGGCGATGACGTCAGCCAGCGTGATCTGCTCGGTCTGCCAGCCCAATCGGTATCCGCCGAACTGCCCGCGCAGTCCGATGACGATGCCGGCCCGGGAGAGGTCGAGCAGCACCGGATCGAGCATCCGTCGGGTCAGTCCCTGTGACCGGGCCAGCGACTCCGCGGTCTGCACCCCCGGCGCCGGGGTGCGGGCCAGACCGAGCAGCACCCGCAACGCCGCGTCGGCGCGGGGGCTGACCGCGGCCCGGGCGGTGTCGTCGTTCAGCGCGAGGCGCAGGTCAGCCGACTCGGGTTCCCTTGCCAGCGGAGCACCGGTGTCGCTCATGCGCTGGCCACGAGCGAATCCGAGTCGGCAGACACCCGCTCCGGACGGACGTAGACCGTGCTACCCGATTGGAGGCCGAGTCTGGCAGCGGTGGTCCGGGTCACCTGAGCCCAGGTCTCCACGCCGTCGAGCAGCACCTCGACGCGCACCTCGAAGCCGAGCCGGACCACCCGCAGCACGGTCGCCGGTACGGTGTCCGGCGCCGGTTGGACGAGGACCTCCAAGTCGTGCGGGCGGACCAGCTCGCCGCCGAGAGTCGTCACGGGGCCGAGGAAACTCATCACGAAGTCGTTCGCCGGCCGCTCGTAGAGCTCGTCGGGCCGTCCGCTCTGCTCGACCCGCCCGTTGGCCAGAACGACAATCGAGTCGGCCACCTCCATCGCCTCCTCCTGGTCGTGGGTGACGAAGACGGTGGTCACGTGCACCTCGTCGTGCAGCCGACGCAGCCAGGTCCGCAGCTCCTTGCGCACCTGCGCGTCCAGGGCACCGAACGGCTCGTCGAGGAGCAGCACCTTGGGTTCCACCGCGAGGGCCCGGGCCAGCGCCATCCGCTGGCGTTGGCCGCCGGAAAGCTGGGCGGGATAGCGGTGAGCCATGGCGTCGAGGTGTACCAACTCGAGCAGTTCGGTCACCCGGCGGCGGATCTTGTCCTTGGGCACCTTGCGGATCTCCAGGCCGAAGGCCACATTGCGGTAAACCGTCATGTGCTTGAAGGCGGCGTAGTGCTGGAAGACGAAGCCCACGTTGCGTCGCTGCGGCGACAGTCGGGTCGCCTCCTCGCCCTCGATGGTGATGGTGCCGGAATCCGCCTGCTCGAGACCCGCGATAATCCGTAGCAGTGTCGACTTCCCACCGCCGCTCGGACCGAGGAGAGCGGTCAGTGCCCCGGTCGGGATGTCCACAGACACGTCGTCGAGAGCGACGAAGTCCCCGAAGCGCTTGGTGACGTGCGCGGCATCGATTGCCATCAGGCGCTGTCCTTCGGTCGAAGAAATTTGATCAACAGGAGAATGACGACGGCCAGAAAGGCTAGCGCGAAGGAGGCCGCGTAGGCCGCTGCCTGGTCGAAGTTCTGGTAACGCTCCTCGACGAACAGGGTCAAGGTCTGGGTCTGGTCCACCAGCCGGCCGGATACGACCGCGACGGCGCCGTACTCGCCGAGCGAGCGGGCGAGGGCGAGCACCATGCCGTACGCGAGCGCCCAGCGGATCGCCGGCAGGGTGATCCGGCGGAAGGCTGCCCACGGCGAGGCACCGAGGGTCCAGGCGGCCTGCTCCTGCTCGACACCTACCTCGGCCAACACGGGGGCCACCGCCCGCACGATCAGCGGGAGCGAGACGAACACCGTGGCCAGCACCATCCCCGGGATGGAGAAGATGATGGGGAAGCCATGGTCGGAGAACCAGCCACCGAGCGCCGTGGTGTTCCCGTAGACGAGGACCAGCGCCAACCCGACGACGACGGGAGAGACAGCCAGCGGCAGGTCGATGAAGGCGTTGAGGACCCGCTTGCCCGGAAAGTCGTGCCGCACCAGCAGGATGGCAACACCGACGCCGAAGACGGTGTTCAGCGCTACCGCCAGGACGGCGACGATCACAGTCACCTTGAAGGCATGCAGCGCGGAGGCGGAGGACAGCGCGGTCCACACCGGGGTGAGCCCATGGTCGAAGGTTCGCCAGCAGATCAGCAGCAGAGGCAGGACCAGCAGGAAGAACAGGTATGTGAGCGCCACCGAGCGCAACGCGACCTTCGACACGGTGGAGGCCGCGACCTTGGGCGCGGCCGAACTGAGTTCAGGCACGACGCGCCCCCCATCGCTGCAGGACGTCCAACAGGATCAGCACGACCAACGCGATGACCAGCAGAACCGTGGACACGGCGGCCGCGCCGATGGGGTTGTCACTCTCGATCTGGCCGAAGATGCTGACCGCGGAGACCTGGGTCTTGAACGGGATGTTGCCGGAGATGAGCACAGTCGCGCCGAACTCGCTGATCGACCGGGCAAACGCGAGCGCGGTCCCGGCGGCCATCGCCGGGATGAGGTTCGGCAGCACGATGCGACGGAAGATGGTTGCGTTGCCCGCGCCCAATGATGCGGCCGCCGATTCCATCTCCCGGTCCAGCTCCAACAGGACCGGCTGCACGGTGCGCACGACGAACGGCAACGTGACAAACAGCAGCGCCACGACGACCCCGCTCCGGGCGTAGGCCAGATTGACCCCGAGCGGGCTGCCCGGGCCGTAGAGCGCGAGGAGCACAAGACCGGCGACGATGGTCGGCAACGCGAACGGCAGGTCGATCAACATGTCGACCAGGGCCTTGCCGCGGAAGGTGTCCCGCACGAGCACCCAGGCGATGAGGGTGCCCATCACGAGGTTGACGACGGCAACGAGCAGCGAGGCGACCACCGTGAGCTTGAGCGCCGCCCAGGACTCCGGCGTCGTCACCGCCTGCCAGAAGAACGCCGGTCCCTTCTCCGTCGACTGCCAGACGACCGCCGCCAGCGGGATGAGCACGATGAGGCTGAGGTACATCGTCGTCATGCCCAGCCCGAGAGCCACCCCCGGGCCTACCCGACGGGTGCCGTCGGGCCCGCCCCGGCGCCCGCCCAGCCCGCCCAGCCGGCGCCGCCCTCGAGCGGGCGCGGCCGGAGGTGGTGGGCTGTCGAGGTCGATCCGCGCCTCCACCGACCGATCCTCGGTGGATCGGCCGGTGGCCAGCGCGCGGCTACCTGGGGTCAACGCAGACTACTTCTTGGTGGCGACACCGAGCTTGCGCTCGACATCGGCCATCACCGAGGACTGCGGGTCGAAGAACTGCTTGGTGACCAACGTCCAGCCACCCAGGTCCTTGATCGTGAACAGCCCGGTCGGCGTCGGGAAGGCGCTGGCCGGCACGGTCCCGGCGACGACTGGCCGGTAGCCGTTGGCGGCGAACTCCTTCTGCGCCTGAGCCGAATACAGGAAGTCGACGAAGGCCTTCGCCTGCGTCGGGTGCTTGCTGGTCGACGTGGCGGCCACCGGGTTCTCGATGAGGATCGTCGAGGAAGGAACGACGTAGTCCAGCGCCTGACCCTTCTGCTGGGCGAAGATCGCTTCGTTCTCATAGGCCAGCATCGCGTCGCCCTTGCCGTTGGTGAAGGTGCCGAGCGCCTTGCGGGCGCTGTCATCCTGCACCGGCACGTTCGCGAACAGCGCCTTGAGGTAGGCCTCGCCGGCGGCCTTGTTCGTGCCCTTGGCCGAGGCCGCGCCGTAGCCGGCCATGACGTTCCAGCGCGCGCCGCCGGAGGTGAACGGGTTAGGCGTGATGACCTGTACGCCGGGTTTGGTCAAATCGGCCCAGGTCTTGATGTTCTTGGGATTGCCCTTGCGTGTGACGATCACCACGACGGAACGCGTCACCATGCCCTTGTACTGGTTCGCGTTCCAGGTGGTGGCGACCTTGCCGGCCTTGACCAGCCGCGTCATGTCCGGCTCGAGGGAGAAGTTGACGACGTCCGCCTTCAGGCCGGCGACCACCGCGCGGCTCTGGTCGCCGGAGGCGCCGTAGGACTGGGAGAAGGTGACTCCCTTGCCGGCGGGTGTCGCCTGGAAGTCCTTGATGAGCTCCTGGTACGCGGCCTGGGGGGTGGAGTAGGCAACGAGGGACAGCTGCACCTTCTCGCCTGAGCTGCCCGCGGTCTTGGTGTCGCTGCCGCAGCCGGTGGCCGCGAGCGCGCCGATGCCGACGAGGGCAACCATCCCCTTGAGGTGAGTACGCATGCCTCTGCTTTCTCTTGGCGATCACGGTGTGGGTGTCGGGGTGTCGGGGCGTCGAGGAGGCAGGGTGGCGGGGTGGCAGGCGAAAACCCCCTAACCCTCGGGGAATTGCGTCTTTCCCGGTATCCCTACCGACTTGCTGGACAATGCCAGTATCGCGGCTGGATGGTCAAGCCGGATCCGCGGCAGCGACCCGAACAGAGGACATCTAATGGCCCGGAGGGCGGATGTGGCCGGCGAGTCTTCGTGAGTCTTCGTGTGCCAAGGGGCCAGCCCGGCACGGAAACAGGGCTGAACCGGCCCGAAACCGGTCTCTAGAACAGCACCGAGGCGAACGTGCCGATCTCGGCGAAGCCGACCCGACTGTAGGCCCGCCGCGCCGGCTCGTTGTAGTCGTTGACGTAGAGGCTGACCACCGGCGCGACCGACTGCAGAGCGATCTGGACCACCGCGGCCATCCCGGCGATCGAGAGTCGCCGGCCGCGATAGGCCGGGTCCACCCAGACACCCTGGACCTGGCACGCCTGCGCCGTCGCCGAGCCGATCTCGGCCTTGAACAGCACCCGTCCGTCCTCGATCCGGGCGTAGGACCTGCCCGCGCCGACCAGTTCGGCGACGCGCGAGCGGTAGAGCAGCCCGCCGTCGCCACCGATCGGGGAGACCCCGACCTCCTCGGTGAACATGGCAACGCACGCCGGCAGCACCGCATCGACCTCGTCCGGGCGCACGGGCCGTACCGCGGGGTCGGCTGGTACCGGGGACGGTCGGGCGATGGACAGCAGCGGCTGAGAAGGACGGACGTCGCGAGCCGGTCCCCACGTCTCCCGCAAGGCGCTCCACAGCGACCGCACGGCCTCTGCCGGGCCGACGATGGACGAACAGCGCCGACCCTGGCGACGGGCCTTGTCGGCGAAGGCGCGAACGGCCTGCGTGCTGGCGCGGGTGGGTGCCAGGTTGGCGCCGGCGTGGCACAACGCCTGCAGCCGGCCATGCTCGGCGTAACCCCAGATCTCGGCACCCAGTCGCCAGGGGTCGAGCCCGGCCGCTTCGACCCGGGCCGCGATCAGGACATTGGCAACCGGGTCGGCTGCGAGCAGCGCGAGCGCTTCGGCGACGTCGGAGTCGTCGAGCACCCGCACGGGCGCGGTCCGCAGCACGGGTGTCAGCCCACCGACACCGAGGGTGGGCCGAGGCCCGGATCGGTATCGCCGTCGATCTCCATCTCGGCGGCGATCCGCTGCGCTTCGGCGATGAGGGTCTCCACGATCAGCGCCTCGGGCACGGTCGAGATGACCTGCCCCCGGACGAAGATCTGACCCTTGCCGTTCCCGGAGGCGACCCCCAGATCGGCCTCCCGAGCCTCGCCAGGCCCGTTGACGACGCAGCCCATGACCGCCACCCGCAACGGCACGGTCATCCCCTCCAGGCCGGCCTGCACCTTCTCCGCCAGCGTGTACACATCCACCTGCGCCCGGCCGCACGACGGGCAGGAGACGATCTCCAACCGCCGCTGACGGAGGTTGAGCGACTCCAGGATCGCGGTGCCGACCTTGACCTCCTCCACCGGCGGGGCGGACAGGGAGACCCGAATCGTGTCACCGATGCCCTCGGCCAGCAACGCACCGAAGGCCACCGCCGACTTGACGGTGCCCTGGAAGGTGGGTCCGGCTTCGGTGACCCCCAGGTGCAGCGGATAGTCGCAACGCTGGGCAAGGAGCCGGTAGGCCGCGATCATCACCACCGGGTCGGAGTGCTTCACCGAGATCTTGATGTCCCGGAAGCCGTGCTCCTCGAACAACGAGCACTCCCAGAGCGCACTGTCCACCAGCGCTTCGGCGGTGGCCTTCCCGTACTTCGCCAGCAGCCGCTTGTCCAGAGAGCCGGCGTTGACCCCGATGCGGATGGGCACCCTGGCGGCCGCGGCAGCCCGGGCGATCTCACCGACCCGGTCGTCGAACTTTCGGATGTTCCCGGGGTTCACCCGAACCCCGGCACACCCGGCGTCGAGGGCAGCGAAGACGTACCGGGGCTGGAAGTGGATGTCGGCGATGACCGGGATCTGGGAATGGGCCGCTATCTGCGGCAATGCCTCGGCATCATCGGTGTCCGGTACCGCCACCCGGACGATCTGGCAGCCCGCCGCGGTCAGCTCGGCGATCTGCTGCAGCGTGGCGTTCACGTCGGCGGTCTTGGTGGTGGTCATCGACTGCACGGAGACCGGCGCGTCCCCGCCGACCAGCACGCCGCCGACGGAGATCTGGCGGGTCAGGTGCCGGGTGGCCAGCGGGAGCGGCGGAAGGTCGGGCATGCCGAGGGGTACGGCGGTCACCGGGTCACGGGATCCCTTCACCGGAAGGGGTTGGCGATCGGGTTGACGATATCGGCGACGATGGCCAGCACGGACAACGCACCGAAGACCAGGATGACGACGTAGGTCAAGGGCATGAGCTTGGCGATGTCCACCCGGCCGGGATCCTGCCGCCGGAACAGTCGCGCCAACCGGGAGCGGGCCTGCTCGAAGAGCAGGACCGCGATGTGACCGCCGTCCAGAGGCAGCAGCGGCAGCAGGTTGAACACGCCGATGAAGACGTTCAGGGCGGCGAAGAAGCCGAGGTAGACGGCGACCTGCTTGGCCTGGAACGCCTCACCACCGAGCCGGGAGGCGCCGACGACGCTCACCGGGGTGTTCGGGTCCCGGCTGCCACCGGTCACCGCGTCCCACAGCTTGGGGAGTCGACCGGGAAACTGCTTCAGCGACTCGAAGGTGCCGGTGAACAGGTTGCCGAGCAGCCGGCCGCCGCCGGCAACCGAGCCCACGACGCCCGGATACTCCCGGACCGTGCCGGGTGAGAATCCCAGCGCGCTCACGGTCACCTGCCGGTTCGGATCGGCCGTGTCCGGCCGACGGACCGCGACCAGGGTGACCGGCACTGTCAGCCGCTTGCCGTCCCGTCGCACGGTGACCTCGACCCGACCCGGCGGGTGGGCCCGTACGGCGGCGATGAGGGCGTCCACGTCACGAACCGGGCGACCGCCGAAGGCCAGCACCTCATCGCCCGCCCGCATGCCGGCCAGTCGGGCCGGCGACGGCGGGTCTCCCGCAGTGCACGCCGGTGCCGGGTTGGCCACGGTGACCACGGCGGGGGCGCACGTGGACACCTCGGCCAACTGCGGGCGGCTGGTGGGCAGTCCGACGAGAAGGGCCAGGAAGTACAGCGTCACGAAGGCCAGCAGGAAGTGGGTGATCGATCCCGCGGCCAGCACGACCAGCCGCTTGCCGGCCGGGAACCGCCAGAAGGCTCGGGCGGAATCCGCGGGAGCCACCTCCTCCAACGGCGTCATTCCGACGATCTTCACGTAGCCGCCGGCCGGGATCGCCTTGACGCCGTACTCGGTCTCCCCGCGCCGGAAGGACCACAGCGTCGGGCCGAAACCGGCGAAATACTGGGTGGCCTTCATCCCGAACGCCTTAGCCGTCAGCAGGTGACCGAACTCGTGCAGGCAGACCGCGAGGAAGATGCCGACGGCGAAGAGAATGATGCCGAGCGTCATCGGGCTGCGCCCTCGATGAGCGCGTCGGCCCGATGGCGGGCCCACGTTTCGGCCGACAGGACGTCCTCGACGGTGAGGGCGTTCCCGGAGCCGTCACCGCCCGGCCGTTCGGACACGACTGCCGCAACCGTGTCGAGAATGGCCGGGAAGCTGATCCGACCCCGCAGGAAGGCCTCCACCGCCTGCTCGTTGGCCGCGTTGTAGGCCGCTGGCGCGATGCCCCCCGCCTGACCGACCTCGGCGGCCAGGGCCACCGCCGGAAACGCCGTGGAGTCCATCGGCAACAGCTCCCAGCAGTGGGCCGCCGACCAGTCGATCCCCGCCGCCGCGCCGGGCACCCGATCGGGCCAGGCCATCGCCAGCGCGATCGGCAGGCGCATGTCCGGCGGCGCACACTGCGCCAGTGTGGAGCCGTCGGTGAACTCCACCATGGAGTGCACCACTGACTGCGGGTGCACGACGACGGAGATGTCCGTGTACGGGATGCCGAAGAGCAGGTGCGCCTCGATCAGCTCGAGGCCCTTGTTGACCAGGGTGGCCGAGTTCACGGTGACCACCGGCCCCATCGCCCACGTGGGGTGCGCCAGGGCCTCGGCCGGGGTGACGTCGACCAACTCGGCGCGGCTGCGGCCACGGAAAGGTCCACCGCTGGCTGTCAGCACCAGGCGGCTCACCTCCTCCCGGCGCCCTCCGCGCAGGCACTGGGCCAACGCGGAGTGCTCGGAGTCCACCGGTACGAGCTGCCCCTGTGTCGCCCGGGCCGTTACCAGCGGACCCCCGACGATCAGCGACTCCTTGTTCGCCAGGGCCAGGGTGCTGCCCGTCTCCAAGGCGGCGAGCGTCGGCGCCAGCCCGATCGACCCGCTGATCCCGTTGAGGACGACATCCGAGGGCCAGGCGGCGACCTCGGTGGCCGCATCCGGTCCGGCCAGGATCTTCGGTACCGCGAACCCGCCGGTGGCGTAGCCCTGCGCCTGGGCGGCGGCGTAGAAGGCCAGCTGCAGGTCCTGGGCGGCGCTGGCCCTGGCTATGCCCACCACTTCGACGCCGAAGGCGAGGGCCTGCTCGGCGAGCAACTCGACCCGGTCACCTCCGGCCGCGAGCGCCACGACCCGGAACCGGTCGGGAGCACGGCGGACGACCTCGAGGGCCTGGGTGCCGATCGAGCCGGTCGAACCCAGCACGACGACCTCACGCACAGAAACTCACCGTGCCATTGTCGCCCACTCACCGGGCGAGCCGTGCGCACCCGACGCTTACCCTGGCATCCGGCGCAGTCGTTCCGGCTGTCCACAGCTGAGGAGGTCGTCATGGCGCGGTCCGTGCCGCAGGAGCGTCACCTGGCCACAGCGGTGCCCGGGCCCGCGTCACGAGAGCTGTCGGCGCGCCGCGCCCGGGCGATCCCCCGCGGGGTGGGCAGCACCGTGCCGGTCTTCATCGCCCAGGCCGGCGGCGGCATCCTGGAGGACGTCGACGGCAACCGGCTCATCGACTTCGGCGCGGGAATCGCCGTGGTCAACGTGGGCAACGCCAACCCCGGCGTCATAACCGCGGTGACGGAGCAGGTGGCGCGGTTCACCCACACCTGCTTCACCGTCACCCCGTATGAGTCCTACGTCGCGGTGTGCGAGGCGCTGAACCGGCTGACCCCCGGCGACCACGCCAAGAAGTCCTTCCTCGTCAACTCCGGCGCGGAGGCCGTCGAGAACGCGGTCAAGATCGCCCGCGTGGCCACCGGTCGTCAGGCCGTAGTGACCTTCGACCACGCCTTCCACGGCCGCACGCTGCTGGCCATGTCACTGACCGCGAAGGTGGCGCCGTACAAGCTCGGCGGGCCCTTCGCCGCCGAGACCTACCGGCTGCCCTTCGCCTACCCCTACCGCTGCCCGACCGGGGGCACCGAGGAAGCGAGCTGCGCCGCCAGCTGCGCCGCGTACGTCATCGACGCCATGGACCGCACCATAGGCGCCAGCTCCATCGCCGCGGTGATCGCCGAACCGGTGCAGGGCGAGGGTGGCGTCGTCGTGCCGGCGGCGGGCTTCCTGCCGGCCGTCGCCGACTACTGCCGGCGGAACGGCATCGTCTTCATCGCCGACGAGGTGCAGAGCGGATTCGGCCGCACCGGCACCTTCTTCGCCAGCGAGCACGAAGGGCTGGTCCCCGACATCGTGACCACCGCGAAGGGCATCGCCGGCGGCCTGCCACTCGGCGGCATCACCGGTCGGGCGGACATCATGGACGCCGCCTCCCCGGGAGGTCTGGGCGGCACCTTCGGCGGCAACCCCCTCGCCTGCGTGGCCGCCCTCGCGGCCATCGAGGACATCGAGCGCGAGGGCCTCGTCGCGCGGTCGGCGCAGATCGGCGAAGCCCTGCTCCCGCGGCTGCGGGCGATGGCCGAGACCTACGACGTGATCGGCAACGTCCGGGGTCGGGGAGCGATGGCCGCCGTCGAGCTGGTGTCCGACCGCGCGGCCAAGACGCCAGCACCGGAGATCGCCAGCAGGGTGCTGCACGCGGCGCACGAGCAGGGCCTCGTTCTGCTTCGAGCGGGCAGCTTCGACAACGTGCTGCGGATCATCCCGCCGCTGGTCATCTCCGATGCCCTGCTCGAGGAGGGGCTGACCATCCTGGACAAGGCGTTCGCGTCGCTGTAACCGCGTCGGGCTCACATCTCCCGCAGCCCCCACGGCGAGCCGTACCCGTCCGCGAGCAGGTCAAGGTACGGGCCGGCCGGAAAGGCCTCGGGACCGAGAACGCCGGCACCGGACCAGGCTCCGGTCGCCAGGAGCTCCAGCCCGACCACCGGGTTGATCGCGGTCTGCCACACCACAGCCTGGCAGCCCCAGTCCCGCATGGTCTGCTCGTTGTCCACCACGTGGTAGAGGTAGACCTCGCGGGGTCCGGTCTGCGCACCGGAGGTGGGGTCCCGGCCGATGCCCCGCACCCAGGTGCCGGCGCAGGTCTTGCCGCGCATCCGCTCCCCCAGCATGGCCGGATCCGGCAGGCAGGCCGCGACGACGTCCCGCGGCGGGACCGCTACCCCGGCCACCGGCACCGGCCGCGTCGAGTCCAGCCCGAGCTTGTGCAGCGTACGGAGTACTCCGATGAACTCCTCACCGAGCCCGTACTTGAACGTGACCCGCGAGCAGTCCACCCACCGCGGGATCAACAGGACCTCCTCGTGCTCGACGTTCACGCACTCCACCGGCCCGATACCGTCCGGAAAGTCGAAGACCTCCGGCTCGCTGAACGGCTCCGTGGTGTACCAGCCGCGGTCCCGCTGCCAGATCACCGGCGGGTTGAGGCACTCCTCGATCGTCGTCCAGATCGAGAAGGTGGGGGCGAAGTCGTAGCCGTCCACCGTGAGGCTCGCCCCGTCCCGGACCCCCACATCCGCCACCGTGGCGAACAGCTCATCGGCCGCATACCGGGCGAAGATGTCGGACAACCCCGGCTCAACCCCCAGGCCGCACAGCGCCAACCGACCGCGGTCGGCCCAGCCCTGCGCCGCGGCGAACTGCAGGTCGCCGAGCTTCACCCCGGACTGGGCGTACGGGTCGGTGGGATGAGGCTCGGAGAGGGACATGGCCATGTCGAGGTAGTCCACGGCGGCCTCCTCGGCGGCCGCGAACAGCGGTGCGACGAAACGGGGGTCACAGGCGTTGAGCAGCACGTCGGCCCTGGTCACCGCCACCAGGTCGACGACGTCGGGCACGCTGCCGGCGTCGAGCCGGACGCCGCGGTAGCGGTCGTCGTCGATGCTGTCGGCCACCCGCCGGGCGCGGGTCTCGTCGTAGTCGGCGATGACCATCTCGGTGATGAAGCCGCGGGTGGCGGCGATGCGGGCGATGGCGTTGCCGACACCGCCGGCGCCCACGAGCAGGATGCGCATAGCGACTCCCTCCGGTAGGCCCTGGGCGGAGCCCCCGGAGGAGAGTCGAGTCGTCGGGCCAAAACTTGAGCCGCAGCGTGTGAGTCTGAGACTGAGCCGCAGAGTCCTAGCCGTCCGGCAGCGGTGCCGTGGTCCCCGGACCGCTGGTCCGGAGCTCCCGGACCAGCAGTCCGGCGAAAAGCACCATCGCTGGCACGGCGGCGGGGTCACCGCGAACCTGTGCACCCGGCCCCCGCGGCGGGCGAACCAGAAGACGGCCGCAGCCGCGACCCCCAGTACGCCCATCGCCAGGCTGTTGACGACGAGTTCCTGCGCGTGGTGGGCCACCGATGCGGCCTGACAGCCGGCGGCGTGCGGGTAGGCGTCGAGCAGGGTCCCGCACCGCTGCGGTGAGAGGATCTCCTTCGCCGGGTCGTCGGCGAGGTAGTCCTGACCGAACAGCCGAGCCACCGGCCAGGCCAACAGGCCGGCGACTCCAGCTCGAAGAGCTGGTCCAGATACCGCTCCACCGGCGAGGACTCCACCGGCGCTGATCGCTGCGCCGACGCCTGCCGCGGCGACCGTACGGGCCAGCCGAACAGCCGCCTCACGTCGCACCCGCCAGCACCGACTGGACGCCACGGGCGAACGACCGCCACTGGGCACGCTTGGCCGCCAGCGCACGGTTGCCGGCCGTGGTGATCTCATACACCCGGCGGCGACGCTCTCCGCCGTCCTGCCACTGGCTCACCACCAGTCCCGTTCCCTCCAGCCGGTGCAGGGCCGGATAGACCGTCCCCTCCGGCAGGTCGAAGACCCCGTCGGAGGCGGCTCGCAACCGCGAGATCACCGCATAGCCGTGGGCCGGCCCGTCTGTCAGCACGCAGAGCAGCAGGAGGTCGAGCTGCCCCCTGGCGTGATCCTGTCTCATACCTAGAAGTCTAGGTACAGACTGAGTGACGTGTCCACCTCCGTTCGATCCCGGCGGCCCCTCACCACGGGGGGTCGGGCCGGTGCTCGTCGAGCCGGCCGCCCCGACGGCAGCCGACCGAGCGGTAGGCGGCGGGCATGAACGGGTAGCTCGATCGCCAGTAGCGCACGGCGACGAGCCGCGCGGCCGCCGGTGGCGCGCCCAACAGCCTGGCCAACTCGGCGTCCCGCTGCACGGCCGCGCACTCCGCGAGCGCCTCGTCGGCAATGTTGCGCATGTGCATCGACTCATGCGCCAACACGTGCACCGCGCCGACTTCGGCCGGCGTGGGATCACGCTTGGCCGAGCGCATGTAGGCCGCGAGAGCCTGGCATTGATCACGTTTGATCAAGGTTTGGTGCTCGAGCCGACCGTCCGCGCCGTAGCGGACGAAGCCCAGTTCGGTGCCGTCGTCCAGGGCGGCGCTGCCGAGGGCCTGGCAGTGCACCGAGACCGGAATGCCGACCAGCGCCGAGGCCGCCCGGTCCAGCCGGCGCTCTTCCCGGCTGCGCAACATCCCCGGCGCCGAGGCACCGACCGTCATCGCCCCCAGCAGCACCATGCTGATCCAGGGGAAGGCCCGCCGGCGGCCAAGCTGGTCGACCCGGCGCAGCCACCAGCGCACCACGACGGCGAGCGCGCCGAGAGCAGATCCCCATGCCAGCCAATCCAGCACCGTCAAGGTCTCGGCGCATTGGCCCTGTTCCTGACTGCTCCGACTGGTGCGACGCGTACTTCTCCGCCGGCCGGGCTGCGGCCGTCACTGCCCGATATAGCTCATGACGTGCTTGATCCGGGTGTAGTCCTCCAGGCCGTACACCGAGAGGTCCTTGCCGTAGCCGGAGTGCTTGAAGCCGCCGTGCGGCATCTCGGCGACGATCGGAATGTGCGTGTTGATCCACACCGCACCGAAGTCAAGGTTCTTGGCCATCCGCAGCGCCCGGCCGTGGTCCCTCGTCCAGACCGAGGACGCCAGTCCGTACTGCACGCCGTTCGCCCAGGCCAGCGCCTCCTCCTCGGAGGAGAACTGCTGCACTGTGATCACCGGACCGAAGATCTCCTGCTGCACCATCTCGTCGTCCTGGCGCAGGTCGCCGACGACCGTCGGCGCGAGGAAGTAGCCGCGGTCGCCGACCCGCTGCCCACCCGCCAGCACGCTGGCATGGGCCGGCGTGCGCTGCAGGAAGCCCTGCACCCGGGCCAACTGAGCGTCGTTGTTGAGCGGGCCGTAGTCGGCCTCGGCCTCCCCGGGTGCTCCGGTGGTCGTCGCCCGGGCCTGTTCGACCAGCGCCGCGGTGAAGTCCCCGACGATGCCCGGACCGGCCAGCACGCGGGTGGCCGCCGTGCAGTCCTGGCCGGCGTTGAAGTAGCCGGCCCCGGCGATGCCCGAGGCCGCCGCCTCGACGTCCGCATCATCGAAGACGATCACCGGAGCCTTCCCGCCGAGTTCCAGGTGCACCTTCTTGATGTCGTCGGCGGCCGCCTTCGCCACCTCCATGCCGGCCCGGACAGACCCGGTGATCGAGACCATCTGCGGGGTCGGGTGGGCCACCAGCGACCGCCCGGTGTCCCGGTCCCCGCACACCACGTTGAACACGCCGGGCGGCAGGAACTCGGCGGCGATCTCGGCCATGAGCAGGGTGGAGACGGGTGTGGTGTCCGACGGCTTGAGCACGACGGCGTTGCCGGCGGCGAGCGCCGGCGCGAACTTCCACACCGCCATCATCATCGGGTAGTTCCACGGGGTGACCTGGGCACAGACTCCGATCGGCTCCCGACGGACGTAGGACGTGTGGTCGGGCATGTACTCCCCGGCCGATCTGCCCTCCAGCACCCGGGCCGCGCCGGCGAAGAAACGGATCTGGTCCACCATCGGCGGGATCTCTTCCGCGGCGGTCAACGCCAGCGGTTTGCCGGTGTTCTCACTCTCCGCCGCCACCAACTCCCCGGCCCTGGCCTCGATGGCGTCGGCGATCCGGAACATGGCCAGGCTCCGGGCACTCGGGGTCGCATCCCGCCATCCCGGGAAGGCCAGGGCGGCGGCGCGCATGGCGTGGTCGACGTCGGCCTGTCCGGAGACAGGCGCAGCGGCGAACGCCTCGCCGGTGGACGGATTGATCAGCTCGGCGGTGCGGCCGTCCTCGGCCTCGGCGTAGGAGCCGTTGATGAAGTTCTGCAGGGTGCGGGACATGGACGATCTCCTAGCGGTGTCGAGGACCGGCTGGGCCGTGCGGGCCCGTCTACCATGAGATTCGCAGAAGGATCACCGGCTCGACAAGCGATTCCGCATACTGTTACCTAGGATTCGACGGAATCAGGAGGTTCGATGACGCGCCACGCCGGCGAGGCAAGCACCCCCGCCGTTCTCGATGCGGTGTCCAAGCAGATCATCGAACAGTTGCAGGAGGACGGGCGGCGGTCCTATGCAGCCATCGCCAAGGCCGTGGGGCTCTCCGAGGCTGCGGTCCGCCAGCGGGTGGCGCGCCTGACCGAATCCGGGGTCATGCAGATCGTCGCCGTCACCGACCCGATGACCCTGGGCTTCGCCCGACAGGCCCTGGTGGGGCTCAAGGTCGAGGGCGACCTGTCGATGGTCGCCGAGAAGCTGGCCGCAGTCCCCGAGATCGACTACGTGGTCATCACCGCCGGCTCGTTCGACATCGTCGTGGAGTGCGTGGCCGAGGACGACGCCCACCTGCTGCGGCTGCTCAACGACGCCATTCGCGCCGTACCGGGGGTGCGGACCACCGAGACGCTTGTCTACCTCAAGCTCGCCAAACAGACCTACACCTGGGGAACACGATGACCACCACACCGCAAGACGTCACCGAGGTCGCCGAGTACGACGATCTGCAGCAGAAGGCGCAGCGCCACCTGTGGATGCACTTCAGCCGGATGTCGGCCTACGACCGGACGCATGACATCCCGGTGATCACCCGCGGTGACGGGGTGTACGTCTATGACCAGCGCGGCCGCCGGTACCTGGACGGACTGTCCGGACTTTTCGTCTCCCAGCTCGGCCACAACCGCCAGGAACTGGCGGATGCCGGGGCCAAGCAGGCCAGCGAGCTGGCGTACTTCCCACTCTGGTCCTACGCCCACCCGCGCGCTGTGGAGTTGGCCGACCGGCTCGCCGGGCTCGCTCCGGGCAACCTCAACCGGGTGTTCTTCACCACCGGCGGCTCGGAGGCGGTCGAATCCGCCTGGAAGCTGGCCCGGCAGTACTTCCGATCCATCGGACAGCCCGAACGATACAAGGTGATCAGTCGGGACATCGCCTACCACGGCGCCACGATGGGGGCGTTGTCGATCACCGGACTGGCCGCGATCAAAGGCATGTTCGAGCCGCTCGTGCCCGGCTCGATCCGGGTGCCCAACACGAACTTCTACCGCGCCCCCGAGCATGGCGACTCCGCGGAGGCGTTCGGCGTCTGGGCGTCGGAGGAGATCGAGCGGGCTCTGCTCCGGGAGGGGCCCGAGTCGGTGGCGGCGGTGTATCTGGAGCCGGTGCAGAACGCCGGCGGCTGCTTCCCGCCCCCGCCCGGCTACTTCCAGCGGGTCCGGGAGATCTGCGACCGTTACGGCGTACTGCTCGTCAGCGACGAGGTGATCTGCGCCTTCGGGCGGCTCGGGTACTACTTCGGTGCCCAGCGCTACGGCTACCAGCCCGACATCATCACTGTCGCGAAGGGGATGACCAGCGGCTACGCGCCGATCGGCGCGATGATCGTCGGTGACCACCTGATCGAGCCGTTCCTGCAGGGCACCACCACGTTCCTGCACGGCATCACCTTCGCCGGGCACCCGGTGTCGTGCGCCGTTGCCCTGGCCAACCTCGACGTCTTCGAGCGGGAGCAGATCCTGCCACACGTCCGGGCGAACGAAGGGGCGTTCCGGGCCACCCTGGAGAAGCTCAACGACCTGCCGATCGTCGGCGAGGTCCGCGGCGACGGGTACTTCTACGGCATCGAGTTGGTCAAGGACAAGGTAACCAAGGCCACCTTCGACGATGACGAAGCCGAGCGCCTGCTACGCGGGTTCCTCTCCGGGGCGCTGTTCGAGGCGGGTCTGATCTGCCGGGCCGACGACCGCGGCGACCCGGTCATCCAACTCGCGCCGCCACTGATCTGCGGCCAACCCGAATTCGACTACATCGAGCAGGTGCTGCGCTCGGTACTCAGCGAGGCGTGGGGGCGGCTGTAGCGGGCACTCGGGGCACACGGCACACCCGGCCCTACCGGGACCTGTCGTTGTGGTGGGACGGGGTCACCCAGCCCGCGTCGGACGCTACGCCGCTCCAGGGTGACATCGAGGCCGACGTCTGCATCGTCGGGGCGGGCTTCACCGGCCTGTGGACGGCGTACTCCCTGGCCCGGTCGGACCCCACACTGCGGATCGTCGTCGTGGAGGCCGAGGTTGCCGGCTTCGGCGCCTCGGGACGCAACGGCGGGTGGTGTTCGGCCCTGTTCCCGACCTCCTGGCGCACGATCGCCGAGCGGTGCGGCGACCCGGCGACCCGCGCGTTTGCCGCCGCGCTGCGGGACACCGTCGACGAGGTCGGCCGGTTCTGCGCCGCCGAGGGCGTCGACGCCTCCTACGTCAAGGGCGGGACTCTGACGCTGGCCCGGTCGGCGGCCCAGCAGGTCCGGATGCTTCGCAGTGTGGAGCAGGCGGCCCGCTGGGATCCGGACGCACGGTGGCTCGGTGCGCGGGAGGCGCTCACAAGGGTTGCCGCCACCGGTGTGCGCGGCGCCGCGTACACCCCGCACTGCGCCGCGCTGCACCCCGCGCGCCTCGTGCGCGGACTCGCCGAGGCCACAGCCCGCCGCGGCGTTCGCATCTACGACCACACGCCCGCGCTGCGCCTGACCCCGGGCCGACCTGGCGTGCCCGCCCGGGTTGCCACGACGCGGGGCACCGTCCGGGCCGACGTCGTCGTGCGCGCCACCGAGGGCTTCACGCCGCGGCTTGCCGGGCTGCGACGCGCGCTGCTGCCCGTCTACTCGCTGATGATCGCCACTGAGCCGCTGCCCGAGTCCTGGTGGCAGCAGCTCGGTTGGCGGGACCGGTGCACTCTGACCGACGGCCGGCACCTGCTCATCTACGCACAACGCACCGCCGACAGCCGGATCGCCTTCGGCGGCCGGGGAGCGCCCTACCACCTCCGCTCCGCCGTCCGACCCGTCTATGACCGCGAACCCGCGGTGTTCGACCAGCTCCGCCACGCGCTCGTCGATCTCTTCCCGGTCACCCGCGATGCGGCCATCACCCACCGCTGGGGAGGGCCGCTTGGTGTGCCGCGGGACTGGATGCCCTCCGTCGGGCTGGACCGAGCGAGCGGGCTGGCCTGGGCCGGCGGCTACGTCGGGGACGGCGTGGCGGCCGCCAACCTCGCCGGCCGTACGCTGGCCGACCTCATCCTGGGCCGGGACACCGCGCTGGTCGGCCTGCCCTGGGTCGGGCACCGCTCGCCGCGATGGGAACCGGAACCGCTGCGCTGGCTCGGGGCCAACGGCATGCGCGCCCTGATCGCCTCGGCGGACCGGGCCGAGGCCTGCACCGGTCGACCGGCCCGCCGGGCAGCGTGGGTGCAGAGCCTGATCGGGCATTGAGCCTGATCCCGGCCGGCTGCTCGGGGCTGGCTCAGCCGCTGGCGGCGAGCTGGCCGCAGGCCCCGTCGATCTCCCGGCCACGGGTGTCCCGGACGGTCGCGGCAACCCCGTACGAGCGGAGTATCCGGAGGAACGCGCGCTCGTCGCCCGGCCGGCTCGCGGTCCACGCGCTGCCGGGTGTCGGATTGAGCGGGATGAGGTTGACGTGCGCCAGCCGACCGCGCAGGAGCGCGCCGAGCCGGTGGGCTCGGTCCGGCTGGTCGTTGACATCGCGCATCATCGCGTATTCGACGCTGACCCGTCGACCGGTCCTTCCGGCGTAGCGCCACGCTGCCGCGAGCACCTCGCCCACCGGCCAGCGGGTGTTCACCGGGACCAGTGTGTCGCGCAACTCGTCATCGGGGGCGTGCAGCGAAACAGCCAGCGTGACCTGCAGACCCTCCTCGGCGAGCCGATCCATGGCCGGCACGAGGCCGACGGTGGAGACGGTGATGGCGCGTTGAGCCAGGCCGAGGCCTGATGGCGCCGGGTCGGTGAGCCGGCGGAGCGCTGAGAGGACCGCCCGGTAGTTCGCGAGCGGCTCACCCATGCCCATGAAGACCACATTGCTGACCCGCAAGGGTCCGCCCGGTCCGCCGGTCAATTCGCCGCTCCGGAGTGCCCGCGCGCCGGCGACGACCTGCTCGACGATCTCGGCGCTGGACAGGTTGCGGGTCAGGCCGGCCTGTCCGGTGGCGCAGAACGGGCATCCCATGCCACAGCCCGCCTGACTCGACACGCACACCGTCACCCGATCGGGATAGCGCATCAGGACGCTCTCGATCCGGGTGCCGTCCAGCGCCCGCCACAGCGTCTTGCGGGTCCACCCGTCGTCTGTCGTGAGCTGCCGCACGGGAGCCATCAACGGGGGCAGCAACGCCGCCGCCAGCGCGCCGCGGGCGTGGGCGGGCACGTCGGTCAACGCCGCCGAGTCATCGACCAACCGGGCGAAGTAGGCCCGGGCCAGCTGATCGGCACGGTAACCCGGCTGCCCCAACGCAATCACCGCTGCCCGCCGCTCCGTCGGCGACAGGTCGGCGAGGTGGCGCGGCGGCTTGCCACCGCGCCCCACGAGCAGGGGAGTCGGCTCAGGAGTCGGCACCGGAGATCAGCCCGGCGGGGCGAACAACAGCAGGAGGGTCAGGCTCACCAGCGCTGCCGGGAGCAGGGAGTCCGCACGGTCCATCACGCCGCCGTGGCCCGGCAGCAGGGTGCCCATGTCCTTGACCGACAG
Organism: Frankiaceae bacterium; assembly: GCA_017882785.1. Lineage (GTDB taxonomy): Bacteria > Actinomycetota > Actinomycetes > JADGOV01 > JADGOV01 > JADGOV01. Next base: position 33,798 of record JADGOV010000008.1, read on the forward strand.
CCGGCGCTTGAGCCACGACTCGCCCAGGTCGCCCAGGGTGGCGGCGACGGCCACGGCGAGACCGAAGACCACGCCCTGCCAGACGGACGTGTGGAACAAGCCCGTCAGCAGCAGTACCGCCGCGAGGGTACTGGCGGCCAGCGAGCCCGCGAAGCCCTCCCAGGTCTTCTTCGGACTGATCCGCGGAGCCATCAGGTGCTTGCCGAACAGCACCCCCACGGCGTACGCCCCGACGTCACTGCACACCGTGGTCGCGGCGTAGGTCAGGACGCGGCGCGCGCCGTCGTCCGGGCGGGCAAGCAGTACGACGCATCCCGCGAGCATGGGGACATACGCGGTCACCGCCACAATCGCCGCCACGTCCCGACCGACGCCGTGGCGGCGAACCGTCAGAACGACCAGCGAGGTGCCAGCCATGGTGGCGATCCCGCCGGTGAGCAGGCCGCTTGCCCCCAACGTCCAGGCCAACACCTGCACCGCGACACCACCGGCTGCCAGCGGCAGGAACGGGGCAACGATGCCCTTCGACCGCAGCGCCACACTGAGTTCGTAGAGACCCAGCACGACGGCGACGGCGACCAGCCCGACGAAGAGCACCCGGGCCGTGTAGAGCGTGACGAGCGCGACCCCGCCGAGGCCGAGCCCGACGGCCACCGCGGCGGGCAGGTTGCGACCAGCTCGCCCGGGGGCGCCGCCGGACTCCTTACCCGGCGCCACGGACGCTGCCGGAGTCCGGGGGCCGATGCGCACGCCGGTCATACCTCCAACAGCTCGGACTCTTTGCTCCGAAGCAGGTCGTCGACCAGGGCGACGTATCGCGAGGTGGTCTCCTCCAGCTCCTTCTCTGCCCGGCGGACATCGTCCTCCCCGACGTCGCCGTCCTTGACCAGCTTGTCCAGGCTGGTCTTGGCGTGTCGCCGCACGCTGCGGATGGAGATCCGCGCATCCTCCGCCTTCGTATGCGCCAACTTGATCATCTCACGCCGGCGCTCCTCGGTGAGCTGCGGGAACACGACCCGGATGATGGTGCCGTCGTTGGTGGGATTGACGCCGAGGTCGCTGTCCCGGATGGCCCGCTCGACGGCCGCCAGCGTGCTCTTGTCGTACGGGGTGACGATCGCCATCCGCGGCTCGGGCAGGTGGAAGGAGGCCAACTGGTTGACCGGGGTCTTCGTGCCGTAGTAGTCGACCAGCACCTTGGCGAACATCGAAGGGTTCGCCCGCCCGGTTCGGATGATCGCGAGGTCGTCCTTGGCCACCACCACGGCCTTCTCCATCTTCTCCTCGCCCTCGAGGAGGGTGTCGTCAATCATGCGCGCTCCCGGTCAGTCGTCGTTGGGCGCGACGAGGGTGCCGATCTTCTCGCCGCGAACGGCACGGACGATGTTGCCCTCGCCGAGGAGGTCGAAGACCACGATGGGCAACCTGTTGTCCATGCACAGGCTGATGGCGGTCGTGTCCATGACCTTCAGGCCGCGGGCGAGCACCTCGGCGTAGCCCAGTCTGTCGAACTTCACCGCATCCGGGTTGCGGCGGGGGTCGTCGTCGTAGACGCCGTCGACCTGGGTCGCCTTGAGTACCGCCTGAGCGTTGATCTCCAGAGCCCGCTGGGCGGCGGTGGTGTCGGTGGAGAAGAACGGCGCCCCGAGCCCCGCTCCGAAGATCACCACGCGGCCCTTCTCGAGGTGGCGGATGGCGCGGCGCGGCACGTACGGCTCCGCGACCTGACCCATCGTGATGGCGGTCTGCACCCTCGTCTCGACGCCGACCTTCTCCAGGAAGTCCTGCAGGGCGAGGCAGTTGATGACTGTCCCGAGCATGCCCATGTAGTCGGCGCGGGAGCGGTCCATGCCTCGGGCGGAGAGGACCGCCCCGCGGAACATGTTCCCGCCGCCGACCACCACACCGACCTGCACGCCGGTGCCGAGAGCGGCCGCGACCTGCCGCGCCATGAAGGCCACCGTGCCCGGGTCGATGCCCAGCACCTCGCCTCCGGCGAACGCCTCGCCGGACAGCTTGAGCAGGACCCGCCGCCACACTGGGGGTTCCGGCTCGGCCGGTGCGCTCGCCGGACCGGTCACAAGCGGCCTCCTCGTCCTTCCCTGGCGTACGCCAGGCGTGCGGTACTTGGCGCCGCCACCCGGTTAGGTGGGTCACGCGGCGCAAAGTGTCCTGCGGCGATGCAGCTGCTGTGCTGCGAGTGTGCCGCACGACGACCTCGTTCCGCTGCCCCTTGCGCTGACGATGGGCGCTGACGATGGGGCCCGGACGATGGGCGCGGACCTCCCTCAGCCCTGGCCGACCTTGTAGCGGGCGAACCGACGTACCGCGATCTTCTCACCGAGCCGGGCGGCAGCATCGTCGAGGAGCGCAGAGATTGTCAGCTTGCCGTCCTTGACCCAGACCTGCTCCAGCAGGCAGACAGCCTTGTAGTAGCCTTGTATCCGGCCTTCGACGATCCTGCCCAGCGCCGCCTCCGGCTTGCCGTCCTCCCGCGCCGCGGCCTCGTAGATCCTCCGCTCGGCCTCGATGACCTCGTTCGGCACGTCCTCCTTGGTGAGGTAGAGCGGGTCCGTGGAGGCGATGTGCAGCGCCAACTCTCGGGCCAGCTCCTGGAAGGCCTCGTTCTTGGCCACGAAGTCGGTCTCGCAGTTGACTTCGACGAGGACGCCGACCGTGGGTGGCAGGTCGCGCGCAGTGCGATGCAGGTAGGCGTGGACAAGGCCGTTCTCGGCGGTGCGAACCCCCCGCTTGGCGACGCCGGCCAACCCCTTCTCGCGCAGGTACGCGGTCGCTTTGTCCATGTCGCCGCCGTGGTCGACCAGCGCCTTCTTGACGTCGGACATGCCGGCGCCGGTGAGCTCGCGGAGCTTCTTGATGTCCGCTACGGAAACGTCTGCCATGACTCGTTCTAACTCGCTATCTCGTCTCGCGGTGGGCGGTGGGACACAACTGATCAAGCCTGCGGCTCCTCGCCGGTCTGCTCCGCGACCGGCCCTGTGGTGGGATCCCCAGGCGGCGGAACTGGCGGAGCGGCCGCGTCGGCAGCGGCGGGAATCTCAGTGCCGTCAACAGCGTCGGTGGCGGTTGCCGTGACAGCGGCGTCAGCCGCGTTGGCAGTGACGGCCGCGTCAGCCTCGTCGGCTGGCTCGGTGGTGGTCGCCGCTTCGGCTTCCGCGGTGTCCGGCTGAGCCGCCGTGCCCTGCAGGAGCTCGCGCTCCCAGTCGGCGAGCGGCTCGTCCGTCGCCAGTTCGCTGCCGTCCTCACCGCGGCCGGCACCGGCCCGAGCCATCAGCCCCTCGGCCGCGGCGTCAGCCACGACTCGGGTCAGCAGAGCGACGCTGCGGATCGCGTCGTCGTTGCCGGGGATGGGGTAGTCGACCTCGTCCGGGTCGCAGTTCGTGTCCAGGATCGCCACCACCGGAATGCCCAGCTTGCGGGCTTCGCCGACGGCGATGTGCTCCTTCTTCGTGTCCACGATCCAGATGGCGCTGGGCACTCGAGTCATGTCTCGGATGCCGCCCAGGGTGCGGTCGAGCTTCTGCCGCTCCCGCTGCAGCGTCAGCCGCTCCTTCTTCGTGCGGACCGTGTCGCCACCGGTCAGCTCGATCTGCTCCAGTTCCTTCAGCCGCTGGAGCCGGTGGTAGATGGTGGCGAAGTTCGTCAGCATGCCGCCCAGCCACCGCTCGTTGACGTACGGCATGCCGACTCTGGTGGCCTGCTCGCGGATGGCTTCCTGCCCCTGCTTTTTCGTGCCGACGAACAGGATGGTGCCGCCATGGGCCACGGTCTCCCGGACGAACTCGAACGCCCGGTCGATGGACGACAGCGACTGCTGAAGATCGATCATGTAGATGCCGTTGCGCTCAGTCAGGATGAAGCGGCGCATCTTCGGATTCCACCGGCGGGTCTGGTGGCCGAAGTGCACGCCGTTTTCCAACAGCTGGCGCAGGGTGACGACGGTAGCCATCGTCGGCCTCTCTTTCGGGCGCGCGTCGCCGCGCACAACTCGGTTGTCGCAGGCACCGGGCGGCGCCTGCCCTGACGCCCTCGCCGACACCCACCCGGGCAAGTTCGCTCGGGACCGAGGGCGCCGGCCCGCCCGTGTCGGGCGGTCGGAGGGCGTGCGAAGTCGACCCGGGACCCGGATCGCTGCTGCCAGCTTAGCGCCTGCGGCACCCGGCGGCCCCGGCCGTGCCGGAGTGCTGTGCGGGTGCCGCGCGGGTTGCCGTGCAGTGTTTGGCCGGCGGCGTTGTCCGGCGGTTTTTCCCCAGCGGCACCGCCGGCGCGCCCAGCCGTCCACAGCCATCGGTTGCACTGCCCCCCGGCTGACACCGCCCCGGTCAGGCTGGTTCCCATGCCGTTCCGCCCGACCCGACAGTGGCTGGCTCGACTCGTCGTGCCCGCAGGATTGCTCCTCGTCCTCACCATCGCCGGATTGCCGGCGACGGCGCCGGCAGCCTCAGGGATCCCGCCGGCGACCCGAGAGGCACCGGTGTGGAGGTGGCCGCTCCCGGGTGTCCCGCCGGTCTTTCGCCGGTTCGGACCTCCACCGACGCCCTACAGCTCAGGGCATCGCGGGGTCGATCTGGGGGCCTCGATCGGGACTCCGGTGCTGGCCGCCGGAGCCGGCGTCGTCAGCTTCGCGGCGGTCCTGGCCGGTCGTGGGGTCCTCACAGTGGTGCATGCTGGCGGGCTGCGCACGACATACGAGCCGGTCGTCACGGCGATGCGGGTCGGCCGGGTGGTCCGCCCGGGAGAGCAGGTCGGCTGGCTCGGGGCTCCGACCGCGCACTGCGGGGTGGGCGTCTCCTGCTTGCACTGGGGACTCCTGCGCGGTTCCCAGTACCTTGATCCACTGTCGCTGCTCGGTGGTGCGGCTGTGCGGCTCTATCCACGGACAGGCGCGGCGCTCATCCGAAGCGCCCCTGATGAGGGCCTCGCGGCCGTGCAGTCGCACACCGCGACCGGCGGGACGACCACGGCCGGCCCGACACATCCCGCAGGCGGCTCGGGGACGGCCGGCGGCCGTCCTGGGGCCGCCGGGGCAGCAGCCGCGCTGGCGACGGTCACCGCGATGACCATGGTGCTGCGCCGCCGATGAGGCTGGCCGGCCGCCCCCCACCAGCCGCGGCCAGCCGACCGCAGCGCCGCGCTGCCTCGTCAATCGTTGAGACGACCCCAGTTCGCCGCGATGGTTGCCGTCGCTTTGGCGACCTGAGCCGGGGTGAGAAACACCGGAGACGTATGCAGCGCGGGCAGTGCGTCCCAGTAAGCGCGGTCGATCGTGCCAGCCCTTCGCATCGCATCGGCCCGGGCCGGGCGGACATAGCTGCGGAGGAGCAGATTCTGACCCACGTCGGAGAAGACGAACTCCGCCCAGAGCCGGGCGGCGGCGGGATGCGGGGCGTTCTTGTTGACCGCTTGCGCGTGGTACAGCCCGACCGCGGCTTTCGGGACGACGACCTGCCAGCCTGCGCTGCCCTGGGACCGTCGGGCGTGCTGCACGTTGTTGTAGTCCCAGTCGATCACCACGGGGCTCTGACCTGGCAAGACCGTAGAGGCCGCCGCGGGGCTGGCGTTGCCGGCCCTCTTCAGATCGGCGAAGAACTGCACACCAGCGGTGATGTCGTCGGCCGTTCCGCCACTGTCCAAGGCCGCCATGATCGTGCCGTACAGCCCGGCGCCGCTCCGCCGTGGATCGCCGTGGAGCGCGACAGCGCCGTGGAATCGTGGCCCCAGCAGGTCCGCGACACTCCTCGGCCGGGGCACCCGCGCGGGGTCGTAGCCGATGGAGGCGAACCCCGCGTACGCGCCGGCGAACGCGCCGCCGGCATCTTTGATGGCATCCGGGATGTCTCCCCAGTTGGTCACTTTGTAGGGGGCGAGCAGTGCCGTGTTCGCCAGGGCTACGGCAGGGTCCAGGTCGAACACGTCCGGGGCAGCGGCGCCGCCCCGCAACTGCCGAGCAGCGCGGATCTCCTCCACGCTGGAAGCGCCGGGCTGATCCTGACTGACGGCGATGCCGTACGTCGCGGTGAAGGCCTCCATCAGCTGGCCGTAGTTGGCCCAGTCCGTCGGCAGGCCGATGACGCACAGGCGGCCCTCCTTCTTCGCGGCGGCGATCAGTTTCGGCAAGCCTCCGAGCTCCGCGGCATAGCTCACGGTGGCCGCAGTGAGGGTCGCGGGGTTGGCCCGCACCGACTTCTTCGCCGACGCGCCGCCGCATGCTGCGGACAGGGCGAGCGCGGCGAACGCCGGCAGCACCGCGAGCCGCATCCCGAGTCGCCTGGGCAGCCGGCGACGGAGGTGAGCGGCGGCGGGCGGCACGATTCCTTCAATCCGAGGGCACCAACGGGAGTCGAAGCGCCCCCTGGTTGCGGACCGTACAACACCGCTCGTCCCGATTCGGGGACGCCCGCGACCAGTGCCGAGGACGTGTCGGCACCCACGGCGGCGAGCGCTCGGCGTACCAGTGAGGAAAAGACTCGCTAGACCACGGAGGAGAAGCTGTCTCCTTTGAGCACCGCGAGCACCGCCTTACGGACGGCGGGGCAGTTCCGCTCCGTCTCCGCATCAAGGCTGGAGGAGCGGGCCGGCCGCTGGTTTGGGTGCTTCTCGACCCAGGCCGAGAGTCCGATCGCGAGCTGGGCCAGCGCGCCTACTGGCGAACCGACTGCGCGCAGTCGCGGCAGATCGCGTCCCAGATATCCACAGAGCGTGCTGGCCGCCGCCGCCTCGGTGGCGGTCCCCTCCCCCTCCCCACCACTCTTTGCCGTCGGCGGCGTCCGCGGTGGTGCGGTCGTCGGCTCGGCAGTCGGCGTGCTGGGCGGGCCGTTCCCGGCCGAGGAGGAGGCCGACGCGCTCGGGCCGCCTGCGGTGCTGTTGCCCTTGCCACCGCAGCCGGCGGCCAACGCCAGCACGGCCGTCACCAGCACCGCCAGGACGACAGCGAGCGAGGCACGCCTCATGCCCGGCCCCTCCCTTCGCAAGGAGTTGGCAGCCTAGCCGAGAGGGAGCAGTCCACCCATGTCGGCTACGTCGGACTCATTCATGGACAATCGACCCAACAGTGGTCTCATATGGGGAAAGGCCGCAGTGAGGTGGCTACTCGTGCGAATCGGAGAGCTTGGCGCGCAGTTGTAGGACCGCCTTGGTGTGCATCTGACAGATGCGGGACTCGGTCACTCCGAGAACTTGGCCGATCTCGGCCAGGGTCAGGCTCTCGTAGTAATACAGCGTGACCACGATCTTCTCCCGCTCGGCCAGCGTATTGATGGCCTTGGCCAGGAGGTACTTCGTCTCCTCCGACTCGAACGTGGCCACCGGGTCTTCTGCCTTGGTGTCCTCGAGGGTGTCCACCAAGGCGAGGCGGTCACTGCGGTCACCTCCGACGTTGAGCAACTCGTCCAGGGCAACGACGTTGACGAAGGAAACCTGGGCGAAGATCGCTCGCAGGTCCTCCGTCGTGATACCGAGCTCCGCAGCCACCTCCGGTTCACCCGGCGTCCGCCGTAGCCGGGCCTCGAGGGTGGCGTAGGCACGTTCCACCTCACGAGCCTTGAAACGGACCGATCTCGGGATCCAGTCAATCGAGCGCAACTCATCGATGATGGCGCCCTTGATCCGGCTTATTGCGTAGGTTTCGAACTTGATGGACCGGGTTATGTCAAACTTGGTGATGGCGTCCATCAGGCCGAAGATTCCATAAGAAACAAGGTCTGATTGCTCGATGTTCGGGGGCAGACCGACCCCGACCCGACCGGCGACGTACTTCACCAACGGTGAGTAGTGCAAGATGAGCCGCTCACGCAGCGCGGGATCCTCGGTCTCCTTGTAGGACCGCCAGAGCTCCTGCAATGCCAGATCCACGTCCGCCCGCGGCTTCATCGTGGGGTAGTCGTTTGCGGTCGCGGTCGACACATCGCTCCCCCCGGAGACGGCAAACGCACCCGAAGCCGAGCCGTCAGGCTCGGAGGTGGGCACGCTCATGAGTTCGGCCTCAGCTGTAGGCGGTGACACCGGTGTGGAACTCTGTGCTTGATAGCGTAGCGTCACCGAGCAGTTCCTGAACGCTACTCTCAGTCCCCGTGCCGGCAAGGACGGTCCTGGCCGCGCGGCCGGCCAGTAAGCTGATTCGTGCCCGTCGCCCCTATGGGGATTCTCGCTGGGCTCGGTCAGAGTCACAGGCCCCGGCAGGCCTGCAGATCTGGGCGGCCGGAATGGCCGGTCTGGCCTCGTCCCGAAACGGTCATCCCGAAGTGGTCGGCCCGAAATGGTACGGAATGCACGAAGCCGCCCACGAGTGTAGGCGGCTTCGTGTCGGGCGGGGACTAGCTATTCCACTGATACCGGGTGTCACTACGCTCGTCACACGACTCCTTATGAACAATCGGGGCAATCGCGATGCAACGCCCATTCGGCCGAGCCGCGAACAGACTGCCTCAGGACGGCCGCGGCCGGGTCGCGCCCTGCCCAGAGGCCGAGCAGAGCCGATAGGCCGAGGACAGTCGCCAGCCCGCGTCGTCGCGGACGACCAGGCCGAGCCCCACGAGTTGGGCGAGTCCACCGGTGGCGCGGCGGGGCTCGATTCCCGCCGCCACGGCAATCCGGACTGTCGCGAGCGGGGTCTCCACGGGCACCGCGTCGAGCAGGCGGCGGAGCTCAGGTGGGAGTCCGTCACCCAGCCGGGGCACGGCACGTGACGGAGCCGGTACTACGGATCCCAGGGGCCTGACCGTTTCCAGGATGTGCTCCACCGACGTCACGAGCACCGCGTTGCGCTCGCGGAGAAGGACGTGGCATCCTCGGGAGAGAGCTGACGTCACCGGCCCGGGTACGGCCATCACCGGCTTGGAGAGCCGGTCTGCATGCCCCGCGGTGTTGAGGGCGCCACTGCGCAGCGCGGCCTCCACGACCACCGTGCCCATGGCCATCGCGGCGATCAAGCGGTTGCGGACCAGGAACCGGTGCCGCATCGCGGGTGCGCCGGGAGGTGCCTCGCTGACCACGACACCGTAGTTCCGTGCTTGGTCCAGCAGCCCGGCGTGGCCGCGGGGGTAAGCCACATCGGCCCCACAAGCCAACACCACGACCGTGGGCTTGGCCATGAGCAGGGCACCGCGGTGGGCCGCGCCGTCGATTCCGTAGGCTCCGCCGGAGACCACGCAGACGCCGGCATCGGCCAAGCCGACAGCGAGATCACCGGCGACTCTGGTGCCGTACGCGGTAGCCGCCCGGGCACCGACCACGGCCACCCCCCGGGCGGCCAGAGCACTCAGATCGCCGCCACCGCGGGCCCACAAAGCGAACGGCGCGGGTTGGTCCAGGTGGTCCAAGTCGGCCAGCCCGACCGGCCACTCCGGGTCAGCGGGACACACGAGACGTCCACCGAGGCGGTCGAAGCGCGCGAGATCGGACTCGGGGTCCGCCTCCCGAGCCCGCGGCAGCAGGCCGGAGAGCCGGCCGCCGGGATAGCGACCGTCGCCCCGGCGCAGGGAGGCCCAGGCGCCCACTACCCCCTCTTCGGCCACTAACAGCCGCAGCGCCGCATCGTCGGGTTCGCCCACCCGGGACAGGGCGGCTCGGGCGAGCCGTTCTGCACGCACGCCCTGTGTCTGATCACTCACGCCGTCTCCCCCAGACGCAGTCCGACGGCGGCCTGCACCTCCGGTACCCCGGGGCGGGTGCGACCCGCGCAGAAAGCCAGCGTCCAGGCCACCCGCAGGGTGCGGTCCAAGCCGCGCGGGCTCAACGCCCCCCGCCGGAGCGCAGGCTCCAACACCGCTGATGTGCCCCCGGCCGGCGCGAACGCGGCCCGCAGGTCGCGGCCGGGGATCTCGGAGGGCAGCGTCCACGGCCGCCCCGCGAAGACCTCGGCGGCGATGGCGCGGGCGCATTCCACCCGGCCGGCGACCACCGTGCTGGACTCGGTGAAGGGGCGCTCGGCGAGCAGGTCCTCTCGGCTGGGCGGAGCAAGGGAGACGACAAGGTCGATGCGGTCGAGCAGTGGCCCGGACAGCCGGTTCGCGTAGCGCCGCCGCCCTTCCGGTGTGCACTCGCAGACCTCGGCAGCTTTGGCGCACGGACATGGATTGGCGGCGAGCACCAGGGTGAACCGGGCTGGGTAGCGGACGGTACCTCCGGACCGTGACAGGTACACCTCACCGCTCTCCAACGGCTGGCGCAGGGCGTCCAGACAACCGCTGGCGAACTCGGGAGCCTCGTCGAGAAACAGCACCCCGCGATGTGCCATGGACGCCGCACCGGGTTTGGCCAGCCCGCTGCCGCCACCGATCAGTGCCGGCACGGTGGCGGTGTGGTGCGGAGCGGCATACGGCGGCGTGGTGATCAGCGGCTGGTCCGGTCGGAGGGCACCGGCCACCGAGTGCACCGCTGTGACCTCCAGCGCGGCCCGCGGCTGCAGAGCCGGCAGCAGGCCCGGGAGCCGTTCGGCCAGCAGAGTCTTGCCGACCCCGGGTGGCCCCTTGAGGAAGAGGTGATGGCCGCCCGCGGCGGCGATCTCCAGCGCCCAGCGCGCCTCCAGCTGGCCGACCACGTCCGCGAGGTCAGGCCGATTCGCCGCGTGGGGCGGGTCGACCGCCACCTCGGGTACGGCGGCGTCGGCCGGCGGCTCCCCACAGAGCTGCGCGATGAGGCCGCGCAGCGTGTCAACCGCGCAGATGGCCAGTCCCGGCACCAGCGATGCCTCTCGGGCATTGCCCACCGGCACGATCACGCGCTCGATGCCACCGGCCGCGGCGGCCAGGACGGCCGGCAGTGTCCCGCTCACGGGGCGCACCCGCCCGTCGAGCCCGAGTTCGCCCAGCAGGACCGTGCCACCGAGCGCGTCTCCGGGGATGGCTCCGGCCGCGGTCAGCACCGCAGTCGCGATGGCCAGGTCGAAGCCGCTTCCCCGCTTGGGACGCCACGCCGGTGAGAGCCCGACGGTGATCCGCCGCGCCGGCCAGCCCTGGCCGCTGTTGACCACGGCTGCCCGGATCCGGTCCCGAGCCTCGTGCAGAGTGGCGTCCGGCAGGCCGATCAAGGTCATCCCCGGCAACCCGGCAGCCAGGTCGGCCTCGACCTCGACGAGGTACCCGTCGACGCCGAGCAACGCCACGGACAACGTCGTGGCGAGGACCATCAGAACGCCCCACGGAGGTGCTCGACGGCCGCCTGCCCGCGCGACTGCGCCACCACGCTGATCACGTCGAAGCGCAGCGGCCGGTACGGGCTACCCTGATCGGCCAGCCAGCGCAGACCGAGGGCCCGCAGCCGGCGCACCTTGGCTGGGGTGACGGCCTCGACCGGCGGCCCGAAGTCAAGGCCGCGCCGGGTCTTGACCTCGCAGATGACGACGACGCCGCCCTCCCGGGCGACGATGTCGATCTCACCCTCCCGACAGCGCCAGTTGCGGTCGAGCACGGTCAGCCCGACCGATTGCAGGTAACGGGCCGCCACCCGCTCCCCGTAGCGCCCGACCGCGTCCTTGGCTCTCATGCGGCCAGCCTGGGGTCAGCGGGACGGGTCAGGCCTTGGTCAGTCGAGCAGTGTGGATAGCGCTGAGCGCCCGCTCGTCGGGACTGTGCGCAACCCGGTCAGCGTCGGGTGTCGACCTCGCCGTCGGGCTCGCCCGGCGGGGCCGAGGGGTGGCCCGCACTCCGGAGACGGCGTCACTGGCCTCCGATGTCCCACTCGCGGCCTGCCCGGAGGGCCCGATCGTCGTCCGCGACGCCACCAGCCGGAGCAGGACTCGGCGCCGCGCTGCGCCGCGCCCGCCGAGGGATTCTGCGGATCCGCGCTGCCGACGGTCCCCGGCCATTCCCGTAGGTCATGCTCCCGGGCATCCCGCGAGGGCTGGACATCCTCCGTCGACGGCTGGTTGCGGGCGGGCGGGCGGGCGGGCGGAGCGCAGGGCGCGGCCCGGTCCGCTACGGAGGGTGGGCCGTCCCCTCCGGGGGCCCATCCCCCATGTTCAGCTGGGGAAGCCGGGGCGGTCGTGAGGTAGCTCCAACTCGCTCTTGGCAAGTTCCTCGACATTGACGTCCTTGAAGGTCAGCACCCGGACGTTCTTCACGAAGCGCGCCGGCCGGTACATGTCCCACACCCAGGCATCGGCCATGGTCAACTCGAAGAACACCTCACCCCCGGCGTCGCCGCCGACGGTCCGCACCTGCAGGTCGACGGTGTTCGTCAGATAGAAACGGCGCTCGGTCTCCACTACGTAGCTGAACAGCCCCACGACGTCGCGGTACTCCCGGTAGAGCTGTAGCTCCATGTCCGTCTCGTACTTCTCCAGGTCCTCCGCACTCATCCTGGCTGACCCATCTCGCGAGCCGCCTGGAACTCCTGATCAGATGTGCCGCCGGGGGGGTCGAGCCGAGCACTCATCGGGCCATTGTTCCCCACCCGGGCCACATTGACGTAGGAGAACCGATGCTCGGAGCAGGGTCCGTATCGCGTCAGGGCAGCAGCATGCTCCGGCGTCACGTACCCCTTGTGGGCGGCGAAATCGTATCCGGGATGCCTCTCGTGCAACTCGACCATGAGACGGTCCCGCGTCACCTTGGCAACCACCGAAGCCGCAGCCACACAGGCCGCGACCCGGTCACCCTTCCACACGGCAAGTCCGGGCACGCCCAGCCCGCGCACCGGAAACCCGTCGGTCAACACGTACGCAGGCTCGGGCGCCAGGGTGGCGAGGGCCCGGCGCAGCCCCTCGACGTTGCAGACATGAAGCCCGCGGCAGTCCACCTCCTGAGGCTGGATCACCACGACAGTCCAGGCCAGAGCGCGGTCCAGCACCCGTCGGTACACGGTGTCCCGAGCGGTCGGGGTGAGCAGCTTGGAATCCGCCAGCCCCGGCACCTGACCGCGTCGCCCAGCCGGCAAGGCCACTGCGGCACAGACCAACGGCCCGGCGCAGGCACCCCGACCCGCCTCGTCGGCACCGGCCACCGGGGCAAAACCGTGTCGGGCCAGCGCCCGCTCGTACCCCCACAGCCCCGCGTCGCGGCGAACCGTCGACCCCCGGGGGACTGGCACGGGGCTCGACGCGACGGGTAGACCGACCACCGAAGGGGACGGCTCTGGCGGCGCTGATGTGGGCGCTGATGTGGGCGCTGAAGTGGGCGCTGAAGTGGGCATGGCGGAGAACGGCATCGACGTGCAGCCTACGACGTCACTTCCGACCCCGGCCGGGTGGAGCAGGCACAGCAGCCAGCGCAGGCGCAGCAGGCAGCGGGCCGGCTGCATTCTTCTTCGCCGGCTTGCGCAGACCGGGCTGGGAAAAGGTCTCCGGAATCGGCAGAGTGCCAATGCGGGACAACGGCCACACCCGGACGAACGCGCGGCCGATGACGTGACTCTCGGCGATGGTGCCGCCGCCGGGGTCGCCGATGTGCGCTCGGGAGTCCGCCGAGAAGGCCCGGTGGTCGCCCATCACCCACAGCCTGCCCTTCGGGACCGTCACTGGTCCGAACCGGGCGTGGTCGTCCTGGTAGACATAGGGCTCGTTGAGCGGCACACCGTTGACCGTGACCCGACCCTTGGCGTCGCAGCACTGGACGACATCACCAGGGGTGCCGATCACGCGCTTGATGAAGTCCTCTTCCCCCGGCGGGGCGACGCCCACCGCGCTGCTCACCGAACGGAGCACCCGCAGCAGCAGGTTGCTCGGCTGACTGACCGTCACCTCGGGCGTCCAGGAGTCCACGCCGTTGAAGACGACGATCTCGCCGCGCCGGATGTCGTGGAACCGTGGCACCAGCTTGTTGACCAACACCCGGTCTCCACTGCAGCCGGGACATCCGTGCAGGGTCTTCTCCATCGAGCCGGAGGGGATGAAGAAGGCCTGGACGAGGAATGCCTTGATCAGCATGGCCAGCCCCAGCGCGACGATGACGAGCACCGGAAGCTCGCGCCAGAAGGAGCCGCCCTTCTTGCCGGTGGCCTTCCGCCGTTTCCCGGCCCGGGGGTCGTCACCTTGAGCGCCACCCTGAGCACTGCCCTGGGCGCTGGAGCCATCGGGCGGCTCCTCGGCATCGGCCACGATCAGCGGTTCGTCACCCGAGACCACGTCGGCTCAGCGGGCTGCCGTCGGCTGCCGCTTCTCCTTGATCTTGGCGGCCTTCCCGCGGAGATCCCGCAGGTAGTACAGCTTGGCCCGTCGAACGTCACCGCGGGTGACCACCTCTATCCGACTGATGATCGGGGTGTGGACCGGAAAGGTGCGCTCGACGCCCACCCCGAAGCTGACCTTCCGCACGGTGAATGTCTCGCGAATCCCCCCGTTCTGCCGGCGTATGACGACGCCTTGAAAGATCTGCACGCGCTCCCGGTTGCCCTCCACCACCCGGACATGGACCTTGAGCGTGTCCCCCGGCCGGAAGTCCGGGATGTCAGAGCGCAGGGACGCGGCGTCGAGGCTGTCCAGGGTGTGCATGCTCAGTCGCTTCCTCTACGGCAGCATGGCTACGTGCCCGCACGCCGGGTGGTTGGTCTCGAAGGTGATGCAGCGGGCGCGCCCGTCGCGGTTGGGCGCACGCGTCAGCCTTCTACTGTGCCACACCGGGGAAGGTGGGGGGTAACTTGCCGGTGAGCAGGTCGGGTCGCCGTTCGGCCGTCCGCCGTTCCGCCTGCTCCCTCTTCCACCGCGCGATGGCCGCATGGTCCCCTGACCGCAGCACCTCGGGGACCGCTCGACCGCGCCACACGGCAGGCCGGGTATAGACCGGTCCCTCCACCAACGCGCCGCCGCCGCCGACACTGAAGGAGTCCTCCGCGATCGAAGCTGGGTTGCCCACCACGCCCGGCAGCAGTCTGGTGATCGCCTCCAGCATGACCAGCGTAGCCACCTCGCCACCGGCCAGGACGTAGTCACCCACTGACACCTCCGTGACTGGCATAAGCGTCGCGGCGTCCTCGACGACCCTGGCGTCGATCCCTTCGTAGCGGCCGCAGGCGAAGACCAGCCACGGCTCGGTGGCCAGGTCACGGGCAAGCGACTGGGTGAACGGCTGCCCGCTCGGGGTAGGCACGAGCAGGCAGGGCGGGTCCCCGGTCGCCCGCGCCAGCAGCGCATCCAGCGCGGCGCCCCAAGGCTCAGGACGGAGCACCATGCCCGGACCGCCGCCGAAGGGAACGCCATCGACCGTCCGGCGCGGGTCGCTGGTCCACGTACGCAGGTCGTGCACGTCGATGGTGGCCAGCCCCTGAGCCCGCGCCCGTCCGAGCAACGACACGTCCAGTGGCGCGAAGTACTCCGGGAAGAGGGAGATGATGTCGATCTGCACGACGGCTCGCTGCTCGGGCGGACTACAGCTCGAGCAGACCGGCTGGCGGATCGAGCAGCACTCGGCCAGCTGACAGGTCCACCTTCGGCACGATCGCGGCCACGAACGGTACCAGGACCTCGGCCCCGCCCGGGCGGCGAATAGCGAGCAGATCAGCACCCGGCGGGTGCACCACGGCGGTGACCTCGCCCAAGTCCAGGCCGGCGACGGTGACGGCACGCAGGCCGATCAGGTCGTGATCCCAGAACTCCTCAGGGTCATCCAGCGGCGGTGACGTGGCACTGTCCACCGCGAGCACGACACCCCGAAGGGACTCGGCGGCCGTGCGGTCCGACACTTCGTCGAAGCGGACCAGCAGCCGCCCGTTCTGCTCCCGGACGGCGTCGATCCGCAGGGGCCCGCGCTCCGGCGGCGACGTGCGCAGGACCAATCCTGGCACGTACCGCCACTCCGGGACATCGGTGAGAACCTCAACCGTCACCTCGCCCTTCAACCCGTGCGGTCGGCCGATCCGGCCGACCACGAGTTGCACGGCCGGTGCAGTCAGCGGTCGACGTCGACGAAGTCGACGCGCACCTGCCGGCCGCCGATCCCGGCTATCACCGTACGCATGGCCCGGGCAGTGCGACCGCCTCTGCCAATCACCTTGCCGAGGTCGTCGGGATGCACCCGGACCTCCAACACGCGACCACGTCGCAGTTGCCGGTCGGCAACCGAGACGTCGTCCGGATGCTCGACGATGCCCCGCACGAGGTGCTCGAGAGCCTCCTCGAGCACCTAGCCCCCCGACGTCTCGTCGGTGCCGGCCGTGGCTGGCTCCGGGGCCGGGTCCGTGGCTGGCTCCGCCGCGCCCTCGGTGACAGTCTCCACCGACGCGGGCGGAGTGGGCGGGGCTGATTCCGTGGCAGATTCCGTGGCAGACTCCGGCGCAGATTCCGTGGCGGGTTCGGGGGCCGCACCGGGGGCGGATGCGGGGGGGGTACCGCCAGGGTCGTCCGGCCGCTTGGCCCGCTTCCGTGGCGTGGTCGCACCGGCCGTCGCCTCCGCGGCAGCCAGGCCCTCGCGAGCGGCCGCCTCGAACACGGCCTTGCGATCCGCTCGGGGTGCCCGCACCTTCATGGGCTCCGGGGCCGGCTCGCCGCGAAACCGCTGCCAGTCCCCCGTGACCCGCAGGATCGCCGCGACAGCCTCAGTGGGCTGGGCGCCGACGCCCAACCAGTACAAGGCACGCTCGGAGTTGATCTCGATGAAGGAGGGGTCCTCCTTCGGGTGGTACTTGCCGATCGTCTCGATCGCGCGCCCGTCTCGGCGGGTGCGCGCGTCAGCGATGACAACGCGGTAGTAGGGCGCGCGCATCTTGCCCATTCGCATCAGTTTGATCTTAACGGCCACTGAGGGTTGCGCTCCAGGTCTCGGCACGGGAGAGGCGCTCGAGCAGCCGGTGGGGACCAGCTGCCGACGACTCGGCGGGCACACTGCGATCGGAAGAGGGCCGGAACGCAACGTGACTCAACTGGCCATTGTGCCAGACGGATCCGGATGCCCCCAGGATCCACATGCCCACAGGACGGAGTGCGCCCCGCCGGTCAACTCGGCGGGAACCGGAACGTCGACAGGTCGGGCAGGGTCACGCCCTTGGGAAGGACGGGAGGCAAGGGGTTCGGCGCGTTCGGCAGGTTCGCCGGCGGCTGGCCGGCTGGCGCGCCCCGCGCGGGCAGCGATGGCCGGCCGCCGGAGCGCGCCTGCTTGCCCTTCTTCCCCTTCCCCTTGGTCCCCTTGGCAGGCTTCCGCGAGCGCCCGCCGCCCGGCATCCCGGGAAAGTTTCCCGCCATCGACTTCATCATCTTGCGGGCCTCGAAGAAGCGATCCACCAATCCGTTCACCTCGGTCACCGTGACCCCGGAACCGTTGGCGATCCGCAACCGGCGGGTACCGTTGATGATCTTCGGGTTGTCCCGCTCACCAGGTGTCATCGACCGGATGATGGCTGTGATGCGGTCCAGGTCCCGGTCGTCGATCTGGGAGATCTGTTCCTTCACCTGACCCATCCCGGGCAGCATGCCCAGGAGGTTGGAGATCGGCCCCATCTTGCGGATGGCCATCATCTGGTCGAGGAAGTCCTCGAGGGTGAAGTCGTCGCCGCTGAGCACCTTGGCGGCCATGGCCTCGGCCTGGTCGGCCTCGAAGGCTTGCTCGGCCTGTTCGATGAGCGTCAACACGTCGCCCATGCCAAGGATCCGCGACGCCATCCGCTCCGGATGGAAGACGTCGAAGTCGGCCAGTTTCTCCCCGGTCGAGGCGAACATTATGGGCTGCCCGGTGACCTCCCGAACCGACAGCGCCGCCCCGCCGCGGGCGTCGCCGTCCAGCTTGGTGAGCACGACACCGCTGAAGCCGACGCCGTCGAGGAATGCCAGCGCCGTGGTGACCGCGTCCTGACCGATCATGGCGTCTACCACGAAGAGTGTCTCGTCGGGCTGCACCGCGTCCCGGATCCTGGCCGCCTGAGCCATCATCTCGGCGTCGATGCCGAGCCGCCCGGCGGTGTCCACCACGACGATGTCGTGTCCGAGCCGCCGGGCGTGGTCCAACGACGCCCGGGCGACCGCGACGGGGTCCCCGACACCGCTACCCGGCTCGGGCGCGAACACGTCCACCCCGGCCTGGCCGGCCACGATGGTCAACTGCTGCACGGCGTTGGGCCGCTGCAGGTCGGCCGCTACCAGCAGCGGCGAATGCCGCTGGGTGCGCAGCCAACGGCCGAGCTTGCCGGCCAGCGTGGTCTTACCGGAACCTTGCAGGCCGGCCAGCAGGATGACGGTGGGCGGCTGCTTGGCGAGGCGGAGGGTCGCGGTGTCGCCGCCCAGGATGCCGACAAGCTCGTCCCTGACGATCTTGATGATCTGCTGGGCGGGGTTGAGCGCCTGGGACACCTCCACGCCGCGGGCCCGCTCCTTGAGCCGGCCGATGAATGCCTTGACAACAGGCAGCGCGACATCTGCTTCGAGCAGCGCGATGCGAATCTCGCGGGCGGTGGCGTCGATGTCGGCGTCGGAGAGCCGACCCTTGCCACGCAGGCTTCGAAAGACCGACTCGAGCCGGTCAGAGAGGGCGTCGAACACGGCGCCAGGCTAGTCGGAGTCCGCGCCGACGGCGCGCGGTACGCCCGCCGGCCGGTCATCGGACATCCCGGCCGCTGCCGTCTCTACTCCGTGCACCGCCGCCAACACGGCGGCCACCACCGCCGCTCTCAGCACCGGGTCGGCCAACGGCTGTCCGCGGTAGGTGACGTAGAAGGCGTCCACCGCCTCGGCGCCCAAGGTGGCGACCAGTGCGGAGCGGACGTCGAGGCCGCAGCCGGCCAGGGCGGCCGTCAGGCGGTAGAGCAGGCCGACACGGTCGTGGGCCCGAACATCGACCACCGTGGCGCCTGTGGCGGCTCCGTCGATCAGCCGGACGTCCGGCGGCGCGACCGGCAGCCGGCTCGGCGGGTAGGCCAACTCCCGCTCCCGCAGCCGTCGGGCGATGTCGATGCCGCCGTCCAAGGCACGGCGCAGGTCATCGGTGAGTCGCTCGCCGGGAGGCGGGGCGCGGAAGCCTGGATCGACCGAGAAGGTCGTGGCAGCCATGTCACCCAACGTGTGCGCGGTGGCGGACCGGACATTGAGCCGGTTGAGGGCCAGCACCCCGGCGGCCGCGCTGAACAACCCGGTCTGGTTCGGGGCGGCGACCGTGACGGTCAGCAGCGGCCCCGGCGCCGTGGTCACCGCCAGGACTCCCCGCCGGGCCAGGACGCGAGCGGACAACGGCGCTCCGCCCGGCGCCGCGGGCGGTTCACCGGCGAGCAGCCGCCGGGTGCGGGAGGCCAGGTCGGCGACCAGCCCCGCCTTCCACTCCGTCCAGACGCCGGGGCCGGTGGCTCGGGCGTCGGCTTCGGTCAGGGCCTGCAGCAGGTCCAGGGTTTCGGCGTTGCCGACCCGGTCGGCGACCATGCGGGCGGTGGCCGGATCGTCGAGATCCCGGCGGGTGGCGGTGTCGACGAGGAGGAGGTGGTAGCGGGTGAGGCGGCACAGCGTGGCCACGTCCTCGGGCGGCAGGCCCAGTCGCGGTGCCACCGCAGCCACCCCGATCGCCCCGGCCTCGGAATGATCTCCAGGACGACCCTTGCCCAGGTCGTGCAGCAGGGCGGCCAAGAGCAGCAGGTCCGGCCGCACCACCTTTCGGGTCAGCGCCGCGGCCTGGGCCGCGGCCTCGACAAGGTGGCGGTCGACGGTGAAGCGGTGGACGGCGTTGTGCTGCGGCCGGCAGCGCACCGAGGCCCACTCCGGCAGCAGCCGGACCATCATCCCGGCCTGGTCCAAGGTCTCGATCACCGGCACCGCGGCCGGACCGGAGCCGAGCAGCGTGATCAGTGCGGCCCTGGCCGCCGGCGACCAGGGCTCGGGGAGGGGGCCGGATTCGGCGGCCAGCCGGGTGACGGTGTGCTCGGCCAGCGGCAGTCCGGCTTCGGCCGCCGCTGCGGCTGCTCGCAGCACCAGGGTCGGGTCGGCATTCGGGTCCGCGTCCCGGGCCAGCATCACTTCCCCACCCTGCTCGACCACGCCGGCGGTGAGCGGCCGGCGGGTCGGCGGTCGGCTCCGGCGCCGTGCCCGGGTCGGCGGCGCGACCCAGTCCCCGACGCGGCGCCAGACGTGGTCGGCCGCGTGGGAGATGGTCCGGCCGGCCGCCGATACGGCGGTGAGCAGTTCGTCGGCCTCGGTCATCCGCAACGCCGCGGCCACCGCCTCCTGGTCCTGGAGCAGGAGGCGGTCCGAGCCACGCCCGCTGGAGCGGTGCAACTCGCCCCGCACGTCGAGCAGCAGCTCGTACGCCGAGCGAACGGAGCCACTGGGCGGGTCGATGACCCACGCGGCCGCGGCCGCGTACATCGCCTGCACGTCCCGCAGCCCGCCGGCCGCCTCCCGCAGATCCGGCTCGAGCAGGAAGGCGAGCTGACCCCAGCGCTCCGCCCGCGCCCGCACCGCCGTCAGCATCTCGCGGAGACGCTGCGGCGCCCGCCGCCGCCAGTCCTCGCGGGCACCCTGCACGAGTTCGGAGGTGAGTTGAGGGTCACCGGCGATGTGCCGTGCGTCGAGGAGGCCCAGCGCCGCCTTGAGATCCTCGGCGGCGACCACCCGGGCCTCCGTGACCGTACGCACCGCGTGGTCAAGACCGACCCCGGAGTCCCACAGCGGGTACCAGAGGGCGTCCGCGACGGCGGCGAGGTCCGTGACGGCCCCGTTGTGGAGCAGGAGGAGGTCGAGATCG
>JADGOV010000104.1 GCA_017882785.1 Frankiaceae bacterium
CGGAGGAAGTGGCGGGCACCCCACTGCCACGGCAGGTGGAGGTCCTTGACCAGGAACGAGGCGACCACCATCCGCACCCGGTTGGGCATCCACGCCTCGGCGCCGAGGTGTCGCATGGCCGCGTCGACCAGCGGAAACCCGGTCCGGCCGCGTGACCACGCCGACCAGGCCTCGTGGACCTCGTGATGAGCCTCGTCGTGGAGGCCGTTCGCGGCAGTGAGGGCATCCAACGCCGGACGCAACGAGGTCCCCGCCGCCTGCGGAGTGTGCCAGAGCACGTCGGCGTAGAACTCCCGCCAGGCCAGTTCGGCGCGGTAGGACTCCACCCCCGCCCTACCGGCCGCGTCCTCGGCACGGGCATCGGCATCGGCATCGGCCAGCAGGGTTCGCGGATGTATGCAGCCGTACTTGAGATAGGCCGACAGCCCGGAGGTGGCGCCGGGCTCGGTGAGATTGCGCCGCCCTGCGTAGGCTGACAGTCCCTCCGCCCGAAAGGCGCGCCAGGCGGCGAGCGCCGCCGGCTCCCCCGCAGGCGGGAGTCGCACGCCGTCCAGCGGCGGATCGTCGGGAATCCCGACCGAGTCCAGGCCGCCGTCGGTCATGGCCTCGACCGCCGGGGCGCTGTCCGCCGGCGGGCGCCAGCCGTGCCGCTGCCAGGCGCGGTAGAACGGGGAGAAGACCTGGTAGCCCGCACCGCTCGGGCCCCGGACCCGGCCCGCCGTGACGGCGTAGGGCGAGCCGGTCCGGATCAGGTCAACCCCGCGTGACGCCAGCGCGTGCTGGACCGACGCGTCGCGCCGCCGGCCGTACGGTCCGGTATCCGCGCTGATGTGCACCGCCGTCGCGCCTGACGCCTGCGCGGCCCGGCCCAGAACCTCGGCCGGCGAGCCGGCGAGGATCAGCAGCCGGCCGTACGTCTGCTCCTCGAGAACCCGCAGCGTGCGGTAGAGAAAGGCGAGCCTGGGCGCACCAGCGCGGTCGCGGAGCACACCATCGAGGACGAATACCGGAATGACCGCCCCCCCGGCGGCGGCCGCCGCGAGCGCCGGGGAATCGTGCAACCGGAGATCGCGACGGAACCACAGCAGCGAGGGCGGCACGAGGATCAGTACCGCTACGCCGACCGGTGCAAACCTGATGCGAGCCGCGATTGCCGCGCCGTGGTGCCGGCGCCGCCTGGACCTCCTTTCGTGGGATGCTCGTGCGACCGCTCGCGCACGGGGCGAGCAAGACGAGGGAGGCGAGGAGAAGGTCCGTGGTGGACGAACGGGAGCGGGTGCCGGTGCGCACCATCGCGGCGATCATCGCAATGGTGCTGCTGACCGGCTTCGCGGTCGTGCTGCTCATGCGCCTGCACCGGGCCCTGACCTGGATAGTGATCGCGGCCTTCCTCGCCGTCATCGCCAACGCTGCGGTGCGGGGGGTGGAGCGTCGGCTGCACCTCGGTCGCGGTCCGGCTACGGCCCTGGTCTTCGTGCTGGGCACGGTCGCGGTCGCCGCGCTGGCTGCCCTGTTCATCCGGCCACTCGCCCGACAGGCCGGGGAGTTCGCCGACCAGCTTCCGCACTACGTGGAGCAGGCCCGCAGCGGGCACGGCCCGATCGGCGAGCTCATCGTCCGCTTCAAGCTCGACAAGAAGATCGCGGAGAACCAGCAGCAGCTGCAGGAGTCACTGACCGGCCTGGGCAAGCCGGCCCTGACCGTCCTGCAAGGCATCGCGAGCACGCTGGTCGGGGCTCTGGTCGTGCTCATCCTGGCCATCTTCATGACCCTGGAAGGGCCGACGCTGATCCGCCGGACACTCGCCCTGGTGCCCGAGCGGCACCGTCGGCGGGTGGCCACGGTCACCGAGGACTGCGGTCGGGCGGTGACCGGCTACATCACCGGCCAACTGCTCATCGCCGTCTTGTGCGGCGTGTCGACCTACATCATCCTGCTCGTCCTCGACGTCCCGTTCCGCGGCACTGTCGCGCTGTTCGTCGCGCTCACCGACCTGATTCCACTGGTCGGGGCCACCATCGGTGCCGTCGTCGCGGTGATCGTCGCGCTGCTGGCGTCCACGACGGACGGCATCGTGGTGGCGGTGTGGTTCATCATCTACCAGCAGGCGGAGAACCACCTGCTGCAGCCGGTGGTGCAGTCCCGCACGGTCAAGCTCGACCCGCTCGCCGTGCTCGTCGCGGTGATCGTCGGAGTGGAGCTGGCCGGCATTCTGGGTGCCCTGCTGGCGATCCCCGTTGCTGGCATGATCAGTGTCGTGGTGCGCGATGTGTGGGGTCGACGCCGAGGACGGGACGCCGGCCTCAGCGCTGACCGGCTCGCTGGCCCTGAGGCGAGTGCTCAGCCGCCGCCGTGACGTTGCGCGCCATCCCGCCGAAGACCAGCCCGTGGAACGGCGAGATTCCCCGCCAGTAGGCGTGCCCGGCCAGCCCACGGGGGGAGAACAGGGCCCGCTGCACGTAGGTTGTCACGTCGCCGCGCTGCACACCCAACTCCAGCCACGCGAGCCCGGGGAGGCGCATCTCGGCACGGAGCCTCAGCAGTTTACCGGGCAGGATCTCCTCGACCCGCCAGAAGTCCAGCGTCTCACCGACATGCAGGTGATCAGGATCCCGCCGACCTCGGCGTAGTCCGACGCCGCCGACGATGCGGTCCAGGGCACCGCGGGCGGCCCAGGCCGCGCGAAAGGAGTACCACCCTCGTTGGCCGCCGATCCCTTCGATGACCCGCCACAGCTCCTCCGGGGACGCGTCCACGTCCGCCCGCCGCTCGTCGACGTACAGCGAGCCGCCGGTCCAGCCCGGGTCCGTTGGCAGCGGATCGCTGGGGGCTCCCGGCCAGGAGGCTGAGGACCAACGCGTCTCCACGGACGCCTCACCGATCTGGTTGAGCGCCAACCGGATGGCGTCCCGAACCCCCAGCAGTCCCTCCGGGGGGTCGGGGACGTACGCCTCGATGTCCTTCTCCTTGCACACGACCTCGTGCCGCAGCGATTCGACGAGCGGACGGGCGATGGAGGCCGGCACCGGGGTCACCGCCCCCACCCAGTGGCTGGACAGGGACGGAGTCAGCACGGGCACCGGCAGCAGCACGCGGCGCCGCAGCCCGGCAACGGTGGCGTAGACGGCCATCATCTCCGCGTATGTCAGCACGTCGGGGCCACCGATATCGAAGCGCCGGCTGACCGTGGACGGCAACCGGGCGCAGCCGACGAGGTAGCGCAACACATCACGAACCGCGATCGGCTGGACACGGTTGCGCACCCACCTCGGAGTGACCATGACGGGGAGGCGCTCGGTGAGATACCGCAGCATCTCGAACGAGGCGCTCCCGCTGCCCAGCACGACGGCCGCCTGCACGACCGCGGTCGGCACACCCGAGTTGAGCAGGATGTCGCCGACCTCGCGGCGGGAGCGCAGGTGCGGTGAGAGTTCACCCTCGCTCGGGGAGAGCCCGCCCAAGTAGACGATGCGGGACACACCCGTGCGCGCCGCCGCCGCCGCAAAGATCGTTGCCGCCTCGCGGTCCGCAGCCTCGAATCCGCCGCCGGCCGCCGTCATCGAATGGACCAGGTAGTAGGCCACGTCCACGTCGGCCAACGCGACGGCTAGCGACTCCTCGTCCAGCACGTCACCGGCGACGACCTCGACGCGGGGCATCCATGGAACATCACGCAGCCGTTCCGGGGCACGGGCCAGGACCCGCACGGTGTAGCCGTCCTCGACCAATCGCGGTGCCAGGCGACCACCGAGGTATCCGGTGGCTCCGGTGACCAGGCAGCGCGTCATGGGACTCCCGAGGCATCTGAGGCAGGTGAGCGATGTGAGGCGTGCATTGTGCAAGCCAGCGTTGGTCCTATGCTAGACGCGTCAGTGGCGAGGGACGGAGCGTTGTGCAGCGGCGGATCGAGGACGAATCGTTCGCCACACTGACGGTGGCTGCAGTGGCCCGACGACTCGGCGTCGCGCCCACGACGCTGCGCACGTGGGATCGGCGCTACGGGCTCGGTCCCAGTTCCCGGGCCAGCGGGGCCCACCGCCGCTACACCTCCGGTGACGTCGCCCGCCTGGAGTCGATGCGCCGTCTGGTGCTCTCCGGGGTGACACCGGCCGAGGCGGCCCGCGTCGCGTTGTGTGGTCCCGCGGCCCTGGCAGCCAAGGCAGGTGCCCTGGCAGCCACCGAGCCCACCCGCTTCGCCGGCACCGGCGGCCGGGTGCTGTCCTTGGCGCACGGTACCCCGCAGATGCGTGGATTGGCACGGGCCGCGATGACCCTGGACGCGGATGCGGTGACCGAGACTCTCCAGCATGCCGTCGTCCGCGACGGTGTGGTCGCGACTTGGGACAATGTGCTCCGCCCGCTACTGGTGGCTATCGGGCAACGATGGGAGCACACCGGCGAGGGCGTCGACGTGGAACACCTGCTCACCGAATGCGCGACTCGGGTGCTCCACCGGCAACCGCTGGCAACGGGGTCGGACGCCGGCCCGCGTCCGGCGCTGTTGGCGTGCGTGCCCGACGACCAGCACGCGCTTCCGCTCCTCGTCCTGGCGGCGGCCCTCGGTGAGCGTCACGTCGGCTGCCTGCTCCTCGGCGCCGCGACACCGCTGGACGCTATGCGCGATGCCGTTCGCCGCTGCGGCCCGGCCGCCGTGGTGCTCTGGTCCCAGTCGCGGGAGACCGCCGATATCGCCGCGTTCGAGTCGGTCCCGCGGTTGCGACCCCCCTCGACGCTCATAGCTGCCGGGCAGGGCTGGCCGGCAGCGCCGCCACCGAACGTGATCTATGCCGGCAACCTTCGTCAGGGCATCGACTTCGTCACCACGGCCGTCCACGGGTCCTGACGGCGAGCCCGGGTCAGGACGGGAAGGTGCCTGGGGGTGCGTGACTGCCGGGACCGTCACCGACCTGGTACTCCATCACCAGCCCCAGCGAGGTCGCTCCGAACAGCCCCAAACCGATGATCAGCAGCCACCAGCCGAAGACGAAGCCGAGCATCATGATGGCCGCGCTGGCGCCCATCGCGATCGGCCAGGGGCTGTGCGGGCTGAAGAATCCCAGCTCGCCCGCCCCTTCCTCGATTTCCGCCTCTGGCTCGTCCTCCGGCTGCACCGGCAGGCGCCGGGAGGTGAAGTGCAGGTAGTAGCCGATGAGGAAGGCCAGCGCAATGGAGAAGGCGAGCGCGGTGGTGCCGGTCGGGTCACCGGAGAGGTACCAGTACGCGATCGTGGCGACGGTGAAGAACGCCGTGAGGAAATAGAAGATGAACGCCGTGGTCCTCATTGCGTGATCTCCTGGTCGGGCTCGTGATCCGCAGCGGGTACCGCGTGGGCGGCATAGGCGGAGTGGGCGGACTGGGCCAGGTGTGGGTAGTGCAGGTCGAAGGCCGGCCTCTCCGAACGGATCCGCGGAAGTGACACGAAGTTGTGCCGCGGTGGTGGACAGGAGGTCGCCCACTCCAATGAGTTGGCGTAGCCCCACGGATCGTCCGCGATAGCGATCGGGCCGCGGCGCGCGGTCTTCCACACGTTGTAGAGGAAGAACAGCGTGGACGCGCCAAGAACGTAGGCCCCGACCGTGGAAACCTCATTGGGGAAGACCCAACTCTTGATGTTGTAGTCGGCGTAGCGGCGGGGCATCCCCTCCACTCCCAACCAGTGCTGAATGAGGAACGTCATGTGGAAGCCGATGAACAACGTCCAGAAATGGATCTTTCCCAGTGTGTCGTCCAGCATCCGGCCGGTCATCTTCGGCCACCAGAAGTAGAACCCGGAGAACATCGCGAACACGACGGTGCCGAAGAGGACGTAATGGAAGTGAGCGACCACGAAGTAGGAGTCGGTGACGTGGAAGTCGATGGGCGGTGACGCAAGCAGCACACCGGTGAGGCCACCGAGCAGGAACGTCAACAGGAAGCCGATGGCGAACAGCATCGGCGTCTCGAAACTCAGTTGCCCTCGCCACATCGTGCCGATCCAGTTGAAGAACTTCACCCCGGTCGGCACGGCGATGAGGAACGTCATGAAGGAGAAGAACGGCAGCAGCACGGCCCCGGTGGCGAACATGTGATGCGCCCAGACCGCCATGGACAGCGCGGCGATGGCGATGGTGGCGCCCACGAGTCCCTTGTATCCGAAGATCGGCTTGCGGGAGAACACCGGCAATACCTCGGTGATGATCCCGAAGAAGGGTAAGGCGACGACATAGACCTCTGGATGGCCGAAGAACCAGAACAGGTGTTGCCAGAGAATCGGCCCACCGTTCGCCGGGTCGTAGATGTGGGCGCCGAACCTCCGGTCCGCCAGCAGTGCGAACGCCGCCGCCGCCAGCACCGGGAAGATCAAGATTGCCAGGAGTGAGGTGACGAACACGTTCCAGGTGAAGATTGGCATCCGGAACATGGTCATACCGGGTGCCCGCAGCGTGAACACCGTCGTGATGAAGTTGACCGAACCCAGGATGGTGCCGAATCCACTCAGCGCCACGCCGATGATCCACAGATCCGATCCGGCACCCGGAGAATGCACCACATCCGAGAGCGGGGTGTAGGCGAACCAGCCGAAGTCAGCCGCGCCGCCCGGGGTGAGGAACCCGCCCATCACGACCAGGCCGCCGAAGAAGTACAGCCAGTAGGACAGGGCGTTCAGCCGCGGGAAGGCGACGTCCGGCGCGCCGATCTGCAGTGGCATGACGAAGTTGGTGAAGCCGGCGAACAGCGGGGTCGCGAAGAAGAGCAGCATGATCGTGCCATGCATGGTGAACAGCTGGTTGTACTGCTCCTCGGACAGGAACTGCATCCCCGGTCGGGCCAGCTCGGTCCGCATGAGCTCCGCCATCAGGCCGGCCGCCAGGAAGAACACGAACGACGTGATCATGTACAGGTAGCCGATGACCTTGTGGTCCGTGGTGGTGATCCAACGCCAGATCCGGCTGCCCGGCTCGACGTGGATGCGCCGACCGGTCGTGACCAGCTGCGGCTCGAGTACCTGAGTCAATGGGGGCTCCCCGCGGTTACTGCCGCGGTGGCTGTGCCACCGGACGTCGTCGAGTAGATGTCGCTCTTGCCCGCGGCCGCTTGGGCCTTCGCGGTGATCAGGAAGCGCTTGTACTCGTTCTCCGGCACAATCTTCACGGTGAACAACATCCTGGAGTGGTACACGCCGCACAGTTCAGCGCACCGACCGTCGAAGGTGCCGGTCTTGTCCGTGCGCACCTCGAAACGGTTGGCCCGGCCGGGAACGACGTCCCGCTTGAAGAGGAAGTCGGGCACCCAGAACGAGTGGATCACGTCCGGTGATGTTTCGATGAACAGGATCCGCTTGTCCACCGGCAGGACCAGGGTGGGAATCTGGCCGGGACGTCCGGTCACCTGCAGCTTCTCATCCGGGTAGTTGAACTGCCAGTTCCACTGGAAGCCGACCACCCCGATCCGGACATCCGGATTCTTCGTCAGCTTGTCGACATAAGTTTCGTCCCTGGCGGTGTAGTAGAACAGCACCCCAATGATCACAAAGGGCAGCGCTACGTAGAGTGCTTCGATCGGCACGTTGTAGTGCACCTGCCGCGGAACCCGGCTGCCCCGCCGACGGAACCGGAAGCAAGCCCACAGGATGAGCGCATAGACGAAGACCCCGACCACGAGGGCCGCCCAGAAGGCCCCGGTCCACAGCGAGAGGATGCGATGGCCCTGCTGGGTCACCGGCTCGGGGAAGCCGAACCGCAGGGCCTTGTCCTTGTCGCATCCGCTGAGCAGGACGATCAGGGGAAGCAGCAGCAGGGCGCGCCGCCACGGCGTGGACCTGAGGCTGCGAGAGCCGCCGTTCAGGCTGGCCCCGCAGTGGGTCGAGCGTCGCACTGCACTCCTCTGGAAGCGGCTGTCTCGGCGAGGCACAGAGTAACCCGCCGGGCCGACGTTGGTGCAGCAGGGCGGGCGCCGGGGTGTTGGCCGGCGGTCAGACCGCCGCGGCCTGGAAGTGGGCGGCGACCTCCGCAGCCGCCTCGGCGCCGTAAGCGTCCGCGAAGCGGCGGCGGAAGGAGTCGGGGGCGAGTGCATACTCCTGGGTGCCGACTGTCTCCAACACGTGGGTGGCCAACAGGCACCCCACCTGGGCCGAGCGCTCCAGTGGCAGGCCCCACGCGATGCCGGTGAGGAAACCGGCCCGGAACCCGTCACCGACCCCGGTCGGGTCCGCCTTGACGGTCTCCGGCACGGTCCGCACCTGCAGGGGCGGCTGCCCAGAGCGGTACAAGGAGCAGCCCTCGGCTCCCCTGGTGACGACCCAGCACTCCACGGCGGCGATCAGGTCCCCGGTGCTGCACCCGGTCTTGCTCTCGATGAGCCCCGCCTCGTAGTCGTTGCAGAGCAGGTAGCGCGCGCCCTCCACCAGGTGCCAGATCTCCGGCCCCTGCATGCTGGCCAGTTGCTGGGACGGGTCCGCGGCGAAGGGGATGCCGCGTTCCCGGCATTCCTCGGTGTGTCGCAGCATCGCGGCCGGATCGTTGGGGCTGACGACGACGAGATCAAGGCCACCGACCCGCTCAGCCACCGGACCCAGCTCGATCTGGCGCGCCTCGGCCATCGCGCCGGCGTAGAAGGAGGCAATCTGGTTGGCCTCGGTGTCCGTTGTACAGACGAACCGCGCCGTGTGCCGCAGCTCGCTGACGTGCACCGACTCCGTATCCACTCCGTGCCGGTCGAGCCACGACCGGTAGTCGTCGAAGTCCGCGCCCACGGCGCCCACCAGAACCGGCCGCAGTCCGAGTGCCGCCATGCCGAAACAGATGTTGGCGGCCACCCCGCCGCGCCGGATCACCAGCTCATCGACGAGAAACGACAGCGAGACCCG